>NZ_CALMGQ010000034.1 GCF_937863595.1 uncultured Cytophaga sp.
TTTAAGGTGGAAATTGCCTTTAAAACGGTCAACCTATATCAGGCATTGACAAGTAATAAGTAAGTTATGTGTTCTAGTCCTATTAGTTATGTTATAATAATGTTTTTTGTCTGCGTACTTATCATTAGTGCATGTGCCTCACACAAGAAAGCCGTCTATGTATTTCCTGAAGCGATGTCAAAATCAACTCAGGAGGAATATGCAAGGTTGAGTGAAAAAGGGCGGGTGTTGTATGAAATGAATTGCGCCAGTTGTCATACTAAAAAAATAAAAGGTAAAATGATTATTCCCGACTTTACCCAAGAAGAAATGGGCGCATATTCCATTCGAATAGCAAATGAAATACATGAAGATAAGGTATCTGAAACGCATGTATCGGCAGAAGAATTGACTTTAATTACCTATTTTTTTACGTTTAAAAAGAAAAATAAATAATTCAGAATTTTCAAAATATAAATCTATCCTTCGTTTATGTAGTTTTATCCCTTCGTGCATTAATTCACTCTAGATTCTTCGATAGACAATGGTATTGAATGGTTTCATTTAAAAATATCGAATGTGTGATTTTGCAGTCAAAAAGTACGTGTATTGAAATAGGCGGAATTGAATTAAATACGTAATTCATTGTCATTCTGATTAAAAAAAGGTAATATTAATTACATGAAAGAATACTTCTACAAAAAACTTTCACAATTTGACTATCAAGAATTTCATCGCACGGCTTATCAACTGATTCCTTTGTGGGTTGCATCTGTATTGGTGGGTGTGGCGGCTGTATTATATGCGAAAAGTTTTATCTATGTTGAAGAAATCAGTACAGAGTTTTTAGGCACATATCCAGAAGCTGTCTTTATTGTAACACCTTTCGCTTTCTTATTATCTTGGTTTATTGTACAGTTTTTTGCGCCTATGTCAGGCGGAAGCGGTATTCCACAAGTTATGGCTGCTGTAGAAATGGAAGGCAAATCGCCATTGAGCAAAAAATTATTGAATGTAAAAGTTTCCGTTGTAAAGGTCTTAAGTAGTCTGATTATGCTTGCAGGAGGCGGCGCAATTGGCCGAGAAGGACCTACCATACAAATATCCGCATCTATTTTTAGCTTTATGCACCATTCCTTGCCAGAAAAGTGGGAGAAGTTTAGTGCGCAATTGATGATATTAACAGGTGCTGCATCTGGCTTAGCTGCTGCTTTTAATACACCACTTGGTGGAATTGTATTTGCAATTGAAGAACTAACACGGATACAATTTTCAAAGTTTAGAACAACCTTATTTGTTGCTGTTATTATATCTGGTATGACGGCACAAGCAATGTTAGGCCCTTATTTGTATTTAGGATTTCCCAAATTACACATATCCGATTATTCGTTTTTATTGTGGGTAATACTTACAGCAATAATCTCAGGTTTTTTAGGCGGCTTGTTTGGGAATTTAATCTTAACCATTCACCAATGGAAAAAAACATTTAAAACAATGCGAAAGCACATATTGGTAGTTATTGGATTTTCACTTGTATTTGCATCTATACACTATTTTTTGAATCATTCTATAGCTGGTTCTGGTAAAAGTGTATTAGAAAATTTGTTATTTATAGATAACAAGGATGTGAGCTTTACATTGATGGTTAGTCGGTTTTTAGGTCCTATATTGAGTTTTGGAAGTGGAGGCGCTGGAGGTATCTTTGCCCCATCGTTGAGTGCTGGCGGAACGATAGGCGCATTTATTGCTTATGTTGCAGATATTGCAACAGAACATACAAATCTGTTGGTATTAGCGGGTATGGTTGGTTTTTTAACCGGCGTTACCCATTCTCCATTTACATCGGCTATTCTTGTATTAGAGATGACGGATAGGCACTCTGTTATTTTTCATCTTATGTTAGCGGGTATGTTTGCGTACTTGGTTACCATGCTTGTAAATAAAAAATCGGTTTACGAGCATTTGAAAGAAGGATATTTAAAATCCTTCATAGAAAAAGAAAAGGGAAAAGAACTGGATCCTTCCTCTTAATTTTTTGTTGGTGTAACACAAAATGGATATGTGTATATTGCACACCATTATGTGTTTTATACACATACAGTTAAAATTTACCTTTACACTATTCAAATGACTTTCTCTGAACTTGGTTTAAATAAAGAGCTGCTTCAATCGCTTGCAGAAAATAATATTTCAAAACCTACTGAAATTCAAGAAAAAGCGATTCCATTTATTCTCAATTCGCGCACAAATTTGGTTGCAGTAGCACAGACAGGGACGGGCAAAACGGCAGCTTTTGGCTTGCCTATTTTGCAGCAGATTAATCCTGCATTGCAACAGACACAAGTGTTAGTTTTGGTTCCGACGAGAGAGTTGGGGCAACAGGTAGCAAAAGACGTATTTGTTTTTTCTAGATATATCGTTCGAATTCATACGGAAGCGGTATTTGGTGGAAAGAAGATTGAAGAAAATATTAAAAAACTAGAAGTTCCGAGACATGTCTTGGTTGCTACTCCTGGACGCTTACTGGACCTGGTTTCAAGAAAGATAGTTGATTTGAGCTATTTGAAATTTTTGGTATTGGATGAAGCAGATGAAATGCTGAATATGGGTTTCGAACCCGATATTGATAAAATTGTAGGCGTTTGTAAGCCAAATGTGCGCAAGTTGTTATTCACGTCGACCTTACCTTCAGGAATCAAGCAAATTGTGCGAAAGTATATGGGTGATGCGGTGGAAGAGATTCGTATAAAGCCCCAAGAATATATAAACCGAAACATCGAGCATCAATACATTGCCTATCAATACGGATATAAATTAGAATATTTAAAAGCATTTTTGTTATCTCACCCAAAGGATAGAGGTATTATTTTTTGTCGTACACAGGCAGCAGCAAAATTGCTAGGTCAACAGCTGAAGGGCTTGTCAATACTTACGGATTCATTGTACGGAGATTTAAATCAGTATGACCGTACAAAGGTTATGGCTGCATTTAAAGAAAGAAGAATTCAAGTATTGATTGCAACGGACGTGGCGGCAAGAGGAATAGATGTACAAGATTTAAATTTCGTATTGCATTATCACTTGCCCGATAACGAAGCGCAATATGTAAACCGTAGTGGGCGTACAGCACGTGCAGGAAAAAAAGGGGATTCTATTTGTATGTTGCAAGAAGATGAAGTCTATCACAAAGACGATTTTGAAGACGCTTTGCGGATTAAGTTTGCGCCCATAAAATTAAATCCTGTTATTAATAAAGAGATAACTGAAATTATCACCTTAACAATTAATGTAGGGACGCGTCACGAACAAGATGCCGATTCCATCAAAACATTTTTAATTACAAATTCGGGTGTAAAAGACGAAGCGATACAGCATGTGCTTGTGTACCGCGCACATGCAACGTTTGAAATGGATTCAAGATATAAAGATCAATTGATGCATAACATTCATCATACGAAACATTTCCATCAGAAGATTATAATTGAAAAAAAGTCATAAGTTGGAAGTATTACGTTTTAAGAGTAGAAAATATTGAACATTCTTAATACGTAAAACATATTATTTATTACCTGAGTCATACTAATTTTTCGGATATTGCTTTTGCAATCGCATCTTCTTTATTGTTTACTTGTAGTTTCAAGTAAATATTTTTGATGTGAAATTTTATTGTATCGATTGAAAGATCCAATTGGCTTGCAATGGATTTATAGCTTTTGCCAATAACGAGAAGTTGAAGCACAAGCTTTTCTTTTTCTGAAATGGGAGAAACGCGGGCTTTTTGAAATGAGGTCGTGACCATGCGTGCTATGTTTGCGCTCATCGGTGAACCTCCAGAGATTATTTCGTCGAGGGCATCTAGTAGCTCGGTGTGGCTCGAATTTTTTGTTAAATAACCCGTAGCCCCTACGCAGAGCGCATCAAATACTCGCGCACTATTTTCGAATACGGTAATAATAATAATGTCCGTTTTAGGCAATAGGTTTTTAATGTGCTTTGTTCCTTCGATTCCACTGATGCCAGGCAGGTCTATGTCCATCAATACAATACGCGGATTTAAAGCGACAACTTTTAATAAAGCACTTTCACAATCCTCAAATGTTTCACTAACCCAATATTTTGATGTGGAATTAATTAAAATCTGAAATCCCAATCGAATATCTGGATTGTCTTCAATGATGATAATGTCGTGTTTTAGTATATTCATAATACAATATTCAGAATATAAATAAATGATTCCGCTACCACATTTGGGTAGGTAAGGGTATTTTTAGGGTAAATACAGAACCTTGTTTGTTTGTATCAATATCTAAGCCTATTTTATATTTTTCAGATCTGCGAAGCATATTGTTCAAGCCGCGTTTTTGTACCTGTATCAAATCAAATCCACATCCATTATCCGTGATTCTAAGAACAATGAATCCTTCTATAAATGCCAATTGTAATTTTACTTCATCGCATGTAGCGTGTTTAGCAGCATTCGTCATGATTTCTTTGCAAATGAATAATACCTGTCTGCCAACGATAGGGTCAATGCGCATGATTGTTTCTTCGGGGATAGAGCATTCAGATAAAAAATTAATGTTTATTTTGCTAAAGAAACTTTCGCCAAATTCACGTAAGTAAATGTATAATTCAAGCACATAGTCGTGTTTAAAATCAATGGACCAAATAAAATCTTTGGTGCCTTCATATAATTCCTTCGCATGGATATTAATACTATGCAGCATCTCTTTTGTTTCTGGTGTTGCATTTGAGTCTACATTTTGCAAGGCTATTGCTTGCGATAATATGGATATGCTCGCTAACTTATTGCCCATTTCATCGTGAAAATCTTTTGCTAACGATTGTCGAATAAGACTTAACTCCGTTGTTTTTTCTTCTAGCATATTTTCCAACGATTGAATTTTGTCTTTAGAAAGCTCTTCTATTTTTTTATTTGCAGCTGTTAAAGAGCGCGCAAACGTAATAAGTAAAGAAAGTATAAGAACGGTGACAAATGTTAATGTTAAGAAGTTATTGATGTTGCTATGCGACAGGATATATTCTTTATATCGCGCTTCTTTTTCTGGGATGGCATGTTCTATATAAAATAAGTACGTGTAAAAAATAATAGAAAATATTCCTCCAATAATGCCTACTCTGTAATCGATAAAAATTGTTTGAGAGATTAGACATACAAAAATCCAAACAACTTCCACGGAATAAATACCTCCCGTATGATAGATACTGATCATTATAGGTGGGTATGAAATTAATGCAATGAAACCAATGATGTAAATGATTTTTTGTACATATCTGCCAAGATATATGCCTGCAATAAAAAGACCTCCGAAAATTAAGTTTGTTGAATTTTTAATTGTATCCTCTGGGTAGGCAACCCAGAAGTATATAAAATAGGGTATTAGGAAGGCTCCAATAGTACACATGGCCCATGTGTATATCAATGCTTTCTTATAATCAGGATGGGAAGGATTTTGAAGCGTAGGGTGAATTAAAAATCGAAGCATATCTATTATATAACTTATTGTATCTGCAAATATAGGAATAAAATTATGGATGAATAAAGTGAATATTTTAGCATATACCTACCCGTTTCGGGTAGTAAAATAGATGTGAAATAACGATACTTTTGTGATATAATTAAAACACTATTCGGTATGAAAAAAGCATACAAAATTATTTTCTCGATCTTATTTATTTCGAGTTTCCTTTTTTCTTCTTGCAAAAAGAAAGAAGACCCAGCGCCTATTATTACTAATGCCGCACCTGCATTTATTCCACAAGCAACAACAAGTAAAACTACATTTCCAGGATATAGTACGGATTGGCGATTAACAAATATAGTACGCGATGCCGAAGGCGATTCTTGGACGGTTACTAGCGTTACAAGTTCCAATACAGCCATTGTAACAACAGGATTAGCTACAGATGCCGTTAACAACCCCGAGCAAAGTATTTTTTACTCAGGTGTAAGTCTTGGCACTGCAACGTTAAGTATTGTTGTTACAGATAGCAGAGGTGCTTCCAATACACTTACGGCAACGGTTACAGTGGTGCCTAATCCGAGTAGCTTTTAAACAAAAGGAGCGTTGTTTTATCGTAGCTATTCAAATATATGTACTGATAGCGATAGTAGGGTGGGCTTGATTTCTGTTGCATATGGTGATGGCACAGCGGTATTGTGCATTGTGCTTACCACCTCGGATGGTGCACAACGAACAATTTCTGCACAAGTAACGATTTACCCAAAAGGAGCTAAATTTGGCGGTCCCAAGTAATATTTCCATTTTTTTAACGTGCAATTGTTGTCTTGTATGTATGCTTGATACTAAACTGTCAAGCATGCGTACGTGCACGTGTCTTTTATTCAATAGACACTCTTTAAATTTTATAACAAACATAATATGAAAAAATTAATTTCCCTTACATTATTTGTAGCAGCGCTATCATTATTCATTTCTTGCAAGAAAAAAGAAGAAGACCCAACGCCTGTAGCCACAACTACTACAACACCTACTCCTCCTGCAGTTAACCAATCATCAGCTACTGCACCTTCGCTGGTGGCTGGCGTAGACACAGCCATTTTTGATTACACGGTTAACTACCGTACGGAAGGTGTATATCTTGGGTTTATAGTTACAGATCCGCAGGGTGATTCTTGGTCTATCACCAATATAACGAGCTCGAATACCAATGTTGCGACAGCTCGAATTGTTGCTAACAAAGATTTTGATTGGACGGCATTATCTGTAGGTACTACAACATTATCCGTTACGGTAGCCGATGCTACTGGAAATGCAAATATTATTTACTTTACATTAACCGTAACGTATGATGATGCACCAACTTTAAACCCTAGCATAACTACTGAATTTGATTTACCTGTAGGGTCAGAGCTTACGTGGAATTTGTCAGACAAAATAACAGATGCGCAGGGTGATGTTTGGTCCATTACGAATGTAGCAGTAAATAATGCAACGTATGCAACTGTCTCATTGGGTGCTAATACCAAAACAATAAGTGTTACAGGATTATCTGCGGGAGATGCCGTTGTGGGTATAACAGCAACAGATGCTAATAATAACAGCAATACGTATTATGCAACCGTTCATGTTATAGCAGCAGCAGCACCAATAGGCGCTACGCAGAATCCGTAATAGTTGAGCTAAACAGAGACACAACCCACCAATTTTTGGTAGTACTACAAGCCTTACGAACACCTAGTTTTACATAACAGATTTTATAAAATAATACTCATGAAAAAATTAATCGGCCTTACGCTATTTGTAGCAGCGCTATCGTTATTCACTTCTTGCAAGAAAAAAGAAGAAGACCCAACGCCTGTAGCCACAACTACTACGACTACTCCTCCTGCAGTTAACCAACCATCGACTACGGCACCTTCGCTTATTCCTGGGACCAATACAACCTTGTCTATTTACACCGGAGCTGCCAATGAAGGTTATCTGGATTTGGATAGCGATGTATTACTTGATCCGCAGGGTGATCATTGGTCCATTACAAGTGTCACGAGTTCTAATACCAATGTTGCTACTGTTGCGATTGACGGTACTCAAGCAATTTCTTATGTTGGAATAGCTGCAGGTACTGTAACCCTTACTGTTACCGTAGCCGATGTTGATGGCAATTCAAATGTAATCACATTTACCTTAACTGTAGCAAATGAACCTGTAGTTGCAAATACACCACCTACTCTAAATGCAAACGCCAATACAACCTTTAATATCCCTTCTAATCCAAATGAGACGACTTCTTGGGATTTGTCGAATGTTGTAACCGATGCAGATGGCGATAGATGGTTTGTTATTTCTGCAACGAGCTCGGATGAGAACTTATTTACCACTACTGTTGGGCCGTCAACGGTTAATTTTAGTGCTAGCGGGCAGTACACAGGAAACGGTACTGTTACAGTAACGGTTCAAGATGTACATTCAAACAGAAATACCTTTACTGCTTCTGTAACTGTTTATCAAGTTAATTATTAGGGCGACATCATTTTTTTATACGGCTCGTTTATGCAATAGAAACTTTAATAATAGATAAACTTGTATTACACATGAAAAAAATAATCAATCTTACTCTTTTTGTTGCAGCTCTTTCCATTCTTGCTTCTTGCAGAAAAGGTGCTGTTGATCCAATACCTTCTGCTACACCTGTAACAAACCAACCATCGGCTACTGCCCCTTACTTACAAGCGGGAAGCAATACGTCGCTAACCGTAAATACCGGAGGAGCTAATTCTCAGACAATGGATATGACCGATGTTGTGGTAGATCCACAAGGCGATGAATGGTCTATTACCAGTGTTTCTAGTTCAAACTCACGCATTGTAACCGTTGCAATAAGCACTTCTGATAACAAAGCATTTGTGTATACAGGCGTATATGCGGGTACAGCAACGTTGTCAATTACTATAGCAGATGCAGATGGTAATACAAATGTAATTGCATATAGTGTTGTAGCAGCGGTGCCCAATACTGCACCAACGTTAAATAATGGCATAAATACAAGTTTTCAAATAGCTGAAGGTTCTAGTTTTGATTGGGATTTGTCTGATAAAATAACAGATGTCGATGGCGATGCTTGGACAATAACAAGCGCTACTAGTGGAATTACTGCAATTGCAACGAGTACATTAACAGGTTCGAAGGAGGTGCGTATGAATGGTGTGTCAACCGGTAGAGTTTTTATAACACTTATCGCTTCTGATGAACACGGAAACACACATACGATTACAGCTACGGTAAATGTGTATACCAGCGAAATTGTTGCTGTTGAGGCTGTACAACTCCCATAATTTAGGCTGTTTTAACACGTTCAGTTCTGTGTTGTTTGAGAGTTAATCAGGCCCGCAGGACTGAACGTATGCTGTTTTTTTTATTAAATATACCCAACGTTGATGCACACTATTTCATTTAAATTCGTAGTGTAATTGGGCGATATATTTTCTTTACGTAATTTCCATACGTGCTGATAGCCTTGAATGGCATGGCGTAGCGTGTGCTTACCCATCTTTCTATTAATTTGATCCATTGCAACTTCTAGCTTTGTGCGCTTATCGTTTTGCAGGCTTTCAAACATGTTTAGTTGTACGGTTTCTTCGGGTACAATATCCATTACAATTACACCACATTTTTTATAGACATGGCCTTTTTGAAAGATGTTGCGCAAGCCTTCTGTGGCAAACTGAATGAGTGTAGATGTATTGTTTGTCGGTTCGGGTAACTTAATAAAAATGCCAAAGTATAATTGTCCAGTTTCGTTTGTAAATCGGCTTTTAGAAAGGGTTACATGCATGCTACCTGCACGCGACCCTTGCAAGCGTAGTTTCTCTGCACAACTTGCAGCATGGCTCGCAATGGCTTCTTGTATGTCGTAAAATTCTGTCTGTAGATTTCCAAAAGAACGAGAGGTGCAAATGGATTTTTTATCTGCAACATCTTCCATTTCTATACATGGAATGCCTTTTAATTCTCGTTGTGTACGTAGGCCGATCACAGAAAAGTTTTTTCGCACCCATTCTTCAGGCTGCTGTATAAACTGTTCAATGGTATCTATAAAATGCGCACGTAGTTTTTTTGTATGTTGTCTGCCAAGTCCCCATACATCATCAAACGTAGCTTGCGCCCAAGATTGATCGATCTTGTTTGGATAAATGATGTGTACGCCACCCGAACGTTTGGCAAGCTTATTCGCAAGCTTTGCAAGTGTTTTGGTAGGAGCGATGCCCACGCCTACAGGTATGCCAGTGTGTTGCTTTACTGTATTACGGAGCGTATGTCCGAGTATTTCTAAATCGGTATGTGTTTCGTTTAATAATAAAAAAGCTTCGTCTATGGAATAAATTTCAATATCAGGAACAATGGCTGCAAGTGTTGCCATTACGCGTGCGGATAAATCTCCGTATAAGGTATAGTTGGAAGAAAATGCCGTTACGTTCTTATTTCGAATCAACTCTTTTATATTAAAAAAAGGTTCGCCCATTTTAATGCCAAGTGCTTTTGCTTCATCCGAACGCGAAATAATACAGCCATCATTATTTGAAAGGACAACAACAGCCGAAGTTCGTAGATCCGGCCGGAATAGACGTTCACAAGAAACGTAGAAAGAATTACAGTCGATGAGTGCGTACATGTGAAAGCCTAAAGCCGAAGGCTTAAGGCTAAATGCCTAAAGCTTTTGCGTTTGTTAGAATGGTTTTTTGTTGAAATAGATTTGCCATCATTTTAACTTACATGCGCCGTGGCATTAGGCTTTAAGCCTTGAGCTTTTGGCTTGAATGCCTTCGGCATTTATGGTTTATGAATTACAAACGTCACTACGCCCCATACTTCAAAGTTCATGGTTTCGGTAATTTCTATGGGTTTGAAATGTTCATTTTCAGGAATGAGGTAGAGTTTGTTGTTGTATTTACTGATGCGTTTTACGGTAAATTCCCCATCAATAATAGCCACCACAACCTGATTGTTTTTAGGTTCTATGGAACGGTCTACCACTAATAAATCCCCATCATGAATGGCGGCGTTTACCATGGAATTTCCTTTTACACGCACGTAAAATGTTGCAGTTGGGTGCTGAATCAGGTATTCAAAAATGTCGATTCTATTGTCTATATAATCACCTGCTGGACTGGGGAAGCCAGCAGCTACGGCTCCATTGGCAATCGTGATTGGTGCGTGGAGTGCTTGGGGGAGTGTGTGAAATATCTGCATAAGACTTCTTTGTTCTAAATATATTAGCAATTTACTAAAAATATTGGTATATTTGTAAATGCGAAATGAATATTAGCAAATCGTGCATTCGGGCTCTATTTTGCTGAATTCTTGTGTGTTGTACTATTTCATTTATTATTTTGTAGATTTGTATACTAATTAACTATCATAGAAGGATAAAATGTCAGAGTTTTATATAAAATATAGTCCCAATCAAATATCTAAAATTGGTAATACCATAATTTATCTATCTGAAAAAATCAATTCTGTTTCCAAAACAAAACTGCTTAAGCTATTGTATATTTTAGATGAATTATCAATAAAGCGAAGCGGAATACCATTTCTGAACTTAACATATAAAGTGTGGAAATTTGGACCTGTCGATGAGAATATTTTTATTGAACTTTCATCAGCACCTACTTTATTAAAAGGATATATAAAGAGAAAAAATGATCAAGATGGTAATTGCTATATTTTACCTGATTCGAACTTTAATGATGATGAATTCTCTCAAAATGATTTAGATCTGTTGGATTATGTATTAGAAGAATTCGGTAACAAAACAGCAAAGGATTTAGTTTTGTATACCCATAGAAAGGAGTCTCCTTGGTATAATACAGCTAAAAAGAATGATGTGTTGGATTTGTTGTTAAATGAGGAAATTACGAATACGGAATACATTATAGATTTGACAGAGTTGATTCAACATGATAGTCGTAAAAAAGAAATTTATGAAGACTATTTAACATGCCATTAATTTCGATGTTTGAAGAAGGTAATATTCTTTATTTTACACCTTTTTATTTTAAAAATGGCAAGTCTGCCCCTGCTCCTAAATTTTTTATTGTTTTGAAGCATGTTGATTCGCATAGCATTTTAGCTAGTTTACCGACGAAAAAAGATTCAATTCCGTCAGAGCATACCATACAAGACGGGTGTGTCGAATTGCCTGAAATAAATTTTAATTGTTTTGTGATTTCAAATAAAATTGAAGTGACAACTTGTGGTAAAAAATTTGATTTGCCTACTCATATTTATGGATATCAAATAGATACTCATGAGGTCACTTTGATGAAAGAGATCTATCCATTGGAAGGGACGGATTATATTGTTTGGGGAAAGATGAAGAGTGCTCTTTTTAATGAATTAATACGTTGCATTAAAAAATCAAAAGCAGTTCCTAAAAAGTATATTAGAATTCTGAATTCAGAATTCTAATATACTTTTACTAAAATATTATCGTTCTGTTCCCGCTCACATATACTTTTTGATCCAATACTAATTGCAAGGCTTTCGATAATACCAATTTTTCGACGTCTTTACCTGCAGCAGCCATTTTTACTGGGCTTAAGGTATGATCTATTGGAATGACTTCTTGGTGAATGATTGGTCCTTCGTCTAGGTCCTGATTTACAAAATGTGCCGTAGCACCAATGATTTTCACCCCACGTTCATACGCCTGTCTATAAGGGTTTGCTCCCTTAAATGCAGGTAAAAAACTATGATGAATATTGATCATACGTGATGGGTAATGCGACGTGAAATCATCGCTTAAAATACGCATAAACTTTGCAAGCACGATGTAGTCAGGGTTGTATTGCTTGAGACAAGAAAGCAATTCCGCTTCGTGTGTTTCTCTGCTTTTATTTTCGTGGGAAATAAAATGATAGGGTATATGAAATTTCTCTGTGTAAGCCTTTAAATGCTCGTGGTTACCGATGACTGCAACGATATGCGCTTTTAAATTTCCGAAATAATATTTGCTGATTAATTCGGTTAAGCAATGCTCTTCCTTGGTAACCATAATCACTATTTTCTTTAATTCACCTGTGCTGATTGATAGACTATGGTCTGTAGGTAAAACTGCAGCTAATGCAGATTTTAAAACAGATGGATCAACATCGCCTTCTACAACCGTACGCATGTAAAATCGATTAAGTTGTTTTTCAACAAATTCTCTATTTCGAGTGATATTTAGGTTCAAACCAGCTAATACGCCCGTAATTTTATGAATTAGACCTTTTTGATCTTCGCAATCAATAATAATAATCATGATATGTTGTTCTCTCGCTTCTTTGTATCTGTTGTAAAACTACTATTATTTTGTCCATTACACCACTCTTTTGCTATTTCACAGTTCTATTTATGAAAGTTTTACAGGTGTATTTTTCAGTTTGTAGTTGAGTCTTTTTAATCAAATATGAATGGATTTTAATAAGCGTATTTTTTTGCGACGTTTGTATCTATTTATAATACAATATATTGCGATTTTATGTTTGTTTTGACTAGAAAGTAGAATGTATGTAGGAACTAAAATGAATGGTAAAAATAGATTTTTTACACTCTAAGTATTTTTTTTTCAAGGTATTGGAAAGAAACTTATTGGATAAAAAAAGGGTTATTACTTTGTATAAATTTAATTTTGAATTACATTTGCTGAAGAATTATTAAGGTTAAATGCAAAAGTCTAACTACATATTGTTTCTTTCTACCCCGAATCCTTTTGGGGCGGTTAGCTTATTTTCTGCACTGAACCAACCGAGGCCCTAGGCCGACGTACACTTAAGTATCTCATGCGGATACTTCTTTTCAAACCACATAGCCCTTAAACCGGCTTCATCACACACATTTCACAGTTTCTACAGTATTAATCAATCTACAATACTGATTCTCCTTCGGGAATTTATTTGTATTGTAGTATTTATTTTGGAATGAATAAACTAAGCGTATCTGATATTAAGGTATTGGTTGCAGGCCCTCAACATAAACATTTAGCGGATGCTATTGTGGATGAAATGGCCGAGAGTGCAAAAGCGCGTGGAACAGGTATTGCAAAACGTAGCCCCGATTATATCCGTCAAAAGATGGATGAAGGGAAGGCTATTATTGCCATTACAAAGTCCGGCGAATTTGCAGGTTTTTGTTATATTGAGTCATGGAGTCATGGGAAATATGTAGCAAACTCAGGTTTGATTGTATCCCCTGACTTTCGTAAGTATGGCTTGGCGACAAAAATTAAAGAGAAAGCATTTGAGTTGTCGCGCAAAAAGTTTCCTGATGCAAAACTGTTTGGATTAACAACCTCTGCGGCTGTGATGAAAATCAATTCAGAGTTGGGATATCGTCCTGCGCACTATAGTGAACTCACCGATGATGACACATTCTGGCAAGGATGTGCAAGCTGCGTTAATTACGAAATATTGAAAAGTAAAGATCGTAAGATGTGCTTGTGTACGGCAATGGTATATGATCCCGAAGAAAAGAAAAAGAAGAAGTGGGATTTTATTACCGACTCAAAACTTTGGGAAAGATGGCAGCGCATTAAAAACCATAAGTTGCTGAAAGCTTTTGGTAAAGGTGGTGGCAAGGTTATGTCCTTTCTAGGACTCGCGTAATGCCTAACGCAGAAAGCTTAAGGCTTTGCGTCTCTTAATAATTGACTTATCAGATCTATTCTTAAATAAACGAAAGGGAATTTGCTTTAGGCCTTCAGCTTTACGCTTTTCTCAAAAATAAAACTATAACCGCTGAAGATCCTTAGGCTTTAAGCCTTCAGCATTACGCATAAATAACAATGAAAAAGAAAGTAGTATTGGCCTTCAGTGGCGGATTGGACACAACATATTGCGCAAAGTATTTAACAGAAGATTTAGGGTATGAATTGCATACGGCCATTGTGAATACAGGTGGATTCTCTAAAGAAGAGTTAATTGATATCGAAAAGAAAGCGTACGAATTGGGTGTTACTTCTCATACTACACTGGATATCATTGAAAAATATTATGCAGAATGTGTGAAGTACATGGTATACGGCAATATTCTTCGTAACAATACCTATCCACTTTCTGTAAGTGCTGAACGCGTATTTCAAGCAATGGCAATTGCAGAACATGCAAAGAAAGTTGGTGCTACTGCAGTGGCGCACGGTTCTACAGGTGCTGGCAACGATCAAGTTCGTTTTGATGTCGTATTCATGATTATGAATCCGGGTATCGAAATCATCACACCTATTCGCGATATGAAATTATCCCGCGATCAAGAAATTGAATACTTGAAGAAAAAAGGTGTGGTGCGTGATTGGAGCAAAGCTGCATACTCCATCAACGTTGGTATTTGGGGTACAAGTGTAGGTGGCAAAGAAACATTGACATCGAATAAAACACTTCCTGAAAGTGCTTTCCCTACACAGGTTACAAAAACAGGTGAAGAAGAAATTGAATTGGAATTTGAAAAAGGACAATTGGTTGGTTTGAATGGCAAACGCATGAAATCAACAGATGCAATTGTAGCCTTAAATAAACTTGTAGCACCATACGGTATTGGTCGTGATATTCACGTGGGTGATACCATCATTGGTATCAAAGGGCGTGTAGGCTTTGAAGCTGCTGCTCCGATGGTAATTATTAAAGCGCACCATACCTTAGAAAAACATACGCTTACCAAATGGCAGATGTATTGGAAAGAGCAATTGGGCAACTGGTACGGAAACTTTGTACACGAAGGTCAATTCCTTGAACCGGTAATGAGGAACATTGAAACATTCTTAGAAGACACACAAGTGAATGTTACGGGTAAAGTGAAGGTATTTGCTGCACCGTATCGTTTCCACGTAATCGGTATTGAATCCGCACACGATTTGATGTCTGACAAGTTTGGTAAATACGGAGAAGAAAACAATGCATGGTCTGGTGATGATGTAAAAGGCTTCTCTAAAATATTCGGTAATCAAACAATGATTTACCACAGAGTGAATGAGGATTTGAAAGGCTAAAAGCAGAAGGCGTAAAGCTTAATGCTTGTCTTCTCAATTTTAGTTATTCGCTTTAAGCAACGAAATTATGAGTACAAAAATAAAAATAGGCATCGTAGGCGGTGCAGGATATACAGGCGGTGAGTTGTTGCGCATTTTGGTAAATCACCCGAATGCGGATATTGTATTTGTGCATAGCAATAGCAATGCAGGTAATCCAATTTATAAGGTTCATACAGATTTAATTGGGAGCACAGATCTAGTGTTCAGCAGTGAATTAAGCAGTGCCATTGATGTATTGTTTTTGTGTGTTGGACATGGAGATGCTTCCAAATTTTTAGATGCGAATCCAATTGAATCGCATATAAAGATTATTGACTTAAGTCAAGATTTTAGAATTGAAAAAGAAGGAAATGATTTTGTTTATGGTTTGCCTGAATTGCAACGTGATAAAATTAAGAACGCTAAAAATATTGCAAACCCAGGTTGTTTTGCAACATGTATTCAATTAGGTTTATTGCCTTTGGCTGCAAATAAGGTATTGGAAAGTGATATACATGTATCTGGGATAACAGGTTCGACGGGGGCTGGACAATCGTTATCTCAAACATCTCATTTCAGTTGGAGAAACAATAACATGTCTGTGTACAAGGCATTGAATCACCAACATCTAAAAGAGATTGGTCAGACATTAAAAAGTTTGCAGGCTTCTTTAGATAAAGAAATGCACTTTATTCCATATCGTGGCGACTTTACGCGTGGTATCATCGCAACGATGTATACCCCATGCCCATGGACGTTGGAAGAAGCAAAAGAAAAATACAAAGCGTATTATGCAGCGCATCCATTTACACATGTTATGGATGAGAACATCGATTTGAAACAAGTCGTGAACACAAACAATTGCTTGCTATATCTTGAAAAACACGGCGATCAATTAATGATTGTCAGCATCATTGATAATTTATTGAAAGGTGCTTCAGGTCACGCTGTTCAAAATATGAATTTGATGTTTGGCTTGGAAGAAACGGCGGGGCTACGCTTAAAAGCTGGAAGCTTTTAAGCAAATTCCAAATCACAAAAAACAAATTCCAAACGGATCAAGATCGGATTCTAAAAAATTCCAAAGGGAATAGAATTGCTGGGGCAATGTTTCCGATGGTCATAAAACGTAATATGTATTACTTAAAACTTTTCAGTAGCTATGGAAAAGAGTATGAATCTGGAAGAGTGAACCTTCCAGTTTGCAAAGGATGTTTGCACGCATTGTAAAAAGACTGAAAAGAAATTAGAGAATATTGATTATATCAAACAAGTCATTCGTTCTTCAGCTTCTGTAGGTGCTAATTATATTGAAGTGAATGAATCGCTAAGTAGAAAGGATGCATTAATGCGAGCGCGTATCAGTAGGAAAGAGGCGAAAGAAACAATATACTGGTTTCGGTTATTGCATGAAACAAATAGTTCTGATACACTTCAATTGATAAATGAAGCAGAGCAGCTTAAAAGAATACTGAGCTCAATAATTATAAAACTAAATACTTGAAAGAATTTCTTTTCATTATTTTGAAATAAATAAAATTAAAACAAATAATTCCATTGCAGCAATCCGATTCCGTTTGGAATTTGTTTTTTGTTTTTTGGAATTTTGTTTGCTAATCATAAAAACTAACAACATGCGTTTATTCGATGTTTACCCATTAATCCCAATCGAACCTGTAAAAGCATTAGGGTCCCGCCTTTGGGATGCTGCAGGTACGGAGTATTTAGATTTGTATGGCGGTCACGCTGTAATTTCTATTGGTCATTCACATCCGTATTATGTTCAAAAAATTACAGATCAATTAAATAAAATCGGTTTCTATTCAAACTCCGTTATTATTTCTTTGCAACAAGAATTGGCGGATAAGTTGGGTGCTTTGAGTGGTCACGATGATTATCAATTGTTCTTATGTAACTCGGGTGCAGAAGCAAATGAAAATGCTTTGAAGCTTGCTTCGTTTCATAATGGAAAGAAAAAGATTGTTGCTTTTAAAAAAGGGTTTCATGGAAGAACGTCCTTAGCCGTTGCGGCAACGGATAATCCATCTATCGTTGCACCCGTAAATGAAACAGATAATATTATTTTCTTGCCTTGGAATGATGAAGTTGCGTTAGAAGCAACATTCAAATTAAATGGCGATCAAATTTGTGCGGTTATTACAGAAGGCATACAAGGTGTTGGTGGTATTCACGAAGCATCTGTTTCTATGTTGAGAAAGATTCGCGAAATGTGCGATACATACAATTCGGTATACATCGCAGACTCTGTTCAGTGTGGTTACGGACGTAGTGGTAAATTCTATTCGCATGATTTTGCAGGTGTGTCTGCAGACATTTATTCCATGGCAAAAGGAATGGGTAATGGCTTTCCGATTGGTGCGATTAGCATTGCGCCACATTTAAAAGCCAAGCATGGCTTATTGGGTACTACATTTGGTGGCAACCATTTAGCCTGTGCTGCAGCGATTGCGGTGTTGGATGTAATCAAACAAGAAAATTTAATTGAACATACGGCTCAAATAGGTAATTATATTATCGAGCAAGCACGGAAGTTGCAAGGTGTGAAAGAAGTTCGTGGAAGAGGATTGATGATTGGGATTGAACTTGAAATTGCTGCTGCAGATGTTCGCAATACCTTGTTAAGCGAATACAAAATGTTTACAGGTTCTTCTTCAGATAAATTTACCATTCGTATTTTACCTGCATTGAATTTGAAAAAAGCAGATGCAGATGCGTTCTTGAGTGCATTGAAAGCGGTACTTCAGAAAGATTTATCGCTTAAAGCGTAAGGCCTAAAGCATTAAGCATATAAAAAATGAAAAACCTACTTATAATTTTAATTGCATCTTTCTTAGTACTTGCTTGTGAGCCTTCTGCTCAACAATGTGGTGGAGTAGAAGCAAGTCATATTTTGATAATGGCTTCAAGCCCTGAAGAATTAGTTGCAGCGCAAGATACTGCCGATGTAATTATTGCAAAACTTCAAAAAGGAGAGTCGTTTGAAAAGCTAGCTGCTCATTATGGTTCCGATGGAACCAAAGATAAAGGTGGTCATTTAGGCTGGTTCACACGTGGCGCAATGGTTCAACCATTTGAAGATTCTTGTTTTAGTGTGGCTGTTAACAAACCAACAACTGTTAAAACACAATTCGGTGTACATGTTATCAATGTGAATGAAAAAAGTCCTTCTTGTAAATAAGGCATTAGGCTTTAAGAAAGAATTGACAATTAGTATTAGTTAAAATAAGAGTTACACAAATAAATATTCTTGCTTTGGGCTTTAAGCCTTAAGCATTCCGCTTTAAGCCTTATGAAAAATTTCATTTCTGTAAAAGACGTTGACGATATTCCTGCTTTAGTGAAAGAAGCATTGGAGCTTAAAAAAAATCCTTATGGATTTAAAAAGCTTGGCGAGAATAAGACCATTGGTTTGATTTTTTTAAATCCAAGTTTGCGCACGCGTATCAGTACACAAAAGGCTGCAAAGAATTTGGGCATGGATACGATTGTGATGAATATGGATAAAGAAGGCTGGGCATTAGAAACCCAAGATGGCGTAATCATGAATCACAACACCGTGGAACACATTCGTGAAGCTGCAGCGGTTATGGGTCAGTATTGCGATATCATTGGTGTGCGTTCGTTTCCACGTTTAGTAGATAAGAACGAAGACTACTCGGAAGACTTTTTTAAAAAATTCATGAAGTATGCAGGTGTTCCGATTGTTAGTTTAGAAAGTGCAACACTGCACCCCTTACAATCTCTTGCAGATTTGGTAACGATTGAAGAAACAAAAACAAAAGCACGTCCGAAAGTTGTATTGACTTGGGCTCCACATATTAAATCTTTGCCGCAAGCAGTTGCCAATTCATTCGCAGAATGGATGACTAAGGCTGATGTGGAATTTGTGATAACACACCCTGAAGGGTATGACCTTGCAAAAGAATTTACAGGTGATGCACGTATTGAATACAATCAAGATAAAGCATTAGAAGGTGCTGATTATGTATATGTAAAGAACTGGTCTTCGTATGAAGATTATGGTAAAGTACATTCTATGGATAGTCATTGGATGATGACTAATGAAAAATTAAAGTTAACAAACGATGCAAAAGTGATGCACTGTTTGCCTGTTCGTCGTGGCATTGAGTTGGCCGACGAAATTTTGGATGGTCCAAATTCATTGGTTATTCAAGAAGCGGGTAATAGAGTGTGGGCGGCGCAGGCGGTGCTGAAGCGGATGCTTGAGGATTTAAGTTTTAAGTAATAAGTTCTACGTTTTAAGAGGGAGATATCTTAAAACGTAATACGTATTAAGTTCTAAGAAGGGGGCTTCGAACTTAGTAAGATTAAGAGTGTAATTAATATTCATTTATGTGACTAGTAATAGGTATTTCTTAAAACTTAGAACTTAACACATAAAACTTTTCGCTAGCTATGCAAGATTACAAAAAATTAAATGTTGGGATAAAAGTCATACGTTAACATTAAATGTTTATTGTCAAACAAAACTATTTCCTAAAGAGGAATTATTTAGTTTGACAAATCAGATCAGAAGATCATCTGTATCCATTGCTGCAAATATTGCAGAAGGGTGTGGTAAATCTTTACAAAGAGATTGTAAGCGGTTTTTTGAAATTGCATTAGGCTCTGCAAATGAAACTGAATATTATATCATATTGTCAAAAGACTTAACGTATTTAAAAGAAGAAATATACAAAGAGTTGTTCTCTCAAATAAATGAAGTTAAAGCAATGTTGATTGGTTTAATTAAAAAGCAACTGTTAAATATCGAATCTTAAAACTTGATAAAGTAGCATCTTCTAAGGCTTAAAATTTTAAGAATATAATTAAACAATAGAAGTTTAGTAGGAGTCTTTTAATTTGAGAGGAAGAATAATTAAATCAATATTAATTAATCTAATATTAAAAGTGAATGTTAAGTATCGAGTCTTAAAACTTATTACTTAAAACTTATTACTTAAATGCAAAAACTATACATCATAAAAGTCGGCGGCAACATCATCGACAATCCGGAAGCACTAAACAGCTTCTTGAAAGATTTTGCTTCGTTGAAAGAAAATAAAATACTGGTGCATGGTGGCGGTAAAGTAGCTACCGAAATCAGTAAGGGTTTAGGAATCGAAGCGCAGATGGTAGATGGCAGAAGAATCACCGATGCTGAAACGCTTAAGATTGTAACCATGGTATATGGTGGTTTGATCAATAAAAACCTCGTTGCAAAACTTCAAGCGAATAATTGTAATGCAATTGGTTTAACGGGTGCAGACGCAAACATCATGCTATCGGATAAACGACCATTCAAGAATGGAATTGATTACGGCTTTGTAGGCGATGTGAAGAAAGTGAAAAGTCAACCATTGGTTCATTTGTTATCTCAAGATATCACGCCTGTTGTAGCACCCTTAACCCACGATGGAAATGGTAACATGCTAAATACAAATGCCGATACCGTTGCCTCTGAGTTGGCTGTTGCTTTGTCGGAGAACTTTGTCGTAAATCTTGTATATTGTTTTGAATTGAAAGGTGTGTTGAGCGACTTTGAAGATAAAGATTCAGTTATCAATGAAATCAATCCTACAACCTACGAAGAATTAAAATCAAGCGGAGTAATCAACAAAGGAATGATTCCGAAATTGGATAACTCCTTTGCTGCAATTACTGCAGGTGTTTCTTCCGTGATTATTTGTCAGGCCGAATCACTTGTAGAATTAATAAATGATAAAAAAGCAGTCGGAACAAAATTGGTTTCGGAATAGGTGCCAGTTACGAGGTACTAGTTGCTAGGCAATAGAACATAAATATAAAAGTAGAATTTATACATTAAGTAGGGTAGTTGGTAGATACTTCTAATAACTAGCACCTAGAAACTGGAAACTAAAAATGTTACAGACATTACAAAAAGACGCCATTGAATTATTGAAGACCTTAATCAAAACAGAGTCGTTCAGTAAAGAAGAACACAATACGGCAGAAATTTTAAATACGTTTATGGTTGAGCGTGGTGTTGAAACCATCCGCGAAAAGAACAACGTTTGGGCATTTAACAAACACTTCGATAAAAGTAAACCTACTATTTTATTAAACTCACATCACGATACAGTTAAGCCAAACCCTGGTTATACAAACGACCCATACGATCCGATTGTAAAAGATGGTAAATTGTTTGGTTTAGGTAGCAACGATGCAGGTGGATGCTTGGTTTCATTGATTGCAACCTTTCTGCATTTTTATACTGTTGAAAATTTAAAATATAATTTTTGCATTGCAGCTACTGCAGAAGAAGAAATTTCAGGCTTCGATGGCTTGGAATTAATCTATCCCAAATTAGGTCCGATTGATTTTGCAATCGTTGGCGAACCAACATTAATGGATATTGCTGTTGCAGAAAAAGGCTTAATGGTAGTTGATTGTGTTGCTGTTGGTAAAGCAGGACACGCTGCACGTGAAGAAGGTGAGAATGCAATTTACATTGCTTTAAAAGATATCGATTGGATTCGCAATTATAAATTCGAACGTGTGTCTCCGCACTTGGGACCAATGAAAATGTCTGTTACAATTATTAATGCAGGTTATCAGCACAATGTTGTTCCTGAAAAATGTCATTTCACCATTGATGTGCGCATTACGGAAGAATATAAAAACGAAGAAGTACTGAAAATTATTGAAGATAATATTCAATCTGTTGTTAATCCTCGTTCGGTTCGTTTGCGTCCATCGTTTATAGATCCCGATCATGCATTGGTGCATGCCGCAGTTACACATGGTGCAAAAACATACGGTTCCCCAACTACATCCGATCAAGCATTGATTCCAGTTCCTTCTGTTAAGATGGGCCCAGGCAACTCTGCTCGTTCACACTCAGCAAATGAATTTGTTTGGTTGATTGAAGTGGAAGAAGGAATTGAAAAATATATTAAAGTATTGTCAGAAATAGTTTTGTAAAGTTTTAAGTTCTATGTGTTAAGTTTTAAGATGAAAATCTGCTTAGCGCTTCTACTCTTAAAACTTATAACTTAAAACGTATTACTTATTATGAAATTGTGGCAAAAAGATACCGAAGTAAATAAAGACATTGAGCGTTTCACTGTTGGGAAAGACCGTGAGATGGATTTGTTTTTAGCTCCGTTTGATGTACTGGGTTCGATGGCGCACATCACCATGTTAGAGAGCATCGGTTTGATTGGCAAAGAAGAACTTCCTGTATTGTTGAACGAACTTCGTAACATCTATACTGAAATCGAAGCGGGTAATTTTATCATTGAAGAAGGCGTTGAAGATGTACACTCGCAAGTGGAAATGATATTAACCAGTCGCCTTGGCGATTTGGGTAAAAAAATTCACAGCGGACGTTCTCGTAACGATCAAGTTTTAGTAGACCTGAAATTGTTTACCCGTCATGCCATTCGAGAAACGGTTGATAATACAAAAGAATTATTTGAGACCTTGATTTCTCAAAGTGAAAAATATAAGTCTGTAATCATACCGGGTTATACGCATTTGCAAATTGCCATGCCATCATCCTTTGGCTTGTGGTTTGGAGCCTATGCAGAAAGCTTAGCAGACGACATGCACATGATGTTGGCAGGTTACCGCATCAGCAATAAGAATCCATTGGGTTCTGCAGCGGGTTACGGATCATCTTTTCCCTTGAACCGCACCATGACAACAAACTTGTTGGGCTTTGCAGAAATGAACCACAATGTGGTGTATGCGCAAATGGGTCGTGGTAAAACAGAAAAAAATGTGACTGCTGCACTTGCATCTATCGCTGCTACCATTGGTCGTATGTCGATGGATGTATGCTTGTATATGAATCAGAATTTTGATTTCATGACCTTGCCAGATGAGTTGACAACAGGGTCAAGCATTATGCCGCATAAGAAAAACCCGGATGTGTTTGAATTGATACGTGCACGTTGCAATCGTTTGCAAGCATTGCCAAATGAGATATCTATGATTATGGCAAATTTGCCATCGGGATATCACCGCGACATGCAATTAATTAAAGAAAATTTTATTCCTGCATTTCAAGATATAAACGATTGTTTGCGCATTGCAAACTTTATGTTGAAACAAGTGAAGGTAAAAGAGAATATTGTTAAAGACCCGAAGTACTTATACATGTATAGTGTAGAAGTGGTAAATAATATGGTGTTAGATGGCATGCCTTTCCGTGATGCGTATAAAAAAGTTGGAGGTATGATTGAAGATAAAACCTTCACTGCCCTCGATACGATTAATCATACGCATGAAGGGAGTATTGGTAATTTAATGCACAAAGAAATTAAGGCTTCCATGCAAAAAGTTTTGGATGCATTTGAGTTTGAAAAGGTGGATGGCGCGATTGAGAACTTGTTACTGAAATAGCTTTCAAACTAGGTTCATGTAATGTGTAGTATATCTAAGATTATGGTTTATGCTACACATTAAACCATAATCTTAGATATACTATGAAATTATCAATACGTACCCTCAATCTTGTTTTTTCGATCTCACTGCTTTTGTTGATTTCGGCATTTATATATTCATACTTAAATATTCAAGGACTAAGAGCTGCTAACCAATCGGTTATCCATACCAATGCCGTTATTCTACGTTTAGAAAGTATCTACTCAAATGTTAAAAATAATGAGTCTGGTGTTAGGGGGTATGTTTTAACCAAAGACGCGTCACATATTTCGCAACAAGGGAGAGTTATTAGTGAAATCAAGATGGAATTAAATAAACTTGATTCACTTACCGCAGATAATCCACGGCAACAAATTTATGTTGACACATTACGTAAAATGTTAAATGACCGTTTTTTTTTATTCAATGGCTTAATTAATCTTGCGAATAACGATGCCGATGAAGAGTCGATTCTTTCTATGTTGGCACAGGGTAAAACGTCGACCGACCATATCAATGTGATTGTTCAAATCATGAAACAAAACGAAGAAGTATTGTTAACACTTCGGAATCAAAAGATGGAAGAATTAAATAGAAATGCACCGCTCACAATTCTATCTTCTGGTATTCTTGGTTTTTTTGTTTTAGTGCTATCATATATATTTATTTTGCGTCATTTACGCGTTAGAAATAGAATTTCAAATGAATTGAAATCAAAAAATACCTTATTGGAATATGTCCAACAAATAACCCAGATGGGCAGCTTTGAATATAACATTCATACGAATACATTGACATGGTCAAATGAAATGTATACTATTTTTGAAATGAATAAAAATACTTCTCCTCAACTAGATTTTATTGATACGCTTATTGTGGATGAATCAAAAACGATTCATGGAGCCAGAAAGAGAAAATTTGAACTTGGTGGTAATTATTCCGAAGAATTTAAAATCCGGACAGCAAGCGGGAAAGAAAAGATTCTTCTTTCAAATGGGTATAGCATAAATAAGAATGGTGTAATCGTTGTTTATGGTGCGATCATTGATATTACAGCCCTTAAAAAGGCTGAGTTGACTGCATTGGAGCAGCAACAAGAGATGAAGCTTGCAAAAGAGAAAGCTGAAAGTGCCAGCCAATTTAAAACAAGATTTTTATCTAACATGAGTCATGAAATTCGGACACCTATAAACGCTATTTTAGGTTTTTCTCGAATTTTATCCACGCAAGAAGTAACATTACAGCAAAAGGAATTATTGAAAAATATAACAATATCGGGAGAATTGTTATTAAAGCTTATCGGTAATATTTTAGATATCAGTAAAATTGAAGAAGGTAAAGTTTTGATCGAACGTAAAATCTTTCATTTTAAAGAAAATATTCGATCTGTCTTAAGTCCCTTTAATTATGCTGCATCGGAAAAAGGCTTGGGCTTTAGTTTGCTAATTGATGAACAGATTCCGAACTACGTATTGGGTGATGCTCCTAGAGTTACTCAAGTATTGGTAAACCTCATTGGTAATGCATTGAAATTTACAAAACAAGGGAAAATATCTGTTAAGATTGAATTGCAAAAGAAAGTTGACGAAATTATTTACATAGATTTTTCTGTAAGTGATACGGGTATAGGAATTGAAAAAGAAAAACAACATCTTGTTTTTGAAAGTTTTACGCAAGCAAACGAATCTATTTCTACTACTTATGGTGGTACAGGTTTGGGCTTGGCAATTGTTGACGAAGTAGTTTCCTTGATGGGTGGAAAAATTGTTGTTCAAAGTCCTTTATATACTGACGACAATGCAAATGGATATGGAACAGCATTTTTATTTACGCTTCCATTTACGATAAGCTTGGATGTAAAAAGCGAGCCAGCAAATGATAAGCAGATACAACAGTTTTCAAGAGGCGTGCATGTTTTATTAGCAGATGACAATGAAATGAATCGCAAGCTCGGAGCCTATACTTTACAAGCCTTGGGCTGCACATTCGATATTGTTGAAAATGGTTTAGAAGCGGTGCAAAAAGTTTCAACCAACAAGTATGATATTATTTTAATGGACATGCAAATGCCTATTTGTGATGGCTTGTCGGCAACACGTCAAATAAGAGCAACGAATACGATTGTTCCAATTATTGGTTTGACTGCAAATGTCTTTCAAGAAGATATTGATGCGTGCCTCAATGCTGGTATGGATGCACACTTAGGGAAACCGTATACTGATATAGATTTGTATTTGCTTATTGATACCTGGGTTTTTCAATCGACTAAAACGATACCCGTTTATTCAGGGTCTTATTGCCAGTATACATTTGTAGAAAATTTAGCAAAACGTGATATTAAATTCTATAAAGATTTTTTAGAAATGCTTTACGTGCAAAATAACACGCTTTCAGAAAAAATAGAACTTGCATTTTCGAATTCCGATTTTGCAGATATGGCATTTCAACTCCATCAATACAAGTCTTGCGTGCGTATGTTGGAAGTAGATAAGCAGAGTGTTTTGATATCAGAGCTTGAGCGGATCATAACACATACACCTTCTGAAATGCACGTTATGGGCATATCCTTACTCCAAGAATTAATGCGTATTGGGGCAATTATTTCAGAAGAAATTCAACATAAAATATCAATACTTTAATAACCGTATGGAACTTTTAAAAGGTTTATTCAGACATTACAAAGGCAATGAATACGAAGTAATCGGAGTTGCCAAACACAGTGAAACCGAAGAAGAACTTGTTGTATATGTGTCGCTAAAGAACCCAGAACAGCTGTGGGTACGTCCATTAACGATGTTTTGTGAGACAATAGAATTGAATGGGGTAATCGTAAATCGATTTCAAAAAATATAAAAAGATATCTGCGTTATAGAATTATTATATTGAAATAGTAACGGCAACCTTTTTATCAAAGATTGCCGTTACTATTTATGCCAATAAAATTATCTTTTTAAGATAGGATAGAAATGCATTGCATTTTTCAAGCAATCAATCTTTCCGATATTTTAATTGAAGCCCAAGCATAAAGTTGCGCAACACTTGATCTTTACACGGTCTGAATTGAGATTGTGTTGGGCTTCTAAAAAAGGCACTTAATTCGTGTTTGCTAAACCGAAAGCCAGCCAAATCTAATACTTCTAAGATATCATCATCTTGAAAGTTAAGTGCAATTTTTAATTTTCTGAAAATGATGTTGTTGTTCAAACTTTTTTCGTTGATAGGTGCTTGTCCATCTTTCTTTCCACGTTTATCAATGATAAATCCATTCAGAAAACAGGCAAAATCTTTATCTAGTAATTGAATAAAACTTGGATCATCTTCTTTTTTCATCCAATCACTCACAGCAGCACGCGTTACTTCTGCATCTGCAAGTGCAAATAATTCAATCATTTTATCATCACTAAAGTCGAATGTATACCTAAGCTTGCGTAAAATATCGTTGTTGTTCATTTTGTATTATAATATATAATTCTCTCGTAAAGATACGAAGGATTTTACGAAGGCAAGTTGCCTTTTACATCACGTTTGTATAAAGCCTTAACAATATTTACATCCCCTTCTGAAAAGTCGAAGGTCGATAGGTCTTTCGCAGGTACCCATTTGAATGCTGCATGTTCATTCAAAATCAGTACGCCGCCTTTTATAGCAACTTCTATAGGCGTTAACTTTAATGTGAAGGTTGGATAGTCGTGCAAGTAATATGGATATTCTTGAATCACTTCCACATCGATATCAAATTCTTCTTTTATTTCGCGTATAATGGCATTCGAATTTGTTTCACCTTGTTCTACTTTCCCTCCAGGAAACTCCCACTTTAAAGGCATTTTCATGGTAGCGCTCCGTTGTGCTATGAAATAGTTGTCGTCATCTTTGATAACGGCACAAACAACAGCAATGGTTGGCAAATCGCTCATATCTTGTACTTTTGGTGTAATCCATTTATACGTATAAAAGACGCTTAAGATTTAATATTCAAATTTTTTCAAAATAGATTCTGCCATTGCTAAATCTTCGGGTGTTGTAATTTTAATGTTATCGTAGGATCCTTCAATCAACTCAACAGCATATCCTGCGGCTTCTGACACGCTTGCATCGTCAGTAAAATCCATATGTTGTGCTTTATGAAATGCATCACGTATTTGTTGAATCTGAAACGTTTGAGGTGTTTGAACGATCTTGTATTTAGTTCTATCCACCGATTTATTTTCGGTGCCATGTATTAATCGAATAGAATCTTTTAATTCTACAGCCGCAACTGCGTTTCCTTTTTTTTCTGCTATAGAATATGACTCTTCAATAACGCGCTTGCTTATAAAGGGGCGTACACCGTCATGTATTGCAACTAAGCCAGACGTTTCGCCAATACTATTTAATCCGTTGCGCACAGATTGAAACCGATTATTTCCTCCAGAAACAATTACGTGCGGAATCGAAAAAGAGTACTTTTCGCAGAGTTGATGCCATCGTTCTATTTGCTCTTCAGGCAAAACCAAAATGATGTTTACTTTTTCAGTACTTGTGAAAAAACGTTTGATGGTATGCATAAGAATAGGTGCATTTCCAATAGGTAGAAATTGCTTCGGTGTATCCGAACCCATTCTTGACCCTGAGCCTCCCGCAACGATTAGTGCATATCTGTTCATTCTTTCTGTATTAATAATATATATGTGTTAAGATTGAATTTTATTTCGAAAGTTCAAAGCCTATGGTTAAATTCCAAATAACAAAAAACAAATTTCAAACTACTGGAAATAACTAAGGTTGAAATTTAATCCATGATAATTCCATGATTATGAAGCATGCCACTAGGTTTATTTTTTATCTAAAGCCGTTTGGAATTTGCTTTTTGTTATTTGGAATTTCCTCTTAAACAACAGTTTCTGCCAAAATATAGCGTTATTGTGTCAATCTGTCAGAAAATATGTCATAAATTAGCCTTGGCACATGTATTGCCATTTGGTCTGTACAAAGATTGAAAAATTTCAAAAAAACAGAATAATAATAGATATGGGAAAAATTATCGGTATCGACTTAGGAACAACAAACTCTTGCGTTGCAGTAATGGAAGGTAGTGAGGCTGTTGTAATTCCAAACAGCGAAGGTAAAAGAACAACGCCTTCAATTGTAGCGTTTCTTGAAAATGGTGAGCGTAAAGTAGGTGATCCTGCTAAACGTCAGGCTATTACAAACCCAACAAACACAATCAGCTCGATTAAACGTTTCATGGGTAAAAAATTCAGCGAGTCTAAAAAAGAAGCTGAACGTTCTACTTACAAATTAGAATCAGGTAGTAACGATACACCAAGAGTTCGTATTGGTGATAGACAATATACTCCACAAGAACTTTCTGCAATGATTCTTCAAAAAATGAAGACTACAGCAGAAGAATATTTGGGTCATGAAGTAAAAGAAGCTGTTATTACAGTTCCTGCTTATTTCAATGACGCAGAACGTCAAGCTACTAAAGAAGCAGGTCAAATTGCAGGTTTAGAAGTTAAACGTATTATTAATGAGCCTACTGCCGCTGCTTTAGCATACGGTATGGATAAAAAAGGCAAGGATATGACAATCGCTGTATTCGATTTAGGTGGTGGTACGTTTGACGTGTCAGTGCTTGAATTAGGAGATGGTGTATTTGAAGTAAAATCTACAAATGGTGATGTACACTTAGGTGGTGACAACTTTGATGAAGTAATCATTGACTGGTTGGCAGGTGAGTTCCAAACGGAAGAAGGTTTGGATTTACGTAAAGATCCAATGGCTTTACAACGTTTGAAAGAAGCTGCTGAAAAAGCAAAAATTGAATTGTCTAGCTCTGCTACAACTGAAATCAATTTGCCATATATCATGCCTGTTAACGGTATGCCTAAGCACTTAGTTAAAACATTGACTAGAGCTAAGTTTGAACAACTTGCAGATAGCTTAATCAAGCGTACACTTGCACCTTGTAAGCAAGCATTGAAAGATGCAGGTTTGTCTGTAAGTCAAATTGATGAAGTAATTTTAGTTGGTGGTTCAACTCGTATTCCAAGAATTCAAGACGAAGTTGAAAAATTCTTTGGCAAAAAACCATCTAAAGGTGTTAACCCGGATGAAGTTGTTGCTTTAGGTGCTGCAATCCAAGGTGGTGTATTAACTGGTGAAGTAAAAGACGTATTGTTATTAGACGTTATTCCTTTGTCTCTTGGTATTGAAACAATGGGTGGTGTATTCACAAAATTAATTGAAGCAAACACAACGATTCCTTCTAAGAAATCTGAAACATTCTCAACTGCATCGGATAACCAACCATCGGTTGAAATTCATGTATTGCAAGGCGAACGTGCTTTAGCAAAAGATAACAGATCTATTGGTCGTTTCCATTTAGGTGATATACCACCTGCTCCACGTGGTGTTCCTCAAGTTGAAGTAACATTTGATATTGATGCAAATGGTATCTTAAACGTTTCTGCAAAAGATAAAGGAACTGGAAAAGAGCAAAAAATTCGTATCGAAGCATCTTCAGGTTTATCTGCGGATGAAATCGAACGTATGAGAGCTGAAGCGAAAGCGAACGAAGGACAAGATAAAGAAGAAAGAGAAAAGATTGAAAAAATCAATCAAGCGGATTCAATGATTTTCCAAACAGAAAAACAATTGAAAGAGTTTGGCGACAAACTTTCTGCTGGAAACAAAGCTGCTGTTGGTGGTGCGTTAACAGAATTGAAAGCTGCATACGAATCGAAAGATATCTCATCTATTGATTCTGCAATGGCTGCAATCAATACTGCATGGCAAGCTGCTTCTCAGGAAATGTACAGTGCTGAACAAGGTGCTGGACAACCAGGAGCTGAACAATCTGCACCTTCTGACAGCGTTACTGACGTTGAATTTGAAGAAGTAGAAGGAGATAAGAAGTAATTCTTAATTCTAAATAATAAGTAAAAAGAGTCATGCGATTGCGTGACTCTTTTTTTATACTTTTTTTTTAGAGAGCAACTTAGATATATATAATTACGTATATAACTCGTTATTCTTTCTATAGAGTATTTGGATATTTTATAATAGGTTTAATATCAAGCATAAATGGATTAAAGTCAGGGTCGATTTTGAATCATTTCATCTATTTTCGATTCGAATAGTGAATACGTATCAATAAATAAATCTTTTATTAGTCAAGTAGAAAAAGTTTATAATTTAAATAGACTCAATTATTAGTCTAACAAGCATCTTGTAAACTAATAATTATATATTTGGTGGGCATATCTACGAGAGGTCGCAAACTCATTTATTCATTCCCCAAGGGATAGTAAAAAATAGAGATATATGAATTTTCAAATTGCGATTTCTCAATTTAAATTTATTTCAGACGAATAAATTTATTGAAAGCTATCACTAATTAACACGCATTTAATTTTGGCATTATTATATATATGAAAAAAATCATTCTTTTAAGTATTCTTTGTTTGACTTGTGTCTCTGTTTTATTTGCACAAGAAATAAATGAAAAACACCTTTTAATCAACTCTGGCGATTTAATACAAAAAGGCTTAGAAGCGCATAAAAATGGGGAATATAAAGATGCAATAACGTATTACAAACAAATTTCAAGAAACGATACAAACTACGTTGGTGCATTAATTGAGCTTTCTGTTACTTTTATTGCAGATTCACAATTTACAGAAGCTGCAAAGGTTTGTTTAGAAGCACTTAAAGATCCACATGGGGAAGAGTATACGCTTTACAGCAATTTGGGTGCAGCCTATGATGGTGCTATTAAATATGATTTAGCTGAAGCCGCCTATAAAAAAGGGTTAACGTTTGCACCTTATAGCTCCCTACTTTGGTATAACCTAGGTGTTTTATATGAAAATATGAAGATGCCCGATAGAGCTTTTGAAGCATATAAGCAAGAATTGCAATACAATCCGTTTCATGCAGGCTCGCTTAATAGAATCGGTCGTTTAGAATTAGATAAAGGCCATACGGTAACAGCAATGATGGCTTTTTACACGAGTTTAGTTTGCGCACCTAATAGTAAGTACTTACGTTCAAACGTGCTTGGTTTAGACGATATCATTAATGTGAAACTTAAATTAAGTAACGGTTCTTCTTCAAGAAAGTTAGATAATTTTTATGAGTTGGAATTATTGATCGCTTCTAAAATTGCTTTGTCACCAAAATTTAAGAATGAAACTAAAATTGCAGATCCAATTATCAATCAAACACAAATGGTTTTTGATAAATTAGAATTTAACCCGAAAGATACGGGGTATTTTATGCAAAGATATGTTCCATTTTTAATAGCGATAAGAGAAAAGAAACAGTTCCCCCTCTTTATTTATCAGTCTTTTCATGGAACCAACAGTGCATCATTACAGAGTGCATATAAGAAAAATGAAAAGGCAATTGACGTTTTTAAAACGTGGGTATACACGTATTGGAATGAAAAAAGACAAAAGCAAACAATAGTACTAGACGGTAAGCCACAGTTGGTCTCATGTTACTATACCTCGGACTATTTACAAGCAATCGGTGAATACGACAAATCAAATGCGGAAGAAAAAAAGCGTACGGGCAATTGGACCTATTATTATAAAAATGGATACAAAGAGGCCGAAGGTTTATATGGAGCAGGTGGTTTGAAAGAGGGTGTTTGGAAATATTATGATTTTACTGGAGAGTTAACTGAAATTACTACATATAAAAATGGTGATTATAATGGCTTGTATGAAAAGTATGCTAAAAACGGACAAGTAATTTCGCGGATTTTTTTAGTCGATAATAAAATACAAGGAATGGTTGAAGCGTATAATGAAGTTGGTAATTTATTATCTGAAAAAAATATAGTAGAAAATAAACAAGAAGGTGAAACCAAAACGTATTATTTGAGCGGTGAAGTTGATAATAAATTAAATTATAAAGCGGCGCTTTTAGAAGGAGAGCAGTTACAATATTTTTCTTCCGGCCTTATTTGGAAGAAGTTACTATATAATAATA
>NZ_CALMGQ010000035.1 GCF_937863595.1 uncultured Cytophaga sp.
CTCCTTGTCCCCATCCTTCTATAGCGCCAGCTGTACTTGTTTCAACAGCTGTCCCTGCTTCAACAGTTGCATCTGCTACCCTATTGGGGAGATTTGGCAATGCAAATTTATTCTGTATTTGAACAGGAGTCAGCCCCTCAATTTCTGATGCAGCCATAACCCATCTACCTTCCATATTAGTAACGCCTTCTGTATATACTCTAACAAATTGTTCAGTAGATGTCAATGTTTCATTATATACTTCCGTTCCAGGTGCATAAGGAGGCTTTGCACCACTTGCTGCTGCTGCTGCGTTTGCCTGTTCAGCAGTTTGAGTAGAATTTACAACTCTAGTTGGCCCAACTTCTATTGTAAACTTGCCTTTCCCAAATAAGCGACTCAAACCTCTTTGAATAGGACCGCTTAATTTGGCACCTGCATAACCTAAACCAGCTCCCAAACCAGCTGAAATCCCTAATTGCCCATAGCTAAATTTATCCTGATCCCCTGTGGCTATATCTAAACCTTGATGAGCAGCATTTCCAGCTGCTCCTGACAATGCTCCAGCTGCTATTATCGCGACAGTTCCTGTACCTGCAGTTGCTACTGTTATATCAAATATTGCTCCTGCGACTGCTCCAGAAACTACTCCTTTACCAACCCCTGCCCAAATATTATCTCCCTTAACTGCTGCAATTGTTCCACCTATTATTCCTCCAACTGCAGCGCCAATGATTGTCCCTAAAAATTCTCCATCTTTATCAATAATTGTTAACGGACTGTTAGCTGCAAATGAATATGGTGAATATGCAGGATACCAATTATACTTTGGATCCACCGCTAGCCATCTGCCTAATCGAGCGTCATAGATACGTGCTCCAAAATCATAGCCGCCAGTTGCAAGACCATCTTCATGCTCCTGTCCATTAAACCCATATCTCTATCCATTCCTTCTGCCATCTGCAGCAGGACTCCACTAATCCAACCCTACCAATACAAATGCACCCCAATAAATAGGTTCTTTATATTTATTGAGAATATAAATTTTAGCATCGTATAATGCTTGGCGCTTATTCCCTGTATTCAACCAATTCGTATAAAATTGATTTAACAAATCTGCTGTAACCTCATCGGACACTTTAAATAAACTCATGATAACATTTTTAGAACCTGCTACAATAAAGGCGCGTTGCAATCCAAATACACCTTCTCCTAATTGTACATCACCTAAGCCTGTTTCGCAGGCACTCAGCAATACCAACTCTGTATTATCAAAATCTAAATTCATTGCTTCGTAGGCCGTTAATAATCCATCTTGGCTATTGAAATCTACATTACTAGGGTCGTTAATTAATTCACCTCCGTTTACCATTAACAAACCAGATCTATACAAGGGATTTTGAGAAGCTTCATTTTCCAATTCAGAGTCGAAGCCTGATTGTTTCATATCTGGCAAGAAATAACCATGTGTGGCAATATGGAAAAATCGCGGACTCTTAAGAGATTTAATTTTTTCTTCTGTTGCTGCACCTTCAACATATAAATCCGAAGGGATACCCTTTGATTTCAACAATGCATTTATCCCCTTTGCTTCTCTTTCAGAACCGGGTAACTGTGGTATTGTTTTATCGTAATCTTCAGGTAAGGAAACGGGATAATATGTTGGATTACCCACTATGACAATGTTAGAAAACTTAGAAGTGTTATTCTTATCAGAATCTTTTACTTTTTGTTGTTTTTCATAATATTGCACCAAAACATCTTTTGTGTTTGCAACTTGCACAAACTGACTTTTCTGCAATTGATATTTCCCATCTGAACTTTTAAGTGTTTCTAAATTTAATTGATTATAAACACCTTCTGGTGAGATAAATAAACGCGTTTTAGTTATTGGCAATGCATCTTGAATACGTTGCCAATACACACCATATGATATCTTATCATCAATATTAAACTTCATCGAATTGCGATAGTACTTAATATATTTATGTTCCATTGCATTCCCATCTAACATCACCACCATCTCTGGATAGGACTTAATTTCCTTATGCACAATTAAGGCTGCATATATTACAGAATCTGTAAAACTAGTTGTAAAATTTCTGAAGCGAATAATTTCAATTGCAGCTTCCTCATTATTAAGTGTAGATTTCAATTGCTTCCAATCAAACACCAGCTTTGTTTCATAACTTTTTGCAAATAATCCCGAAGATTCAGACAGATATTTCTCTAAATTTTCAATGTCTTTTTGCAATGCAGTTTTATCAATTCCATTTTCTTGAATTTGAGTATTACTCATAGATAAAATCGTAGAATAAAACTCCTTTTTACCAAGCCATGATTGATACGCGTCAATTAAGGGTTGATTACCGCTATTTAAAATACGTTGTCGTACCTTTATAGAAGCATTTAACATCAATGCTTTTGTTGCAATGGTCATGTCGTACACATTACCTATCAACTCTGGATTCGCATCTTTAAGTTGATATGCCATTGAACAATAAAATTCAAAATCGGCTTTAATATTGTTCCACGATTTCATTTTTTCTCGTTCACTCAATGCAGGAAACTGCACTTGAATAAAAGTTAAATACGATTTTATTGCTTCATCATACGCTCTTATTGCATTCGGATAATCTTTTAAAATAAAATACATTTGTCCACTTTTAGAAAGTGCTTTTGTATAATCTGGGTGCGTAGTGCTAAACGAAGACGCATAAATTTCTTTTGATTTCAAAAAAGATGTATTTGCATCCGTATATTTTTGTTTTTTATAAAAAACCAATCCCTTTAAATAAAAATAATCTGCGGCATGTCTATCTGTAGCACCAAACTTAGCTAACCATATTTTATTTGCAGCTTCTAGGTTTTTATCGGCCAAATCAATTTTGCCAGTTTCTAAATAAAAGAGGGAAATATTTTTTAATACTTCCGCGTAAATAGGCGTATTCTCATTCAATTCAGTTCTAATTGTAGTAAGAGCAGATAAAAATAACTGTTCAATTTCAGTATTGGAACCTTTGTTATAATATTTGATCAACGCTAAGTCATTTTTTACAAGCGCTACTTGAATGTGATTATCTCCATAAATTTTCCTATAGATATTCATCACAGTTATAACTGTAACTTGTGCATTATTATAATCTCCAATTGCAGCATGTATATCTGCATATAATTTCAAGGATTCTGCATAACGGATGGAATTGACACCAAATGTTTTTTTACAAATATCCATTGCTCTGTTGGCATATTTTTCTGCTCGAGCATAATCTCCTTTTATAAAATATAAATAACCAATTTGGTTAAATGGATTTATTAAACTTCTATTATCTACTCCGAATCGTTTTTCTCTTAATGAAATAGATTTCAATAAAGTTTCTTCCGTTTCTTGATATTTACCAATATGTATATACAAAATTGCAAGTTCTTCAATAGATGAAGAAAGCTTAGACGATTTCAAGGTACGCTTCGATAATTTAAATGCCATTTTTAAATTCTTTTCAGCATCGTCATACAAGCCTTCAATTATATACAATCTTGCTTGCGTTTCCAATACTGAAGCGTATTCTAAATTATCTTTAGATGTTGCTTTAGCTACATACAATGCTAATGCTTCACCCAACTTTGTATCTGCAACTCCATAATTACCTTTGTAGATATCTATATTTGCTTGCTTTTGCAATGCAGTACCATATTGTACACTCATCTTACCAAATCTCTTTTCAACAATTGCTGTAGCCTCTAAAGAAACTTTTTGAGCATCATCAAATCTGTCTGTCAATTCAAAAAGATTTATTTCTTGATACAAATAGGTAATGAATTTAACATGTTGATGATCGATCGCTTTACTTACAATTTCATTTAAACTATATTTATAAGTAGTTTCTGCTTCTTTAAATTTATCTGTATAGTTTACATAATACGTAGCTCTATCCAATAGCTGCATGTGATAATTTGGAGCGTCCTCTCCCAATAATGTTGCTTTAATTTTTGTAGCTTCATCTAAGGCAGCCTCTGCTTCATCGTATTGATCCATTTCAATATAGGCATCTGCCAATAAATCCAAAAAATTAGCTCTGTCTAAATGTATTAATGGTATCATATTGGGCTTTTCAAGTATTACATTAATATTTTTCGCAACACTAGTCCAATTTTGATTAATCACATTTTGTTGAATTTCTACAAATAACACTTTACTATAATAATAATTATCTTTCCCGTAATATCGATTTACACGAACTTCAAACATTTCAGACTTCGTTCTGTAATCGCTTCCGTTCCCAACAAGTTTGTAGGTTGGAATTAAATATTCAAAAATACGAATAGCCTCTCTACTGTAATTTTGATAACGACCACCTTTCGTTGTTAATAAGGTTTCATATGCATTATCAAATAATTTATTAGCAGTTTTAATATCACCTAACGTTTCAGCCAATCGCCCTTTATACAACAACGTTTCTACGTAGGACACATCTTTATCTCCTATATTATTTTTTATCCATTGTTGAGCAATAGTTAATATTGAATCGGTGGAAGCATATCGACCATTATCTAAATACATTTCTGCCTGCATGTTCAACATGCGCGCATAATTCCGCTTGCGTAAAAACAACTCTTTGCTAGATACTTTTACAACTTTAGGTTTCCCTGTTTTAGGATCGACACCCATTTCACTTTTAACGAGACTTCTTTTACTAAATGATAAAATTTCATTTAAGTTTTTTTGGGCTTTGATGTAAAAGCCTTGTCGATAAAAAGTAATTACCGAACTTTTCTTTAATCCGTAATACAAACTAGAATCTTTTAAACTTCCTTTTTGAATTATTGCATAGGCATCGTTTAAATAATTAGATGCTTTCACATAATCACCATAGGAGATATAAGTTTCAATCGCACAATTAATAGCTTTTGTATATTGTAAGAGATCGTCTTTCTCTGCCTTTTGAAGTTCACGATCACCTTTAAACATGAATTCTTCGTACATGGTGAAGTTTCCATCAAGTTCTGCACCCTTGGCTTTCAAAAAATAAGCGCGAGACAATACTAATGAATTAGACTTTTTATCGTTTGAAATTGAATTAATTAAAATATCATTTGAACGAAGCCCTAATTTATAGTCTCCTTTTTCATAATACAGTTCAATTTTTTCAAAGGAAGATTCGTATGTATCACCTGCAGCATTCGAATAAAAAAACAGTAGAATGCAAAACGCAGATAAAGTAATTTTTAAAAAAGAGTTCATTTTTGAAAGGGTTAATTACACCCTACAAGTTCTTAAAAAAGGAATCAACTGACAAGTATTGAGAACGAATAAAATTCCAATAGTTGTATATTTCAAAGACAATCCTTAATTATATCAACAATGTGAATAACATCTGATTCAGTAAGTTGCGTACCCGATGGCAAAGAAAGTCCTCTATCGAAAATCTGATCCGCATTTCCATTTGAATAAAAAACGGACTTTTTAAAAACAGGTTGCTGATGCATGGGATTCCACAAACGCCTACTCTCAATATTATTTTCAGCTAATACTTGCTGAATCTTTTCTGGGGAATAATTATAAGGCAACAGAATACATGTAAGCCAAGCATTATCAAACCCTATACTTGAATATTTAACTGTTATGATACTTGGAAGATATTTTGCGTACCAATCACGAATGAGTCTTTTCTTTGCAACCTTTACTTCTAATTGTTCAAGTTGTCCGCGCACAATAGCTGCATTCACATTACACATGCGATAATTATATCCTACATGCACATGTTCGTAAAATGTATTATCTTCTTTAGCTTGATTTGACAACAGATCCATGCGATTATATAGACGCACATCTTCTGTAAAAATGGCACCACCATTTCCGCCTGTTGTAATTTTATTTCCATTAAAAGACGTAATACCTATTGCCGAAAAAGTGCCTAAGGCTTTATCTTTATACGTAGAACCTAAAGATTCTGCAGCGTCTTCTATAATTGCTAAATTATACTTTTGAGCAAGCAGAATAATTTTATCAAGTTGCGCGGGATAGCCATAGATATGGGCAAGTATAATAGCTTTTGGTTTTTGATTTTGTCGAAGCGAATCAATAATAGCTTGTTCTAGTAATTCCGGATCTATATTCCATGTGAGCAATTCACAATCAATAAATACAGGAATTGCTTTTTGATAACACATAGGAAATACAGTTGCTGCAAAGGTAAACGTGGGGCAAAAAACAATATCCCCTTCAGAAATATCTAATGCAAGTAGTGCCAAATGTATGGCCGAAGTACCTGAATTAACCGGCAGTATATATGTTGAGCTACTTATCTTTTTCAAGTCCACTTTCAAGGCCTCTAAATGCGTACCAACAGAAGATACCCAATTAGTAACAAGAGCATCTTGTACATATTTCAACTCATTCCCTGTTAAATCGGGTGGAGATAAATATATACGTTTATTCATATGCTATTTACGAACTAGTGTGCGGATAATTTTACCTGGAACACCTACAACCATTGAATAATCTGGAATATCTTGAATAATTACTGCCCCAGCACCAATTACGCACCATTTGCCAATATGCTTACCTGGTATAACAGTTGAACCTGCACCAATATGTGTACCTTCATCAATACGAACTTCTGCACACAAGGTAACATTAGATGACAAATGTATAAAATCACCTAATGTACAGTCATGTTCAACAATTGAGTTGGAGTTTAAAATGCAGTGATTGCCAACAGAAGATCCAGCATTAACTATAGCACCTGGCATAACAACAGTACCTTCGCCAATGGTTGATGACGGTGATACAACAGATGCGCTATGTATTGCCTTCCCAAACGAATGCTTTACTTTAGATACAATTTTTTTACGAATCAAATTATCCCCAATACTTATAATGAGCAGTTCGCTAGGTTTGTGTTCAGGCTTGTAATAACCAACTACAGGAATTTGATCTAATTTTATCAAATCAGGATTATCGTCAAAAATATCTGTTACTACCCCACCAGAAGTACTTACACAATCTTTCACTACTCTAGCATGACCACTGGCTCCATATAATAACATACGATTATTTTTTAAAAGGTTTCATTGTTTGATTTTCTGATTCGTTTATTTCCGAATATTTTAAAAGTTGAAAAAACGTTTTGACTAAAATACGCATATCCAATCTAATTGAAACATTCTCCACATAATATATATCCAATTCGAACCTTCGTTCCCAAGTTATTTTATTCCTTCCATTCACTTGTGCCCAACCCGTAATGCCTGGCTTAACTGTGAACCGTTTAAGCTGTGGTTCCGAATAATATTGGTTATATTCAACCAATAAGGGTCTTGGACCAATTAAGCTCATCCTACCTATTAGAACGAGAAATAACTGAGGAAGTTCGTCCAAAGATGTAATTCTCAACAATTTTCCATAGGAAGTTGTTCTCTCAATATCTGAAATGAATGCTGAAGAATCCTCTTTCATGGTTTGGAACTTTAAAAGTTTAAAGGACTGAAGGCCTTTTCCACTCCGTTCTTGAATAAAGAATACATTGCCGTAGTAAGCGAAATTTATGATTGAAATCAGTAGCAAAATTGGAGATAAAAAGATTATCCCTCCTGCGGCTACAAAACGGTCCAAAAATAGCTTAGTAAAATTCGTGTAAAACATTCATTTAAAATATGCTACAATATAAATACTTTAATGGTAATTTTGATGATATTTATAAGAGATTAGAATGATTTCATTTCCAAATGCCAAAATAAATCTTGGTTTATATGTAACAAACAAACGTTCTGATGGTTTCCACAACATCGAAACGTATTTTTATCCAATTCCTTGGAAAGACATTCTTGAAATTATCCCTGCTAGTGAAACATCATTCACACATTCTGGAATTGAAATCCCAGGTAACAGTGCAAGTAATTTATGTCTCAAAACGGTAGAGTTATTCCAAAAAAGATATTCGATACCACCCGTTCATATTCATTTACATAAAACAATCCCAATTGGCGCAGGCTTAGGCGGAGGCTCATCTGATGCTGCATTTACTGCTAAAAGTCTAAATTCATTATTTGATTTAAATCTAAAAACTGAAGAGCTAGAAAACATCATACGACCTTTAGGTAGTGATTGTGCATTCTTTATACAAAACACAGCTACCATTGCACTTGAAAAAGGAGATATTTTCACAGAAAAGAATTGTGTAGATATGTCTGAGTATTGGATTTATCTAATCAACCCTGCTATTCATGTATCTACAAAAGAAGCGTATGCTGGTGTCATTTCACAACCAAATAGAAAACCTATATCTACCATATTAAAACAAGACATTTATACGTGGAAAAATGAATTAATGAACGATTTTGAATTATCTGTTTTTAAAGCATATCCACAATTAATGGCTATTAAAAATGCTTTATATATCCATGGTGCAACTTATGCTGCAATGAGTGGTTCAGGTTCTACATTATTTGGAGTTTTTAAAAATAACCCTCAACGAATAAATAACCTCTTTGAAAACGCTTCTCACTTTATAGCTAAATTGTAATCAATTACTTTCAACAGCAAATTAAAAAAAATGATTATCAAAACACTCATAGCTCTTTTTTTACTAAACATTTCTATACTTAGTTTTGGACAAACTACAACTGTTTCAAAAATAGCTGAAGAGTATATTGAATTTGGTTCAGGTGGGGGCTTTGCTCCTTTATCTAAAAAATACATAGTAACAAAGTCAGGTATTTTATATGCTTTTCAAACGACACGTTTAATTTCAGATTCAATTACTTTTCAAAAACAAATTTGCAAAAAACAGGTAAATAAAATATACACATTAGCATTAAAAAAAAACATTCAGGAGTATTCGTATGATCAGCCTGGCAATATGTATCACTACATTCAATTCAATTTCAAAAACAATTCAAACAAAATTAGTTGGGATCCAAATTCTAACATGGTTCACCCAGACGTAATAAAACTATATAATAAGCTTCTTAAAATATTGAAAATATGAAATATTTCTTTTTGTTTTTTATTACAAATTTGATTGCATATTGTCCAACATATTCTCAATCAAATTTTGATACTAAAAAACATCTTACAACCACTACGAACAAGGCTCAACTTAAAAGCAGAGTAATACGAGGACAGGTACAAAACACTTCTAGTCGTTTTAATGGCCAAACAAGTATCATGCAAGAATTAAATAAAAATCTCTTTACACCTAAAGTAATTGGAGCAAAAAGCGATATACGCGTTATTCGTTCCTCAAAAACGAAACTTCCCATTTTTATTCAAAAAAAATCTACGAGTACTTTACAGTTACGTAGCAGCACGGCGAATTTCATGCAAAGTCTGGTTGGGAATTACCTAAATGAAATAAGTTCAATATTAGACCTTACAAATGCTTCTGAACAATTCACAATATCTAAAATTGAACAAGATCCATTAGGCGGACAAATTATTCGGTTAAAACAAATGTACCAAGGGACTGAAATAGATGGATGTGAAAGCATTCTTCATTTCAATACGAATGGAGAAATAATTTCGTGGAACGGTTCCTATATTAAACCTGAGCTCATTGGTAAATCTACGTTTCCAATACAAAAAACGATTGCGTTACAAACAGTATTAACAGCCTTACAAAAAGAACATACTGTAGTTGAAATGTCAGATGAAGAAAAAATATTTTTAGACTACTCAATGCCACAAATAAAATCCGTTTTTTATATTGACGAAAAGATTACAAAAACGTGTGTACCAGCTTATATAATTGAAATCAGACCCAACTTTATTGATTGGTGGGAATATGTAATAGATGCAAATACAGGCAATATTATTTCCCAACATTCTAAAACGTGTCATATTGATGGATCCAGAACAAGTACTGGCAACGATTTGAACGGAAAAAGTCAAACAATTAATACCTATCAAAAAGGGTCACTATATTACACCATCGATGCTAGCAGATCTATGTTTAATGCTACACAATCTAAAATGCCAGATAATCCTGTAGGGGCAATACAAACATTGAACTTAAATAATACATGGGGCAAAAAAACAAAATTCACTTCTATTTCTTCTTCTAACAATATATTTGATTCAAAAGCCATTTCCGCCCATACCGTTGCTTCTAAGTCTTATGAATATTATTTACAAGTACACAATAGAAATTCTATTGATGGAAAAGGAGGAACAATCATTTCATTCATTAATGTAGCAGATCCTGATAACGGAACGGCTTTTGACAATGCCTATTGGAATGGAAAAGCAATGTATTATGGCAATGGCAACACGCTGTTTAAACCCCTTGCAGGTGGCCTAGATGTTGGAGGACATGAATTAACACATGGTGTCATTCAAAATTCCGCAAACTTAAATTATCAAGGTGAATCCGGAGCAATGAACGAATCATTTGCAGATATATTTGGATGTTCAATAGATCCAGAGGATTGGAAAATTGGTGAAGATATCGTATTGTTAAGTGAATTTCCATCTGGTGCATTAAGGGATTTATCAAATCCGCACAATGGTGGCACAAACATTAATTCTCCATCATGGCAGCCTAATAATGTTTCTGAAATGTATAAAGGGTTTTCTGATAACGGAGGTGTGCATATAAATAGCGGTATCACAAATTATGCTTTTTATTTATTTGCCACAGCAACACAACGCAGCACAGCTGAAAAAATATTCTATAGAGCGTTAACGATGTATTTAACACGTTCCTCTCAGTTTATTGATCTACGTATTGCATGTATTGCTGCTGCTACAGATTTATATACCGCTTCTTCAAATGAAGTGATGCAAATAGGATTGGCTTTTGATGCAGTAGGAATAGTTGAAGATAGTGACAATCCCGTAATCATTACCAATAATGAATATCCAATTAATCCAGGAAAAGAATCATTATTAGCCTACAATACCAATCCTTCTTTAAGTAAAAAATTATATAAAATAACAGGAACTAATAAGAGTCAATCAACAATCAATACTACAAAATCTTTTTCGAAGCCAAGTATTACGGATGATGGAAGTACAGCGTATTATATAAATACCAGTAATCAAATTGTACAACTATTTTTAAACCCAGGAAATACTCAAGAAGAGATTATAAGTGATGAACAAGTTTGGAATAGCCTGGCAATTAGTAAAGATGGAAATCGTTTGGCTGCAACTACTATAAATAACGATACTGCTATTTACGTATATGACTTCAACGCAGAACAATGGGCTGCATTTATTTTATACAGCCCAACCTTTACAGAAGGTATAAAATCAGGTGGGCCAAATTATGCAGACGCCTTAGAATGGGACCATACAGGCCAATACTTGATATATGATTGTTATAATGAATTCGAAAATAACAGTGGCGACAATATTAGTTTTTGGGATATTAATTTTATTGATGTTTGGAATGGAAATAAAAATGATTTTGCAGATGGTACAATTACAAAATTGTTTCCATCATTAGAAAATGGAATCAGTGTTGGAAATCCTACATTTTCTAAAAATTCATCTGCAGTTATTGCTTTTGATTACATAGACGAAATCGAATCGGTAATTTATGTTGTCGGTTGCAATACTGAAATGAATGAAATAATGCCAATTGTGCAAAGTAATGAACTAGGCTTTCCGAGCTTTAACACCTTCGACTCAAAAATAGCATATGTATACAATACAGGTTTCACTGAAAGCACTTCATCTATTTGGCTCATTGACTTAGACGTAGACAAAATATCTCCGGCAGCAAATGGGAACGATGTGTTATTTGTTCAAAAATCAAAATGGCCGTTATTTTATGCATCAGGATATAGATACCTACCAACATCAACAACTACATCGAAAAAAAATGACCCATCTCTTGTGTTGTATCCCAACCCAACAAGTGGTAACGAACTTCACATTCAATTTAGCTCAACCCAATCATCAAAGGGGCTAATCACTATTTTAAATACTGTTGGCCAATCAATAATGACTGTGCCTATAAGCATAACAACAGGAAATAATGATATTGACATAACAACTCCTTCAGACATTGCTCCAGGTTATTATATAGTACGAATAAAAACCGATAGCAAAAATTGGGTTAAAAAATTCCTGAAAATTTAATTTTTATTCATGCGCTGTTATTTTATAAATCAGCGCATGAATAAAATATTTTTTAAAAATTCACTGTTCCATATTTGCATTGAATAGGTGCATGACAGTATAATGTATAGTTATTGATTCTTAGAAGCTGTCACTAAATCAGATTTTGGATCTAAACTAATTAACCAAGGTTCGTTTAATCTCAGGACTCTTAATATCGTTTTCAATCATTGCTTTACGAATTTTCTCATAAACAACTGTTTGCATTAATCCGAAATCAGAAACATTCCCATAAGGTCTTACAGAAAGAATAACGGCGCTTTCTGCATACTCTACAACCATTACGGATGGCGCAGGAATATTCAAAACCAAAGGTTCATGCAATAACACCGTTAAAATAATATTCCGCACGCGATCCACATCTTCAGAAAAATCTATCGCTATACGCAAGCTTGCTCTTAAATTACCATGCCTACTTACATTGATTATTGTACCGTTAGATACCGAGCCATTTGCAAGAATAACCGTTTTGTTTTCTGGCGTTAATAAAATAGTATTGAAAATTTGAATTTCTTGCACCTCACCTGTTTCTCCTTGTGTACTTATAACATCACCCACTTTAAAAGGTTTGAATATCAATATAAGTACACCACCTGCAAAATTTGCTAGGGAGCCTTGCAATGCTAAACCTACGGCCAAACCTGCTGCACCAAATACTGCCAACAAAGAAGTCGTTGGCAATCCAACCATTCCTGCAAAGGTTAATACAATAACAACTTTCAAACCTACACTTACCAAGCTTCGAATAAAACCTTCCAAAGAAACATCGTAGTTTCTTTTAGAAAAATATTTAGCTAACCACTGATCGAATCGTTTGACAAACCAGAATCCGAAAAATAAAATGGCAAGACTATACACTAAGGTTGGTAAATATCCAATTATGCTATCTGTAATATTTTTAATATGATCGACAGATGCGAATTCAGGATTTAAAAGTTGTGGCATATAAAATTATGTTCGTATATAGTTTAAAACTTAATGGAGAAGATCCATTAAACGCACGAAAATAAGACTTATTTTAACTAATAGAATTATTCTAGTCAAAATTATTTAGGCACATATCGATACATAACCGTTCCAATAACTATAAATACCAAGTTAGGTATCCACGATGCCAACAACGGGCCAATACCACCGACATTTGCCAAACTTCTACTGGTAATCATAAAGATTATGTAAACAAATGCTAATAGAAACCCAAATGCAATAGGCAGGCCCGCACCTTCTCTTGATTTACGGGAGGCAGCAATCACACCAATTAAAGTTAAAATAATCACTGAAAACGGATAGGTATAACGTTGATATTTCTCTACAATATAGGTATCAATATTCTCCGCTCCTCTGGCTTTTAATTCGTCAATTTGATGTTCCAATTCTTGCATATTGAATGTTTCAAAAAGCATATAGGTATCTTCAAAATCTTTTGGTGTAATAGTCAAAATAGTATCTTTCTCTTTTCCATATTGAATGGACTCCATACCATTGTTATCAAATGAACGAATAAAATATTGATCCATATGCCATTTTTGAATGGAATCAATCCAATGTATTCTACCTGCTTTTAATTTACTAACTAGCTTATTGCCTACTACTTTTTCCAATGTAAATTGATATCCAATATCCATCATACTGTTGTAGCTTTCAAGATATACATACGTTGTTGGTGAAGTTTTAATATGTACATTTTTTCCACTAAAATAATACGTGCTTTTAATATACTTTTTCTCGAATTCAATACGCGATTTATTTCCTTGTGGTATAAGCCAACCAGCCATATAAAAAACCAACAAACCTATAATTATTGAACCGATTAAAAATGGATACATGATTCGCATCAAACTCATACCGCTACTCAACATAGCAATAATTTCTGTTCGTGCAGCCAAATTAGCAGTAACAAAAATAGTAGCAATAAAAATGGTAATCGGACTTAATAGATTAGCCATATATGGGATGAATGCAAAATAATATTCAACCAACACAAAACCTGCGCTTAATTCATTTTTCATGAAGTCTTCCATCTTTTCAGTTATATCAATAACTGTGATCACAAGCATCAACATGAGTACGACAAAAAAGTACGTAACTAAAAATTTCTTAAGTATATATAAATCTAATTTCTTCACTTCAATTTAAATCTTATAAACGTTGCATACATTGTTTTATCATTACACTTTTCCAATCACGGAACGTACCCGCAATAATTTGCTTGCGCGCTTCGCGCATCAACCACAAATAAAAACTGATATTTTGAACCGTAGCAATCTGTGCGCCCAACATTTCATTGTTGTGCACTAAGTGGCGCAAGTAAGCTTTGGAATAATATTTATTTAAATACGTATCCAAACCTGGGTCAATAACAGAGAAGTCATCTTCCCATTTCTTATTACGAATATTAATAATGCCTTGTGTAGTAAACAACATACCATTACGCGCATTACGAGTTGGCATCACACAATCAAACATATCAATACCTAATGCAATATTCTCAAGTAAGTTTTCAGGCGTACCCACTCCCATTAAATAGCGCGGCTTTTCTTTAGGTAATACAGAACACACCAATTCAGACATCGCATACATTTCTTCTGCAGGTTCACCCACCGATAATCCACCAATTGCATTACCTACACAACCAGCCTCAGCAATCACCTCTGCAGACTTTAAACGCAAGTCTTTATATACACTCCCCTGTACGATGGGGAATAAATGTTGTTTGTAACCATACTTGGGTTCCGTTTCAGCCATACGACTTACACATCTACCCAGCCAACGGTGCGTCATTTCCATAGACTTACGAGCGTATTCGTATTCGCAGGGATATGGAGTACACTCATCAAAAGCCATTACAATATCGGCTCCAATGGTACGCTGAATATCCATTACGCCTTCTGGAGTAAAGAAATGTGCCGAACCGTCAATATGTGATTTAAACTTTACGCCTTCTTCGTTGATTTTACGGATGCCTGATAAAGAATACACCTGAAAACCGCCACTATCGGTAAGCATCGAGCGATTCCATCCAATAAATTTATGTAAACCTCCCGCTTTTTCAATAATTTTCAAACCTGGTCTTAAATACAAATGATAGGTATTACCAAGTATGATGGGCGCATTTGCTTCTTCTTCTAATTCGCGTTGATGCATTGCCTTAACCGTACCTGCTGTACCCACAGGCATAAAAATAGGTGTTTCAAACGTTCCGTGATCGGTTGTAATTACACCAGCTCGGGCACTCGTTCCAACATCCTGATGTTCAATTTTATAAAACATGGTATTCTTCAAATCTAATATAAGACTACTAAATTAGTTCTATTTATTAAGTTGGTAAAGGTGTTTGTTGAATTTATTCCTAATATTCGTAAAAAGAGAAGATTGTTAGTCTTGTTCATACCATTGATTGCTTTGCTTGAAGCGAAGCAATCAAGTAGAAAACCAATAATATATGAATGCATTCTTCCAATCTCATTACCCTCTTTCTCTTTTTTTTACTAATATTGAAGAAAAAATATTGGATACAATCTCTCTTATACAAACCCTTACAATTATAGCAGGCATAGCATCAATAGCCTATCTATATGTATTAAAAGTTGTCATAGAAAGTAAAAGACTGCCAATCATACACAAAGGAGTCGCTGAAGGAGTAAGCATTGTGATCGCTGCACATAATGAACTCGAAAATTTAAAAGTACACTTAGAATCATTTTTAAACCAATCCTATCCTGACTTTGAAGTAATTGTAGTATGTGACCGATGCACCGACGGAAGCGTTGAATATCTTCAACGTATCAACAATAAAAAGCTTATAATTAAAGAAATAACTGAATTGTATCCAGATATCAATTCAAAAAAAAGAGCTGTTACTGAAGGCATTACATGCGCTTCTAAACCCTGGATATTATTAACAGATGCGGATTGTTTCGTTGATAATAGTGGATGGATTTTGTCCATGATGGAGGCAAAAGAACAAAAAGATATTTGTATTGGTGTTTCCATGTACGAACAAAAATCTACTATTCTAAATCAAATCATTCAATTTGAAACAGTCATTACAGCTCTCCAATATGTATCGTGGGCCATTTTAGGTAAGCCGTATATGGCAGTAGGAAGAAATTTACTGTATTCAAAGCAATTATTTATCAACAATCACGGATTTGGAAATCGTGCGCAACATTTGGGTGGAGACGATGATTTATTGATTCAACAAATAGCTACAAGTAGAAATTCAACTGTTGGAATTAATTCACAAACAATTACAAGAAGCAAGCCCACAGAAGGTTTCAGGGCTTGGTGGAGACAAAAACACCGGCACTTGCATGCAGGCAAAAGTTATCCAATTACAGTAGTAATATGCTTAAGTATATACCCTGTATTCGGTCTACTCTACTACCTCGGATGCATTTATTGTCTATTTACGCATGATATAAAAGCGATTATGCTCTTTTATATTTTGAGAACCTGTATATTTATAAGTATTTTTGTAAGAATGAGGAGAAAATGGGATGTCGCAATACATACCCTCTATTTACCCATTGCTGAAATAGTTTATTTGATGTATCTATTATTTGCTGGAATATATAATCTAGCAGTACCTATTAAAAAATGGAAGTAACGAATAACCTTCCCGAAGGAAGAGAATTTTCAGAAAAGGCAAAGAAAGACTTTTTATTAGTAGAAAGAGCTAAAGCTACGGGTGATGAAAAAGCCTATGCCGAGCTTATGTCGCGCTATAAAAAGCCGGTCTACCACATGATCTTGAAAATGATCCGAAATGTGGATGATGCAGAAGATCTGACTATTGAAGCATTTGCTAAAGCTTTCAAAAATTTACACAAATTCAATCCAGATTATACGTTTAGTACGTGGTTGTTTCGGATTGCAACAAACAATTGTATTGACTTTATTCGCCGTAAAAAACTTGTAACAACAAGTATTTCTTCTTCTTACAAAGACGATAATGGGGAGCATACCGAAATGGAAATCAAGGACAATAACTTGACTCCATTTGAAGAGACAATTAAATCTCAAAAAATAGAAATTATACAAGCAATTGTAAGCATGCTGCCTCCAAAATATCAAACATTGGTACGTTTGAGATATTTTGAAGAATATTCGTACGAAGAAATAGCAACTGCAATTGCTGCTCCACTTGGTACTGTCAAAGCGCAACTACACCGTGCTAGAGAATTGCTATTTGACTTAGTTAAAAATCGCAAAGATTCTATATAATAGCTTTTCGCTTTGCAAATCATACATAAATACTTCAAGAACTTAACGGCAGATCAAATTGAAAAATTTACTGCCTTAAAAGACTTATATACCGAATGGAACGATAAAATTAATGTCGTTTCCAGAAAAGATATTGAACAATTATACGAACGTCACGTTTTGCACTCCTTAGGCATAGCAAAAGTTATGTCATTTAAGCCGGGCACGCGTATATTAGATGTTGGAACAGGTGGTGGTTTTCCAGGAGTTCCACTAGCTATTTTATTCCCAGAATGCGAATTCCATTTAGTAGATTCCATTGGTAAAAAAATCAAGGTAGTTCAAGAAGTTTGTGCAGCAGCAGGAATTAAAAACGTAACTGCTACCCACGGCAGAGCAGAAGATGTAAGCGGGAATTATCATTTTGTAGTAAGTCGTGCAGTTACACGCTTTAAGCCATTTTGGTCTTGGGTTAGCAGAAAATTTGCGAGCAAACAGATTAATGATTTACCCAACGGAATATTGTATTTAAAAGGTGGCGACTTAGAAGAAGAAATCCAAGAGTTGAATCGTCCAGCTTATGAATATGATTTGAATATGTTTTTTGAAGAAGAATTTTTCGAGACAAAAAAAGTAGTCCACGTACCCGCATAATCGTTCAAAATTCGTGATTTTTTTCGTAGATTGGAGTATTATTTTTCAATCAATCTATCACATCTATGAATACCATTTTCAAATCAATTGCTCTAGTTTTATTAGCAATTTCAATCTTTTCATGTAGCAAAAAAGGAGCTATAGAAATCAAAAACAAAAACTTTTCAGAAGAAGTTAATCTACAACAGAATCTTGTTATAGAATTTTCCGAAGATGTTGTTGGTGACAGTGTTGTTGATGCTTGGACCGAAGACCAACTCATCACCTTTACGCCTGCTGTTAAAGGTATGTTCAAATGGACTGCTGCAAATGAACTCACCTTCTCTCCTACTTCTGCATTTGCAGCAAGTACGGATTACAAAGCAGAAATCTCTGAGGAAATCTTAAAACAAAATCCAGATAAAAAACTTTCATTGGGAGATGAAATTAAATTTGAATTTCATACACCTTATTTGAACTTAGTTCAAATAGATAATTTTTGGGCTAAAAAGGAAAGCAATAAAGCGGTGAACGAAGTACGAATGTCTTTGACATTCAACTACAAAATAAACCCAAGTCAATTAAAAGAACTACTTAGTATCCAGATAGACAATAAGCCTGTAACTATTGATTACTACACATCTGCTGTTAGTAATGTCGTAGAAATCGGAATCTCTGAAAGCACAACATCTTTTGATGACAAGAAGGCAATCATTAGCATAAAGGCTGGTTTAAAATGCGGAGAAAGTGCTTTTGTAACAAAAGATGCGGTTACGATAGAAAGTTTTATCAGTTCAAAAGGGACTTTTATCATTACTGGCGCAATAGCTGAATACTCGGACAAAAGCGGATACATAAGTGTAAGTACCAATCAAGAAATTGCAACGGAAGATATTGAATCGTTAATTAAAATTGATCCTTCACTCGATTTCAGCATTGAAAAACAAGGTGCAGGATTTTTTATTAAAGGAGAATTTACAACTGGACAAGCGTATGAATTATCTATCGACAAAAAACTTCAAGGCATTTTTGGCGGTACATTAAAAGATACCTATTCTGAAACATTGTTATTTGGCACACCCAAACCTGCCATAAGTTTCATTTCTAAAAAAGGCGTTTATCTAAGTAGTAAAGGGAATAAAAATATTGCAGTACGTATTATAAATGTTCCAAAGGTTACTGTTAAGATTTATAAAGTTTATGCAAACAACATCTATTCATTCTTTAGAAGCAATAATAACAATTACGGCTATTATGACGATGAAGAATATTATTACGATGATTATGGAACGTCTTATTATGGACTGGAAGAAATAAGTGATGTTGTGTATGAAAAAGAAATTGAGACGAAGAATCTTAAAAAAGTAAATGGAACGTCTTTGTTGAATGTTGATTTTAGCGACATCAATCAGTTCAAAGGAATTTATGTTGTTAAAGTAAACTCTACAGAAGATCAATGGCTGGGAGACGCTAAATATGTTTCGATATCCGATATTGGTTTGATCGCAAAAGAAGGTAAAAACGATATGTTGATTATGGCAAATTCCATTATCAACAACGAACCTTTAGCTGACATTGAAATAAACTTAATCAGTTCGAACAACCAAACGGTTTTTACAGGTAAGACAGATGGCAGTGGTGTCATTCACATCAAAGACCTGAAAAGTAAGATAAAAACTTTTTCAATAGGAATGGTTACTGCTACAAGTGGCAATGATTTCAACTATTTAAATCTCAGAGACAGCTACGTTGGCAATACCGATTACGAAACAGGTGGTGCAAAAGAAAACGAAGCGGGCTACGAAGCATTTATTTATGGAGACAGAGAAATATACAGACCAGGAGAAACGGTGCACATCAACTCCATTGTGCGTGATGTAAAATGGAATGCACTAAAAGCCGTACCTGTAAAAATGAAAGTAGTGTTGCCAAATGGTAAAGACTTTCAAAACATACGTGGCACATTAAACGAACAAGGTGCATTTGAAACATCCTTCAAACTCCCTGAATCAACTGTAACAGGTACCTACTCTGTTGAACTGTATACTTCTACGAATGTATTGTTGAATTCAATTCGTATCAGTGTAGAAGAATTTATTCCGGATAGAATTAAAGTTACAGCAACGGTAAACAAACCGGAGTTGGTATTAAGCGAAAATCTTGTTACAAACTTGCAGGCTATGAATTTATTCGGTCCGCCGGCATCGAACAGAAACTATGAAGTAGAACTTTCATTGACACGTAAATATTTTAGTGCTGAAAAATATTCAAATTATGACTTCGGGATTAATGCTTCTTCTTACAATGAATTTGAAAGCGAAGTACGTGAAGGCAAAACAGATGCTGAAGGCAAAGGAACACAATCCTTCTCTTTCCCTTCAGCCTATAAAAATTCGGGTGTACTTGAAGGTAAAATTTATACGACAGTATTTGATGAATCAGGCAGACCGGTACATCAATTAAATAGAGTCGATGTCTATACACAAGAAACTTTTTATGGTATTCAGTATACCGATAGTTATGTAGGAACAAACCAACCGTTTAGCATACCTATGATAGCGGTAAACCGCAAAGGAGTAGCAATCGCTGCTGAAGCTAGAGTTGAAGTGATCAAATACGAATGGCAAACAGTCATGCAAAAAACGTATGGCGATGATTACCGCTATGTTTCGCAGAAAAAAGTTCGGGTAATGGAAAACAAAACCATCCGCCTTTCTGCAACGGGACAATCATTTGTTTTCACTCCGATCCAATCGGGTGAATATGAAGTGCGCTTGTATGCACCCAATGCACAATCGTATGTAAGCAATTATTTCTATGCCTATGGTTGGGGCAATACCTCTTCTACTTCTTTTGAAGTAAATACAGAAGGAAAAGTAACCATTGAAACAGATAAGAAAGAATATAATACAGGTGATGAAGCAAAATTATTATTCAAAACACCTTTTGAAGGCAAGTTGATTGTAACGATCGAACGCAACGAAATCTTTGAATACAAAGTTCTTGAAACAAACAATCGTTCTGCATCAATGACGGTTTCGTTATCGGATGCGTATCTTCCAAACGTATATGTTACTGCAACTTTAATCAAACCGAATACAGATCAAAAAGTACCTTTAACTGTTGCGCATGGTTTCCAAAATGTAACAGTTAACAAATCAGAAAATAAATTACCCATAGAAATTACAGCAGTTGCAAGCAGCAGATCTAGAACAAAACAAAAGATTTGTATCAAAACAAAAGCAGAATCAAATATAGAGGTTACTATCGCTGTTGTAGATGAAGGTATCCTTCAATTGAAAAACACACAAACACCTGATCCATATAATTACTTCTACCGCAAACGTGCACTTGAAGTAAATTCTTATGATGTGTATGCGCGATTACTATCTGAATTAAGCACCTCTACAAGTAAAGTTGGTGGTGATGGATACAATCTAAGCAAACGTGCAAATCCGCTTACAAACAAACGTGTAAAACTCGTTACCTTCTGGAGTGGAATTTTAAAAACGAATTCAAGCGGTGAAGCATGTTATGAAATTGACATTCCTCAATTCTCGGGCGATTTGCGTATCATGGCAGTAGCTTATAAAGACAATCATTTTGGTTCTGCACAGAAAAATATGAAAGTAGCAGATCCGATTGTAATCTCTACTGCGTTACCTCGTTTTTTAAGTCCGGGTGATGTATTGACAATGCCTATTACCATGAGCAATACAACCAATAAGCCAATGAGTGCATCTGTTACTATTGGTATGACAGGCAATGTAAAAATTGATGGTGCAAGCAGCCAACAAGTAACCATCCCTGCAAATTCTGAAAAACAAGTATCGTTTTCAGTAATAGCTGATCAGAAAATCGGATTGGCACAAATCACTACCCTCGTAAAAGCAAACAACGAAGAGTTTAAAGAAGTGACTGACATCACCGTGAGACCCATTACGTCATTGATTAAAGTAAGTGGTTCAGGATCTGTAAATGGGGGCAATACAGCTAGCTTTAAAATAGAAAATGACTTTGTACCTTCTAGTACAAGTAGTAAAATTGTGGTAAGTAAATCGCCGATGGTTGGCTTTACTAAAAACTTGAGTTATTTGATTGGCTATCCATACGGATGTATTGAACAAACAACTTCTCGTTCTTTCCCTCAATTGTACATTCGCGATTTAATGAAAGAATTAAAACAAGCGAATTACACCAATGTATCTCCTGAAAAAATGGTACAAGAAGGCATCAATCGCATCTACACCATGCAAACATATAACGGCGGCTTCAGTTACTGGCCAGGTCATTATGAAAGCGATTGGTGGGGAACTACATACGCAACACACTTCTTAATTGAAGCAAAAAAAGCGGGTTACGATGTACAAGGAACAGTGATTGACAAAGCACTTAGTTACTTAAAAAGTAAAGTAAAAGAAAAAGGTCAATATACGTATTGGTATTACAATGCAGGTGGCGGGGAAACATCGCGTGTGATTGCAGCAAAAGAAATATTCTATTCGTTATATGTAATGAGTTTATACAACCAACAAGATTTGTCGGTAATGAACTTCTATAAAACGAACACTTCTATGCTTGCATTAGACAGTAAGTATTTATTAGCTGCAACCTACTTACGAATTGGAGATCAAGCATCGTACAGAACGTTATTGCCAAGTACATTCAACGGAGAGAAATCCGTTAACAGTTTTGGTGGAAGTTATTACAGTTACATTCGTGACATGGCAATCATCTTAGATGTAATGGTTGAAAATGATCCAAACAATGCGCAAGTTGGCATGTTGGCGAAACACTTAAGCGAACAAGTTAAAAATCAGTATTATTTAAATACACAAGAAACGGCGTTCGCTTTAATTGCCTTAGGGAAAATTGCACGTAAAAATGCAGATGCGACCGTTACAGCAGATATCAAAAGCAATAATGCAAGCATCGGCACCTATAGCACGGGTGTATTTGCTTCCACTAAAAACCAATCGAATAATACCATTTCAATTGTGGCAAAAGGAACAGGTACACTTTATTATTCATGGGAAGCAGAAGGCTTGAGCGAATCAGGTATTGTGAAAGAAGAAGATAAATACATTGTAGCACGTAGACAATATTTTGATCGCAATGGAGCGGCAATTAATAGTTCAAGTTTCAAACAAAACGATTTGGTAATTGTACGTTTAGCGGTACAAGCGATAGACAATTCACGCATCGAAAATGTTGTATTGACGGACATGTTGCCTGCTGGTTTTGAAATCGAAAATCCAAGATTGAATGATTTAACAGAAGCAAGTTGGATCAAGAATAATTCAACGCCAGAATATTTCGACATTCGTGACGACCGTATCAACATGTTTGTAACAGCAACCAATTCTACACGCTATTATTATTATATGGTTCGTGCAGTAAGTGTCGGAACATTTAAAGTAGGACCTGTAAGTGCTGATGCAATGTATAATGGAGAATACCATTCTTACAATGGCGCTGGTACAATCACCATCTCTGAGAAATAAGATTTATAAATCATAGTGATAAATAACTTATAAACTAAATAGATTTGTCTGAGCTAATCATCGTTCAGGCAAATTTATTTACATATTTAAACGACTTATCGTTAACGAAACAATATTGAATACCACTCCGTATAAAAAAATATTCAAAAGGCTTGCACTATCTTGTGTAAGCCTTTTTGTATTGTTTTTTGTACTGCATGTACTATTCCCGATAGCACCCATACCTACCTATTCAACCGTTGTTACAGCAGATAACAATGAAGTGTTACATGCATTTTTAAGTAAGGATGATAAATGGCGTTTTAAAATAAGTACCAAAGAAATTCATCCCGATTTAAAAATTGCATTTATAAATAAAGAAGATAAGTATTTTTATTATCACCCAGGCATCAATCCATTTGCTATAGGCAGAGCAACGTTCAACAATATTTTACAAAACAAAAAAACATCGGGTGCATCCACCATTACCATGCAAGTGGTACGTTTGTTAGAACCTAGAGAAAGAACCTACTTAAATAAAATCGTAGAATTATTTAGAGCATTACAATTTGAATGGACCTACACCAAAGATGAGATTCTTGAAATGTACATCAATTTTGTACCTTATGGTTCAAACATTGAAGGTGTAAAAGCAGCATCACTACTCTACTTTCAAAAATCACCCGAGCAATTGAGTTTGGCACAAATTGTTTCTTTAACCATTATCCCCAACCGACCTGTATCCTTAAATCCACAGCGCCATCCAGATCGACTGATGCAAGAACGCAATAGATGGCTGAGCCGTTTTAAAGAAGAAGCATTATTTGATAGCGAACGCATAGCTGATGCTATAAAAGAAAATGTGCATGCCAAACGGATGGCACTACCCAGAAAAGCCCAACATCTAAGCATACGATTGCATCGCAAATATCCACGCACAACCGAGATTCAAACCTCTATAAAAATATCAACCCAAGAGCGTGCACACATGTTGGTTACCAATTACATGGCGCGTATCAAAAAACTAGCCATTCATAACTGTGCAGTTATCGTGCTCAACAACGAAACAAAAAAAGTGGAAGCCTACATCGGTTCGCAAAATTTTAATGACAGCGAATTTCAAGGTCAGGTGGATGGGGCAAATTCTATCCGCTCCCCTGGTAGTACGCTGAAGCCGTTTATATTTGGACTGGCATTTGACAAAGGCATATTAACGCCTAAAATGGTTATTGAAGACATTCCAACCAATTTTGATGGCTACGCTCCTACTAATTTTGATGAGAAGTTTAACGGTCTTGTAACCGTAGAAAAATCACTTGCCTTTTCGTTAAACATACCTGCTGTAAAAACCATAGAGCAATTAACGCCCAAAGCATTTACGAATGTTTTGGTAAAGAGTGGCTTTAAACAAATCAAGCGTGATTACAATCATCTAGGCTTATCAGTAGCCTTGGGTGGCTGTGGCGTTACCCTAGAAGAGCTTACACACATGTATAGCATCTTCTCCCAAAAAGGCATGTTATACAATTATCCTGTATTAGAATCAGACACCAGTCAGTATGCGGTACGGATACTTTCAGAACCTTCTTCCTATATGGTTTCTGAAATCTTAACGCAGCTCGTGCGTCCTGATTTACCCAACAACATGCAAAGTAGTTTTCACGTGCCGCATATTGCTTGGAAAACGGGTACATCTTTCGGTCGCAAAGATGCTTGGTGCGTAGGTTACAACCAAAAATACACCATTGGTGTTTGGCTTGGAAACTTTGATGCCATGGGTATTCATGAATTAACAGGTGCAGACATAGCTACGCCTTTACTCTTTGAATTATTCAACACCCTCGATTACAATTCGCAACAACATTGGTTTTTTAAACCCAAGGGATTAGAGTTGCGCACGGTTTGTACTTACAGTGGATTACCCATGGGTGAATTTTGCACCGAAAGCATTATCGATCAATATATTCCCAAAGTGTCTAGCAATGAAGTATGCAGACACATCAAGGAATGTTTGATATCTGCCGATCAAAAATACAGCTATTGTACTTCATGTACACCTGATGGTGGCTATATCGCTGAAACATATCCAAACTTATCGGTTGCGCTGGCTGATTTTTATGATTCGCAACGAATCCCCTATAAAAAGCAACCCATACACAACCCAATGTGCAAGCGGATCATGCAGGATCAAAACCCTAAGATTGTTTCGCCCGACAACAACCGTGAATATTTAATTGAACGTGCCGTACCCACAGAACTGCAATTAAAATGCATCGTACCCAACGATGTACAAAAAGTGTATTGGTATATCAACAATAAATTCTATAAGGAAGCCACTCCAAAAGAAGAAGTATTTTTCTTACCGAATGAAGGCACTACAAAAATATCATGTAGCGATGATCGAGGCAGGAATAGTAGCATGCATATTAAGGTGGATTTTTACTAAAGCCGGAGGCTGAATGCTTAAGGCCTAAGGCGGAAAGCCTAATGCTAAATGCTGGCGCAAGCATTCCATCTCGCAATTCGCCTCAGTTGCGTCTTTTCAGACAAGCGATTGATTGCCTCTGAGGCCTTGCCATGGTTGGTGTTCCTGCCAGTACTACAGATTGATATTGATCGACTATTACGCAGGGGCACCAACCATTCTATCGACAAGCAGAAATTCGACGTAACAACAGACAGTGCTTGTCGGTTGGCAAAAAAGATACAACCGAGGCGAGATGCGCAGTTGCCTTAAACTGCAGAAAACGCGTCGTAAAGATAGTTGCTATGCACTCTTGTTTAAATGAAAACCTCTAAATTAATCCTTAACAAAAGTCACTACTTTATACCCATCTAAAAATGTTATATGGAAAAAGTATATTCCTTTTGATAAACTGCTTACATCCATGCTGGTATTACCCGTTTCTAAAATTGCAGATAAAACCTTGTTACCAGTTACATCTTTTACATCAATCGAAGTAATAGCGAATGAACATTCAACATGTACAAAAGTAGACGATGGATTTGGGTACACCGATAAATAAACGTTTGATTGAGTATTCGCAATACCAGTGGATACAGGTGGTAAGCCTGCGGTAGGTGCAGTAATTCTGCGGATACGATTGTTGTTTTCATCTGCTACATATAAATAACCATGGGGGTCAAAACAGATTCCTGTAGGGTTATAAAAATCCGCCGCAGTTCCATAACCATCTTTTGACATCTGCAAATTATTCGATCCTGCAAACGTAGTTACAACACCCAAGGCGTCAATCTTTCGGATACGGTTGTTTACATTGTCTGCTACATAAATATTGCCCAAGTTGTCGCAGGCTACTCCTGTCGGATTTCCAAACTGAACATTTGAACCGCTTCCATCCGTATAACCTTTCGTTGATCCAGCTACAGTACTTACTAAGCCAGAAGGTGTAATTTTTCTAATTTTATTATTTGCGAAATCTGCTACATAAAAGTTGCCTAATACGTCACGAGTAATTCCTGCTGGCAGATCAAATTGAGCAATATTCGCTGCGCCATCTTTATATCCAGCAACACCTGTACCTGCAAAGGTACTTACAGTACCGTCGGCAGTAATTTTTCTAATTACACGATTTCCATAATCTGTTACATACAAATTCCCCGCATCATCAAAAGTCAAACCCGCTGGCTGTGAAAAACGTGCTACAGAACCTACACCATCAATATATGCTCCTAATGGATCACCCCCTGCAACTGAAGTGACAACTCCAGCCGGTGTTACTTTTCGGATTTTATTATTGCCTACATCGGTAACATAAAAGTCTCCTGAAGAGCTCCGCGTTATTGCTGATGGGAAACTAAAACTTGCAGCAGTACCCGTTCCATCTATGTTTCCTGCAACTCCTGAACCTGCTATCGTCGTTACAACTCCAGCAGGAGTTATCTTGCGAATTCGGTGACCAAAAGTATCTGCCACATATAGATTTCCATCCGGATCAACGGTTACGCCCTTTGGATATTTAAACTGCGCATCTGTACCCGTACCATCTGCATAGCCCAAAGTTGAGCCTGCAAACGTAGTCACTTGTTGTGCACTTATACTTAGTGAAAAGACTGTAAAAACAAAGATTGAAAATAAAATTTTAACTGGCTGAGATTTCATAAAAAAAGTTTTAATACGCCTAAATTTAATCATTTATATTGAATATGAAAAAAATAAAATTTATACTTATTTTTAACACTGCACATCGGTTTAATCAAGAGTATTTTTAAGGTAAAACAGTTCACATATTCATACTATTAAACATATTATACTATTCTGTTTTTTTTAAATCATTCAAACATGTCTGTTATTCGTACTAGAGGGAAACAGGATACATTCATCATACTTTTTATATCACCTCAATAAAGAACATCTCTTATCCGATTCTTTTCGTAAATCTATACCTGCATCAACCATATCCGGATGGCGAAGCAGTAATCCCAATTCATACATTGGTCATGCGTACAGAAACGATCTCGGTGAAGCCATGGATCATTTGCAGCTCATGGCTGCACACCAACACTTAAAGAAAACAGTATATATACTTTCCAATGTATGGATTTCAATAGCACATTTCATTACTCCTGTATTAAATAAAAATAAACAGTATTCTGTAGCCCTAATCAATGAAGTACAGCGTTTGTCTACTGTTATTCCCAAACATATGGCTTTAAAACTGGCAGGAATTTCTGGACATGCCTTTCAGTACATGCTCCATAAAATAAACACCCGTTGCCACGATTCGGCCTTTAATCTATGCTTCCGAAAACATCCATTACAGCTTTCTTTTAAAGAAATAAATACAATGAAAAGCTTACTCACAGATATACGTTTTGTGTGCTGGCCTATTTCTTCTATTGCGTATTTTGCACAACGCAATAATATACTCGCTGCTTGTGTCAGTACTTGGTACAAATATGTAGACCTCATTGGTTTTAATAAGAAAACGCCAAAAGGAAAAGAAAGTCATACTGGGCTTATTACCACTGCCCCAAATCAGTTTTTGCATGTAGACACAACCTTCTGGAATATCGAGCACGATCTAAAAGCAGCTATTGTATTGGTCTCCGATAATTTTTCTAAAGCAATTTTAGGCTGGAGTGTTTCTTTAAAAAAGAATGCCGAAAATGTATCCTGTGCATTAAATAATGCTATACAAACCATTCATTCATTTCATCCCCATCATGTATGTGCAACGCTTATGGCAGATGGTGGAAAAGAAAATCACAATACAACCATAAGCGAATTATTGCAGGCAACTACAAATCCCGAGATTACTAAAATCAGTGCGCTTAAAGATATTGCTTTTTCAAATGCCTCTATTGAAGCCATCAATAAAATCCTTAAAGTATACCTACGGTTTCACAAACCTGCCACATTGGAACAATTAATTGAATGCATCCAAACAGTCGTATATGATTATTCATTTGTACACCCGCATGGATCCTTAAACGGTATGATCCCAATGGAAGTATATACCAATCAAGCGCTCAATATAGATACAAATGCTTTTGCATTACAGGCCAAAACCGAACGTATCGAACATAACAGAAAACACACCTGCGGAACTTGTTACTAACAAACATACTCCTCTTATTCTCTCATACATTTATAAACTAAAAACGGAATAGCTTCCCTTTTTTAGAAAACCATTCCGTTTTTTTACCATTTCGATATACCGAAGGCTAAACCACAGAATTATCGTGGGTTTTGCCTAGGTAATTGATTAAAGTGTTTATATGAAATTGAAAGGAATAAAAGTTGAAAGCCTTAAGCTATATAACTACCTGTGCAAAAATTGGTGCTCCAGCCAACACTGCTAATGGATACTAATCAATTATTACGCAGTGTTAACAAGCATTTTCTGCGTTTGAATTGAGCCAATCGAATCTGTATCAAAATTATTTTTTGTAGTTATTGCCTATATTTTATCTTCTACCTGAATGCAGTAAAAAATCATAATAGAAAGACAATCATTCACGATTCACTATAAGATATTGTCAGACATAGGCAGCAAATCTTCATGTATTAAAACTGAATACATTATTTCTTTATAATCACAAATTCAACGCGTCTATTTTTTTCTCTGTTCTTCTCCGTATCATTTGGCGATACAGGTTCTGCACCACCAAGACCTTTCCCTTTAATGCGCGACTTATCAATTCCAGCTTTAACTAAATATTCAGTAACAGCTTTTACGCGTTCTTCAGAGAGCAGTATATTTAATCGAGGATCACCTTGATTGTCGGTATGCCCTCTAATTTCAATTTGTATGGTTGAATTTTCTTTTAATAGTTTCATCAGTCGATCTAATTCAGGATATGATGTAGGCAACAATTATGGCTTGCTACGAACAAAAAATACATTATTTAAATTTATGGATTGACCCAGTTCTATCGGTACAAGATAAATATCCTTTTCAATTTCTTTATACGAACGTACTTCTTTGAGATCCATGTTTTCATTCACCGCAATATATCCACTTGCTTGTGCATAAAATCCATAATTTTTACCATAAGGTAAAACCATCGAGTAACTTCCGTCTGCTGGTGTTGATCTACAATCACCTATTACCGCCCTATCCTCCAAATTTTCATATCGTATAGTTGCGACAACAGGCAGTTTAGTTTTTGCATCTAATACACGACCTTTAACTAAAGTAACTGGGTCAGGACTTAATTCTTTAGGCAAGTCAGACATGAAGATATCTGCATACCCAATGGAATTAATAGTAGAGGAAAAGTACACAACCTTTGCATCGGCAGATATTTTGTAATAGGCATTAAACCCTTCGTTATTAATTGCTGGCCCCATATTTAATGGCTTACTCCACTTTGTCCAGCTCTCATCCAAACGCTTACTCATATACATATCTGATTCGCCATAATTTGGTAAAGTCCATGATGCAAAATAGAGCGTTGAATTATCGGCAGAAATAAACGGAGAAAAATCAAGTGTATAACTATTAATCTCTGCTCCCATATTTTTTGGTTCGCTCCATGTATTATCTTCTTGTTTGAAGCTTACATATAAGTCTCCATCTCCTTTGCTATCATTTCGTTTATTGCACAAAATAAGGGTTCGTCCATTGTCTGCCAAGAAATAATTTACGTGGCAAGGTAAGGTATAAAAGTTTTTTATGATTAAATTTTCTGGATACGACCATCCAGTAGCTTTACGATGACTTATTGCTAGCCCATTCATATGATCGCTGGTATTCTTTTTTTTGTCGTAGGTCCCAAATAAAAGAATGGTATTCCCATCTGGAGAAACTGAAGCTAATGCATTGTTTCCATTATTACTGATGCCATATTCAAGTCTTTTTGACTCTGTCCATGCATTGTTTATATATTCAGAGAAATAAATATCCCCATCAAACATTTCACCATCAATCATAACTCCCGGGTAATTGTTTTTATGATATAAGCGTGTAAAATACAATGTTTTTTTATCGGCTGTCAAAACTGGGTTTAATTCATCTGCATACGTATTGATGGTTGTAGGTAAAGCATTTGCTTTAATAGGTAAAGCATTAGGTTCTAATACATCGTTTTTATTATCTTGATTGAATACAACATAATCTATGTGAAAATCCATTTTAGTTGTTGTAATAAAGCCTATGTATTTATTTATATTGGAACAAAACAGAGTGCTTGCAAGTGTTAGTACCTTTTGATTATTAATATAAAAAATAACATTATCTCCTTTTTTATTCAGGGTTAAAATTTGATACGCTGTTGCTGCCGCACAGGCATTCGTTTTTTGCCAGCCACTATTAGCAAGGCCAAGTTCAGATTCCGTATGACTTCCCCAAACCTTATCTGCATTGTAATAACCAACCCAGAAAGAATTATTGTAGGGATTCACACAAAAGAAATTCATTTTCCCATCTAAATCTGTAATAAAAAAACCTGCATGACCATCTCCTTTACTAGTAGGTATTTTAATTTTCACCTCCATTGAAAAATCTTTTTTTGGATTCATGTGTATGTTTTTAAACATCCAATAAATATGTCCGTTATTGTCTTTATTGGAAAGTATGTAGTGCCCATGTTTAATGCTATAATCCATTTCAGGAGCATCCTTTACATACCAGTTTTTATCATTGGAATTAAAATCTTCTCGAAACCACTGAGAAATTTGAGCGCTTGCAGTGAATGTTAAGAAACTAAAAATGAATAATAAATTAAAAATCATTTTCATAAATGTGGGATTGAACGAAGTTATATACATAAAACATAGCATTTGATTGTTAAATAATCAACTCTAACCTTTCAAGAATTAGACGAAACCCAAATGAGAATTGTCTGTTTTGAATCTTTATTCTTACAAGTCATATACTAAAAATAATGCTCAATTAAATAGGGATGCCTATCTGTTATACATAAAATAAAAAATAGATAATTGAGAGTTGTAATCTATTGTAATATCGGATTACAAATCCTTGTTTTCTGGCTTCCGGATTGTAAATCCGGAAATGCAGCGTAATTAATTTACAACAGCGGAGTAAATGCTAGAACAGTAAAAACACGTAACTAAAAACCCCATTGATATTTTTTATATTCCGCAAAAATTATGATTTTATTCTACAACAAAACTGAATTTTTGAGAAGGTGTACCGCATATCATATTTCTTCTAGTAATTATATAAAAAGATAGTTTTTTTCCTACTGATTGCGGATATACTTCTAAATATTCCTCATTCTTTGATTTACTTAAACTGTTTTGGTAAGTAGCATATGTGTTTGGAGTGTAGTTGCTTTCAAACATTACAAAAGATTCATCCGTTGCTTCCATATAACCTTTAGGTGATTCCCATGTTACATGAAAATATTTCACACCATCAATTGTTCTGAAATCTTGTTTTACTATTGTTACAGGTTGAATGGCAATTGAAGTATGTTTATAATCAAATGGTAAAGATTCATATATATCAGAATTTTTAAGTACAAAATTTATTTTAAATGAATAATTATTCCCTAATATGTAATTGCCTTCCAATATATAGTAAAAACTATCTTTTTTAATTTGAGCTATTTTTTGCCATGTTTTATTGAATTCATAGACTTCATAATGATCAATCATTTCAAATGGAATGGAGTCCGATCCCCATTCAATAATAGGTTTATCACATAAAACTGGTCCGTATTCTAGAGAAGAATACTTCATAAATACTCTAATTGA
>NZ_CALMGQ010000036.1 GCF_937863595.1 uncultured Cytophaga sp.
TTATATAAATATTAGAAGTTTTTTTGAAGAAATGGATAAATATATATTATAAGATTAGTACAATTTAAATGGAATTGATAAGTTCGTTCATCAGATTAAACGAACCTCATTTGATACAAGTAAGAACCAAAAGAAACGAACATGAAAAAAATCGAAGCTATTATCCGAACGTCAAAATTTCTAGAATTGAAAGAAGCGCTCCATAAGATGGGTATTCAATTTTTCACTTATTCAGATGTGAAAGGTGTTGGTCATCAAGTAACCGAAAAAGCATCTTACAGAGGTGTGCAATATGACTTGGGTTACATCGCCAGAACCCAATTAGAAATCATCGTAAGCGAAAAAGTAGACGAGGTTATTAATTGCATTGTAGATACCTGTAAGACAGGTGAACTTGGAGATGGAAAAATCTTTGTCTCTAACATCGAAGAATGTGTACGTATTCGTACCGGCGAACGTGGTGTACCCGCACTACAATAAAACCGAATAACAAAAAAAAAACTCCCTTTTATCAATTTATCACAAAACGAAATTAAATTATGGCTATTTCAATAATAGACACCTTTGAGACTGTAGCGCCTGTACTGGTAGATTCCATCAAGGCAGCTTCAGCAATGGCAATAGACACACTTGCATCGAAGTCATCATTAGCATCAACAGATGCAGCAGTTTCTGCGAATAGTTTGACAGTAAACAATGTGTGGATGATGTTGTGTACCGCATTGGTATTTATCATGCATCTTGGTTTTGCAACCGTTGAATCGGGTTTGGCTCGTTCAAAAAATACAGTAAACATTCTTTTTAAAAATACCCTTACGCCAGGCTTGGGTTTGATTATCTTTTGCTTGTGGGGGTTTAATTTAATGTATCCAGGAACAGACTATGCAGGAGGTTTCTTCGGTTTTGCTGGATTTGGATTAGAAGCACCAATAGCGGAAGGTTCCTTAGATTTGAGTTACAATGGTGGTTATACGTATTGGACTGATTTTTTATTCCAAGCAATGTTTGCAGCAACAGCAGCAACCATCGTTTCTGGCGCAGTAGCGGAGCGTATTAAATTAACAAGTTATATTGCCTTTACTTTTGTAATCGTTGGCTTTATTTATCCCGTAGTTGGTATGTGGAAATGGGGCGGTGGCTGGTTGAATTCAATTGGAGGTGATTTGCCTGCATTTTATGATTTCGCAGGATCTACTATTGTACATAGTTTAGGTGGTTGGGCTGCTTTGGCAGGTGTAATTGTACTTGGTCCACGTATTGGGAAATTTGTAGATGGTAAAATCAATCCCATTCCAGGTCATAGTATTCCATTAGCAACAATCGGTGTGTTTTTATTATGGTTGGGTTGGTTTGGATTTAACGGAGGTTCAGTATTATCAGCAGACCCTGGTTTGACTTCACTTGTTTTGGTTACTACGTGTTTGGCAGCTGCCGCTGGAGCAATAGGTGCTTTTATTACTTCCGCAACCTATTTAAAAACACTCGATTTATCTATGGTGTTGAATGGTGTTTTAGGTGGTTTAGTAGGGATTACTGCTGGAGCAGATGTTATGAGTCCTATGGAAGCAATTTTAATTGGCTTGATCTGTGGTTCAGCAGTAGTGTTTGCTGTTGTATTCTTTGATAAAATCAGAGTGGATGATCCAGTAGGCGCTACTTCAGTACACTTGGTTTGCGGAGTATTGGGTACATTATTTGTTGGGATATTTGGAGATAAGGGCTTTGGTGGATCTGCTGAAGGAGCTGGTATGTCTCAATTAATAGCTCAATTAATAGGTATTGGAGCTACAGCTGCGTTCGTATTTCCAATTTCTTACCTTGTTTTTACTCTAATTTCCAAAACAATGGGATTACGAGTTACTGCAAAAGAAGAAATCGAAGGTTTGGATATTGCCGAACATGGAATGAAAGCATATAATATTGATATGAATAAAGAATATTGATATAATAAGTGGTTATAATGCAAAACTTACAGATAATGTACGTTTTGCATTATAATTTTTCAATATTTGGAACAAACAAACAAGTTATTTTTGTAACTTTCGGCATTCATATACTAATATCTGTATGTTTATGTAAATAATTATACAGTGTTTGATTCAACTATCATTATGTTAAAATCAGTTTTTATTTCAACACTTTTTTTATTTTTAAGTGTTCTAGCTATTGATGTAGCTGCTCAAGATCATAAGAAGATTTACCATGGCAAATATCATAAAGGCAAATCCCTTTCTAGTATTTCCTTCAAAGGAATTTCTAAAAATGAGTTGATCACACTCTATCTTGCAGGTGGAGTATCAAGCTATAATGGAGATTTGTCCGGCAATATATTTAGCCGTACGTATCGACCGCAAATTGGGGGGGGCATTATGTTGCGAACTTTGTATTTAGGAAAGCGATTGAATTTGAGAGTGGATGTTCGCTCATTTAGATTGGGTTCCAACGATGTGCACGAAAGCAGAAATTTAAATTTCAGATCTACAAACTGGGAGTTTTTAGCATTGGGGCAAGTTGATCTTTTTCCCTATGAAAAATTAATGCGTAGAAGAACCAAAATAAATCCGTATGCATATGGAGGTATTGGCTTAATGACATACGATCCATGGGGACAACAATCTAATGGTAAGTGGACTCAATTAAGACCGCTTGAAACAGAACATGTAAAATATGGGAATGTTGCTTTTGTTTATACAGGTGGTGTCGGTTTTAAATACACATATAATTACCGTTGGAGTTGTATGTTTGAAGCAGGGTATCGTTTTACAACAACCGACTATATTGATGATGTAAGTGGACCGAACTATCCTGCAGGGAATTCTTTTAGTAATCCCAAATCTGCTTACATGTCTAACAAGTCAAATAAACCAAACCCAACGTCTGTAAAAACGGGTAGAGGTGGGCCCCAATACAAGGATGGCTATGCAATTGTTTCCTTAGGGTTGACGTATACATTTACCAAACACAATACACGTAGAACTACAAATAAGGGTCAGTTGTTGCGTAAATAATCCACATAATTACCAATAAATAAGCATGGATTAGTTATAATTAACTTGAATGCCTATTTTCGTACATATTATCTAAATTATTATCATGAGATTTCCGAATCTTTCAATACTGTTTCTAATCTTTAGTCTTGTTTTTGCAGTTACTTCAAATGCTCAAACAAGACGTCTTTACAAAGGCCAAAATCATAGAGGCACGTCTCCGCGGAACATTTCCTTAAAGGGGATTTCAAAAAACGAATTGATAAGTGTTTTTGCTACTACAGGATATGCCACATACTACGGCGATTTATGTAATGGTATTGATTGTTTTAAATTTAGACCACAATTTGGTATAGGCGGCTTATTAAGGACTAATTATCTAGGGAAACGCTTAAATATTAGAGCAGATGTGCGCTATTTTAGATTGTATTCGGATGATTTTTATAAATATAGAAATTTAAATTTCAGGTCCTCAAACTGGGAGTTTGTGGTTTCTGGACAATTTGATTTCTTCCCCTACGAAAAAATGATGCGTAGAAGACCAAAAATTAATCCCTATATATATGCTGGAATTGGTTTGATGACATATAACCCTTATGGGAAAGCGGCAGATGGTACATGGAAACAGTTGCGCCCCTTAGAAACAGAGCATACAAAATATGGTAGTGTTGCTTTCTTATATACTGCTGGTTTTGGTTTGAAATTTAAATACAGCTATAGATGGAGTTTTATGGCTGAAGGTGGGTATCGATATACCATGACCGATCATATTGATGATGTGAGTGCTGCAAATTATGCGGATGCAAGTTCATTTACAAATCAGCAAGCTGCGCAGATGTCTAATAAATCTACAAATTTTCAATATGTAAATCCTTCAAGTCCAGGATATAATCCACTTTATAATACGCCCAAAGATTATAGAGGGAATCCTAAAAACAACGACGGATATTTTATATTTTCAGTAGGTGTTGTATATCACTTCACGAAAAATAATAAACCTAAATTCCATAACGACAAAACATTGTTGCGTAAATAATAACGCACTATTCTTGATATATTTAAATGCATGGCTATTTTTTAGTCATGCATTTTTTGTGCGTATAAAATGGAATAGAGATTTTATATCATTTGTGTCAATGCCGTTTAGTTAGAGATTGAAGTTGCTGTGCCCTATTAATAAAGGTGTCAGACGAACTGATAAAGTGATCTGGCGACTGCTTAAAAGGAGGGCAATTGTTCACGATAACGTTAGCGAAACTATATTGTCAATTATGTGCTTATTTTACAAGTAGTCTTAATATAATAAAATACGAAACGTAGATAAAAGATCTAAGCATTCATGTGTATGCCGTATGCAGAAATGAAATTGATTTTTGCCTCATTTTTTATCATTATTCCATTGCGGATAAAATCATAATTTATGACAATCAATCAACGGATGGTTCAAGAGAATTTATACGAGGCCAAGCCAAAGCCACACGTTGTGATTTTAATAGTATGGGTGTATTAAGAGATGATATACATCGGGATTAAAAATTCTGTTTGGAAAGAAAGTAAAGGAATAGCAGATTGGGTGATTGTTTCGGATCTATATGAATTGATTTACCATCCTGATTTAGTAACATTTTTAACTAAAAGTAAAAAGGAATACATTTCAATATCCGCTTTAAAAGGATGTAATATGTTTTCTGAAACATATCCCTGAACAAATGACTTAATAATAAATCAAGCACGAGATGGTGCTTATGCTATTCGATTTTCTAAAAAAAATATTCTTTTCGACCCAAACACAGATTGAAGAAATGCATTAGGCGCAAGGTGGACATACGATCGATCCTGAAGGCGATGTTTGTTATGGAGTTTACGATGGATTGAAGTTATTGCATTATAAATATATTGAAGCGATAGAACACGTACAAAAGAAGTGGGATCGGACTGGTGTTGAAATAAGCGAGATTAATGTAAAAAACTCTTGGGGTGTAGAACGGAAAAATAGTGTAGAAATACGTAAAAGATATAAATATGTTAAACGTAAAGCAGAACGAGTAATACATAACAACAAGTTGTCGATTCAACGCATTATTGATTGGGTCAAAAGAGATCGAAATCCCTAAATATAATGCAATGCCGTTTAGATAAGATAAGATAAGAGGATAATGGCACACAACATGTATTTAATTTGAACAGTCGTCAGAACACTGCGAAAATGGGATAATCAGCGCTCTAATTCTTAGCTAAACGACATTGATATATAATGTGTATTTTTTTAATGTATTTTAATCTGCACTTTTAATTCGGTAAGGTTTTGCCTTGAATATTAGCTTTTTCTTAAACCTCTTCATGTATTTAAACTTAGTACCTAAAGAGGAGTTCTTAAAACCTTATAATCTGTAACGTAGACGTATTAGCTACAACCTACAATCTTATACCGACAACCTACAACCTTATACCTACAACCTATTACCTATTACATCAAGCCTGTAATCTAATAGGCTATTCTAAAAATCGTAATACTTATTAAATAAGGCTGTCTTGAAGCTAAATCCGATAATCTTATCAAGCTCTTTGGTATCAACAGTTGTTTGTGATCTATAGGTGAAAGATAGTTCTAAACGCATATTTACAGCTGGATTGATGATGTATGCAGCGGTAAGCGTATTGTAAATCATTGTTGTTTTATAGCCTTGTGTGATTTGTGTTCCTTGATAGTATATTGGATATTGGTGTATGTCTGCAAAAATATTATGACCAAAGTTTGTTGCAGATGTTTTATCTGCCCCGTAGGTAGTATAAACCAAACGATTTGAAAAGGACCATCTTTTTGTATTGTAATCTATTATCCCAATCCATTCTATAAAATTTGCATTTTGAGGATGTGCGAGTGATTGTCCGTAGTGGGTATAATTTTGTAAGGCGAGTCTGTGGGAGTATGTATACGGCATTACATAATTAAACTCGCCTTGTATGGCTAAACCTTTTATTTTTGCAATATCAAAGTAGCGTGCCCCCAATTGAAATCCATATTTTTGAGGATATTTTGAGCCTTTCTTTTTTAGCTCAGCAAACTTTAAATCATCTAAAATTACTTGTCCATAGGTGTATAAATTATGGAGTATTTGATATTTTAAGTTTATTCCCATAAGGGCATTGTCTGCCGATCCGTTATAAAACTCGGTAGGTCTTAAAAAGATAACGGGGTTTAAGTATGCCCAATCGTAGCCTCGGCTTCCTCCTACAGAATCTTGGGATTGCCAAATAATGGATTCAAACAAACCAAACTCCAACGATTTGTTTACTTTCCAACTTAAATAGTGTGTTGTAGAATATTTTTTAGGATATCCTCTTCCTAAGACCGCAGGTGCAGGAATTCGGATATCTTGAAATTGCTCGTATAATATCATGTATTTTACGTGCCAGAAAGAAGTTTGAATTTTTAAAAAAGGATTGTTGGTAGCATTGTCTGATCGTAAAAGAGAACGATAACCATTGCCAATAAAGTTTTTATCTTGCCCAAATTGAACGGTTAAAAAACGGCTCGGAGCATAGCAGACATACCCAAAAGGAATTCCGAAGTCTTGGCCTTTATCTCCTTTAAATGTTTTTGTTCCACCTTGTCCGGGTACAACTAAGTTGCTATCCACAAAACGATTTATATAATCAGGGAAACTTGCTTGGTTTTCATAAAAGCCTGTATAAAAGGAGAATTTTGTTCCAAAATCTCCATAGATTAAAACGCCACGGGTATTTCTGTAATATTGTCTTTTTTTACTGGGGTCGTATTGCAATTCTAAATCAAAAAGTGGGGTAGCTCTTATTGATACGATCCCTGAATCAATCGGAAGTAGGTAATTATTAGCAAAATTACCAGCAACTCTATTTACAAAGTTATTGCGCTTGATGTTGTATTTTATTCCATTTCGCAAACTGTCTTGATTGTACAAGCCCTTTGTTTCATTGATAAAATAAGGCTGAATGGAGGTATGTAAATTATTCTCTTTTGAATGAATGGAGGCTTCTTCACTTAATAGGTATTGTCTTTCTAAGGGACTAAATCTACTTTGACCAAAACCGAAAAAACTTACTGATAATAAGAAGAAAGTACTAACTATTTTAAAATGCATTTTTATCACCTTTAATCATGGAGTAAACCGTCATGAATATAATCTGTATGTCGAGTAAAAAAGTCCAATTTTCAATGTACCACAAATCGTATCGTACACGTTTCATCATATATCTTGGATGAGATGTAGCACCTCTGAACCCATTGACTTGCGCCCAACCTGTTATACCTGGCTTGATTAAATGACGCACCATAAATTTATCAATAATGGCAGAGTAATCCGCTGTATGCTGAAGCATGTGTGGTCTTGGGCCTACAACCGACATGTTACCAATGAGTACATTGAAAAACTGAGGTAATTCGTCTAAATTTGATTTACGCAAGAATTTACCTATTAAAGTAATCCGAGTGTCATTTTTTATTGCTTGTACTTTGTCTGAATCTTTGTTAACAGACATACTTCTGAATTTGTAGCAATCAAATTCTGCATTGTTGCGGCCGCTTCTTTTTTGAATGAAAAAGATAGGTCCTGGCGAGCTGAGTTTAATCGCAATTGCTAATAAGGGAAATAACCAGCTACATATAAAAATCAATACAAATAAGGAAAAGCTTATGTCAAACAGGCGTTTCAACATTCTGCTAAAAATGTTTTCTAAGGGTTCTTTGCGAATATTTAAAACAGGAACATTGTCGTAAAATTCTAAGTCTACTTTCTTATTTAAGAAGCCTCTAAAATCGGGTACTAGATGAATACGAATTAAGTTATTGTCTCCATATTCGATGATGGAGCGTATTTTTTTTGAAGAGGTAAATGGCAGGGTGCAAAAAATTTCATCTATTTTATATTTACCTTCACAAATATTTCTTAAAGCATCAACACCACCCAGTACTAGTTCTTTGTGTTTTACATGGTTTATTGCGTCATCTAAAAAACCAATAAAACGGTATCCTGAATTGTCTTTGGAAATGACATAGCGCATTACTTGTAAGCCAACAGGGCCTGCACCAATAATCAATACATTTCTAAAATTGGAACCTTTTTTTCTGTACCAATTTAATAAGTATATAAATGCCAACCTCCAAATTAAAACACTTATTCCTAATATGAAGTAGGTAATCAATAACATTTCTCTTGAATAGATTGCTTCTTTTAAAGCACCCATAAAAGTGAAAATAATTAATAGGTGAAGTGAAATGATTTTAATTAAATTCCAAACGACCAATTCTAATTTCCGTCTGCGTACAGTAGAGAAAACATAAATATTAAACGTAAAAGCTAAAATAATCCAGGTCATATTAAATATAATATGCAAGGTTATATAATGATCTTTTATTTGATTAAATGGAAGGGTTTGGTCTGAAGCCAAATAACCCATAAAAAAAGCAGCATTTAATAGGGTTAGATCTCCTAAAAATTGTATCAACCATAAAAACTTGCTGTATCTTGAATTCATAGAAATCTTACTAGAAAGTAAAATTACAAAAAGTAATTACACAATTCTGTATTGAGAGTGTTTATTTTTGAATAATGAGTCTTTTTGCTTCTTTATAATTCCCTTTAGAAAGAATAACTATATAGAGCCCATTAACAAGTGCGTCTGTAGAAATCTGAGTCGTATTTTGTACGTTTTTCTCAAACAACAACAAACCACTAATGTCATAGACTGATATATATTCTGGTTCACCCGTAAAAAGTAACTCTGCTTGAGCTGGATTTGGGAAAATAGTGAATCCTATTTGTTCTTCCGATTGATTGGGTTTAATGCTCGTAATCACTTCGTGTTGCCCAAATACGGGGCGTATCATCAGGGATCCTGTTTCTTTATTATAATTAGAGAATGGCTCCCAGTTGATATTATCCAAACTAACGTAGATGTCATCTATATGGTCGTTATTTCTATCGTAGCCTATAAACAGGGGGTCTATTACATTCTGTGTGAAACCAAATAGATAGGTTTTGTCTTTTGACAATACGAGTGGTGCGTATAACTGATAGCGTACAAATCCATTGATATTTGTACTGTATTGTATCCCTATTTTTTGATTCAGAAGAAGTTTTAATATGGGGGTTGGTTTTGTTGGGTCTGTTGGATTTGAACCTTTTTCCCAAACATTCATGAATATTTCAGTATTGCTCATGTCTGGTCCGCTGTTGCGCAGAAAACAGAAATCCATATTTGTTAAGGTGTCGGTTTTTAAAATTGTAATCGCATGTGCCAGTTTTATTCCTCCAGGGTTTGTCGTATAAACAGTTGACTCTGGAATGTAGTCGTCGTAGGAATAATAATCAGAAAAGACTGTTTCTACCGCAGCAAAATTATTAAAAGAAAGGTTGTAGCGATCTGTAGTATCCGCTTGTGCAAAAGAAAATTCTTCTTTTAATACATACGGCGCTGTCATTAAACTCGTCGGGATTGAATCTGAAAAAGTTTCAATATAATTTTGGGTCGACGGTATGGAACTGTTTGTTTTTGAGCTGATATTATTATAAAAATTATCTTTGATAACATGGTAATGATCAATACTTATTTCTGGAGATCCAAAAAGGCCATTTCTAATAAGCATGTAGGCTGAATCGACTTTTTGGGCTTGAATGTCTGTTAAGGATAAACCGTTGATGTGTTTATACGGTATGGATGTATAGTTTTTTAAACACCCTTGATTTGTATTTATAATCAGGATGTCTTTAAGAGAATCTTTAGCAGTTCTGTTTGTATCTATGTAAATATAATCTACATTCCAAACATTATATCTGCCATACAATACCCCATACGATTGAAAGCGAAACTGAAACCCTTTGTGTAAATAGATGGTATCTTTTATTGGAATCGTTACTTTTATAAAGGTATCTACGGTTGTAGTACCCCCAGTCTGTCTCCACACTTCATTCCATTTAGGATTGTTTTTTGTAGAGTCTTTGAATTGCAAGGATAAAAATTCATTTTGAAGTGGAGTATTCCCTAAACTTTTGGATTGCCAATAAAAACTTAAATAAATAGAATCTTTTCGTTTGTTTGAAGCCAAATTGATTGGGAGCGAGGTAAGCTTATCTGCATATCCTTTAGTTGTTCCTGTTGAATAGGGGAAGCCTTTGTAATTGGCTCCATCAAAACTTGCTACCCCAATGTTTATGGGTTTTGTAGCCATGGTATTGTTTATATATGTACCACCATTTTCATCAACAAAATACAAAGGGTTGGGTGTTGCACTGTATAAAGGAACTCCGAGTGGTATCCAATTGGTGGATCGCATTATATCACTTGGATTTACATATGTTGGAGTTGAAAATGTTTTATCATTAAATAATTGAATGGTGTATTTGTCAATAACAATCACATAGCGTGTTCCATTTATTGCGTTTGAGTTAGACGGATTTGTAGTGACAGTACTAAATACACGTATGCTGTCGCCAGTAGTTAATCCGTGCAGCATTAAATATGTTAATCGATACACTAATTCTACGCCTGGTGTAGTTGCAAACGTGTCAACCGTAATTTTTTCTAATGGAACATACGACCCAGAAAAATCTTCGATAAAGGGTAATTTTAAGGTGTCGTCTTGAGTAAGTGCAGTCGTACGAAGTTGCGCGTTCTCTGAATAGCCCACGGAGTATTGACTCAAAGGAGCCAATCCAACTTGTGCAAGAGTAGAATACGACAATAGAATTGAAAATAGCTGAAAAAAGTGTTTCAATTTCATGCGTTCTTAAGATTGGTTGTTACGTTAGTATAGAATTTATTTTGCATCTAGACCCGTAGAGCCAGCATACCAAATATCTATCATATCACCAGAACGAAGTTTTACGCCTGTTTGGTATGTGGGTTTTTGTTTTGTAACACTATTATCCGATACTTTTGCGGAAGGATCTTCTATGGTTAAGCCAACTACTAAACCCATACTTTGTATAATTGATTTCGCTTCGTCTAAGCTCATACCCACTAAATTGGGTACTTCAACTTCGATATCTCCTCTACCAGAACCAACTAATAAATCTACTTTAGTACCTTTTGGTATGGCATCACCTGCTTTAATATTATTTCCATTAATAGATTGTCCCAATACAACATTATTTGGATTGGGTGTTGTTGAGATCTTTCCCAGTACTAAACCTAAACTTTTTAATTGCATTTCTGCACCACGTTGAGAGTTGTCTATCAAATTGGGCATACTCACACTTGGTGGATTTAACGCAGATATGCTCAAATAAATACGTCTGTTTTCTTTTACTTCGCTACCTGGCAAGGGATGTTGTGTTAGCACAGTAAATGGTTTGATGTCTGCCTTAAACGTTGAATCGCTTATCTCATAACGCAAGCCTTTTTCATCCAATATTTTTTTTGTTTGCTCAATTGACAACCCTTCTAGTTTTGGCACACTTATATATTCTCCGTGTTTGGTAAGTGTTGGTAAATACCAGTTAAAGAAAATCAATATTAGACCGATAAAAATGCTGACGATGATTGCTAAATGAATCAATACATCTTTAAATGAATCTGCTTTAAATAATTTCATATTAGATACGTGCTAATTTTTTTGTTGCTCTTTGTATGCCAAAGGTTAATATTTGATCGATGAAGTCGTATGGCTTATACCCATTGATTGCTGTCTGATGGAAGATACAGGTTGCAGGAGTCATGCCTGGTAACGAGTTTACTTCTATAATAATTGTTTCGGAGGTATTGTCTTCAAATACTCGAACAAAGGCATCGATACGTGCATAGCCTTGGATGTTCAATATTTTCGCTACTTCTTTTAAGGTATTTCGGACCTTCGTAGCAACCACTTCATATTCTTCTTTGTTTGAAGTGTACCGAGCTGGTGTGATGTTTTGACCTTCGCCAGCTAAGAATTTTTCTTCTAAGGACAATACATCTCCATTTGCAAGTGCTTCGGATGGCTCAAATATTTCATATTCCAATTCTCCTGCATCTGTGTAACGCGTCAATAATCCGCCGGTTACTTCAATGAAGTGTTTCGCATTTCCTTTTGATATAAGATCTTCAATTAAGAAGTATTCTTTTTGAGGGAATTCTTCTTTGTACTTTAATTGTAAAATCTGCGCGCTTTTAGAACCTTGAATTGCTTCTTCACCAAACATCAGTTGTATGTAAGCTCTTAGTTCATCTCTGCTTTTTATTTTCTTTACTGCAGAACTACAACCATCATCTGAAGGTTTTGCTATAATCGGATAGTTGAAACCAGATTCAATCGTTGTCAATAAATTCTCACCTTCTGATTGCCATTCTTTTTTCAAAACCATGCGATGATTGGCAACAGCGATTCCGTGTTCTCTTAAAATACGATTGGTTTCAAACTTATTAATAGTTATTTGAGAACTTTCAATATCCGAACCATTATAGGGTATATTATATTTTTCTAACTCTTTCTGCATGCTGCCATCTTCGCCTGGTCTGCCATGTAGTGCGATAAATACACCATCTGCCATTTCAGAAAGTTCTTTGTAAGTTATTTCCTTCGGATCTTTTATGGCATTGTTTACATATCTATTGGTAATGGATTCTGTTTCTTTTGCAATGTTTACTAAGATGGGATGATGTCCCTTAAAACCAATTACTTTTTCGCGTATATCGTCTGCGTTATCTTTTAATAAGATGTTGATGGGCAATACAAATAACCGATGTTGTTCATCGCTACCCGTTAAGAATACTGGGATTGGTTGATACTTTGAACTCGAAGAAAGTTTTTCAAATATATTCCGACCGCTTTCAACGGAGATATGTCTTTCGGAAGAATATCCGCCCATAACAACTGCAATACGAATCTTCTCTTTGGTCGAATTTTTTTGTTCCGCAATAGAAGCATCTAAATTACTTAATAGGGCTTTATTTTTAAAACTGCGCTTACCTTCTTTGATGCGTTCTTGCAAAGAAGTACGTATGATGTAGGTTAAGAACTGAGAGGGGTTTAAGCCAATTTCTGCTGCTTGATGAAAGAAGAACGAAGAGGGCATCATACCTGATGTGGTATTCGGATCATTTAAGATAACCGCACCATCTTTTGTAATGAATCCATCGATGCGTGCATACACATTAAAATGTAAGGCTTTATAAAGTCGGCAGCATTCGCTTCGGATCAATTCTACTTGTTGCGCTGGAATGTCGATAGGTGTTACCTTACGTGCCATACCTGGCAAATATTTGGATCTGTAATCAAAGAAATCATTTCCTTTTACAATACCTGTTGGAGGTAATGCAATTGGGTTTCCTACTTCATCTTGAATAACGATACATGAAAACTCTTCGCCGTCAATAAACGATTCAACGATGATTTCTTCTTCATTGTCTATACTTTCTAATAAAACAGTATCCGTATTTTTAAGTACTGTATCTAAATGCGTTAACAACGCTTCGGGATGATAAAATTCTGTTTTATGTTGAATGTCGATAACGGGCATACCAATACCTTCACGGATGTCGGTAAGTGTTGCAACCCATTTTACTTTTTCAGCAATAGACTTGGCATTCCATTCTTTCGCATGAATTTCTTGTAAGAAGAAACTTCTATTAATTGCTTGACGTAATTTTTCTGAGTTACGTTCGCTTACTACTGAAATCCCAATGGAAGATCCTTGCGAAGGTGCTTTTACAACAAACGGAAAACCAACGGCCTTTTCAAAACGTGATAACAATTCAGAAGTATCTGCACCGGTAAGCCAATCATTTTTCTTATATATAATATACTTAGGTCCTTTGAAATTAGACTGCTCAAGTAATTTCTTTTGTGTGTGTTTGTTAATCCCAATAGCGGAAGGCAATATTCCTGAACCTGAGTAAGGGATGTTGTTCCAATCTAAAATGCCTTGTATGGCGCCATCTTCTCCGTATGGTCCATGTAACGCTAGGAATGCAAAATCTATGAGTTCTTTTAAATCAGAAGGATCTATTTTTTTTCCTATTTTTTGAATGATGGCTTCACGCGCTTCTTTTGTAAGCGCACCAAGGGATTCAATGTAAACCTGGAAACCGTGTTCGCTTTTTGGTAGGAAATCAAAGGGGGGGTAAAAATCACGAATGGTTCCTTTGTAAATGTATTGCCAGTCTAACAAAATGAATTGACCTAAGCTATCAATAAAGATGGGTACAGTTGTAAATATATCTTTATTTAAATTGTCGTAAACAGTCCTTCCTCCAGCAAAGGAAATTTCTCTTTCTCTTGATTGTCCACCAAAGATGATTCCTATTCTCATGAATCTTAAACTTCTGTCTGTTAAAAATTAATAAAACCGCAATTAAGAGTTAATTGCATAAACGCCACGTATTTCTGGCACTGCTTTGCGAATAGATTCTTCAACCCCAGCTTTCAAGGTCATTGCAGACATCGGACATGTACCGCAATTGCCAAGAAGTTCTAATTTTACAATCATATCTTCTGTTATTTCAACAATGCGTACATTTCCGCCATCTGTAATTAGATAGGGTCTAATAGTATCCAATGCGTCTTCAACACGTTGAAGTAATTCAGTATTCTCAGTTGTAGTGCTCACGTTTTATACTTTAATGTCTACTTTTTTTGTTTCTGCTAAGGATGCGTTTCGTATCGCTACTTGTTGAGCCACGGTTTCAGCAAGTAGTTTAAATGCTATTGCACTGATTTCATCTTGATTGATGATGGCAGGTTTACCCATATCACCACTCTCACGAATACTTTGTACAATCGGGATTTGTCCTAATAATGGAACATCGAATTTTTCTGCTAATTTCTTACCACCATCTTGTCCGAATATGTAGTATTTGTTATTTGGGAGTTCTGCAGGAGTAAACCATGCCATGTTTTCAATAATTCCTAAAATTGGAACATTTACTTGCGGCTGACGGAACATTTGCAATCCTCTTGTAGCATCCGCTAACGCTACTTTTTGCGGTGTTGTAATCACTATTGCTCCAGTAACGGGAACGGTTTGTACCAAGGTTAAGTGGATGTCACTTGTGCCTGGAGGCATGTCAAATAATAAATAGTCCAATTCGCCCCAATCACAATCACTGATGAATTGTCTTAAAGCAGAACTAGCCATTGGACCTCTCCATACTACAGCACTTTCAGGATCGGATAAAAAACCAATCGAAATAAGTTTAACGCCGTATTGTTCTATTGGTATGATCGTTGGTTTTCCGGATTCATTTTCAATCACATTTGGTCGAACATCTTCCACATCAAACATGGTTGGAATAGATGGACCTGAAATATCTGCATCAATAATACCTACTTTTGCACCCGATTTTGCAAGCGCTACAGCTAGGTTTGCAGTGATGGTTGATTTACCTACACCACCTTTGCCCGAAGATACGGCAATAATATTTTTAACGCCAGGTAAAATAGGACCTGAATTGAAACGACCTGTAGTTACATCAGCAGTCATGTTTACGGTAACAACTGCATCTGCAGCAACCAATTCGTGTATTGCTGCGGTACACGATTTACGTATAACTTCTTTAAGAGGACAAGCAGGAGTAGTAAGTACAACTGTAAATGAGATGTTTTTTCCATCTACTAGGATGTCTTTTATCATGTTTAACGTTACCAAATCCTTTTTTAAATCCGGTTCTGGTACGGTTCTAAGCGCTTCTAAAACGTTTTCTTGTGTTATAGACATGTTATTAACAGGTATTTTAGGCAATTTAATCATTTTACTTACTAGAAACTAGTTTTTTGAGCCTCTAAATAGCTTTTTATTGACGGTTCTTAAACTGTAGTACAAACAGGTTTGTATGCTTACAAGTTCCATATTTATTGGTCTTCAGCTTGTAGTGTGGTTTGCTATAAATCCTTTTTTGAATAAATGTGCATAAGTCTTCGTGCTGGGTGGGTAATAAACACGTATCTAAGATTCAATTCTGCCTAATAAACAGGAACTTTGCGAAATTGACATGGATCAAACTATTTATATTGGAAATCTGTTATGGGCGTGTTTAATGTTGAGCTGTTCTTCAACGCTCGGAACATAAATGATGATTGGTCGAAAAGACACAATCACGTGGTCCGTTCTGTAAATCAACTGAACGAAACAATCCAATTCATAATTCATACCTCATAATTCATAATTAAAAAAGACGTGCGCTTAACAAGAGAAACCATAGATCAAATTCAGCAATCCATCGATGTAGTCGAGGTGATTGGCGATTTTGTGACTCTTAAGCGCAAAGGCCATTATTATTCGGGTTGCTGTCCTTTTCACAATGAAAAAACACCTTCATTTACAGTAACCCCTTCCAAAGGAATTTACAAATGTTTTGGTTGCGGTAAAGGTGGCGATGCGATTCAATTTATTATGGAGCATGAAGGCTCTTCTTATGTTGAAGCAATGGCCTATATGGCTAAGAAATACAACATCGAAATCAAAGAAGAAGAGCTCTCTGAAGAACAAAATGTTGAGCAAAGTGAAAAGGATTCCATGTTGGTTGTTACCAATTATGCGAGTCAATATTATATCGATCAATTATGGAATTCCGAAGATGGAAAATCCATTGGATTAAGTTATTTTAAAGAGCGTGGTTTTAGAGATGAAACCATCAAGAAATTCGAACTTGGTTTTAGTCACGATCAATGGGATGGTTTTACTAAAGATGCGGTAGCAAAGGGATACAAGACAGAATTCCTTACCAAAACAGGTTTAAGCATTGAGCGGGACAATGCAAACGACAGTAGTGAAAAGAAATTTTTTGACCGCTTTCGAGGTCGTGTTATGTTCCCCATACACAATGTTGCAGGAAGGGTTATTGCCTTTGGTGCTCGTATTTTAAAAATAGATAAAACACAAGCAAAATATTTAAATTCTACAGAGTCTGTAGTATATCATAAAAGTAAAGTTTTATACGGCTTATATCAGGCCAAACAAGCCATTCGAAAAGAAGAAGAATGTCTGCTTGTTGAAGGATATACCGACGTTGTTTCTCTGCATCAATCGGGTGTAGAACATGTTGTTGCATCGAGTGGAACTTCCCTAACGGAAGATCAAATTAAACTCATAAAACGCTATACCCCTAATATTACTATTTTATATGATGGTGACTCGGCTGGAATAAAAGCAGCACTTCGCGGAGTAGATTTAATTTTGCAACAAGATATGAATGTATCTATTGTGGTTTTTCCTGAAGGGGAAGATCCGGATAGTTACGTGCAAAAAATTGGGCCAACAGCATTTAAAGAATATATAAAAACCACGAAGCGTGATTTTATATCTTTTAAAACAGCTATTAGTTTAAAGGAAGTTGGCAGCGACCCCATAAAACGAGCAGAGGTAATTAAAGACATCGTTGAGAGTATTGCTAAAGTACCAGATGCAATTAAACGCTCTGTTTTTTTTAGAGAGTGCAGTAAGTTACTAGAGATTGATGAACAAATATTAATTTCTGAATACAATAAAAAAGCCATTCAAAAAGGGCAACAAGAGGCTAAGAAGTGGGAAAATGACAGAAATGCGTTTTCTCAAGTCCCAGAAATTCCAGAACTTGAATTACCCGATTTAGTTGTAAAATTAAGCTTAGAGGAAGAAGCGTTAAAGATGCATGAACGCGAAATGATGCGTTATCTCTTAAACTTTGCTTCATCAACAATGGAGCAGGAAATGCCCTTGTCGGATTACTTAATTCATGAATTACAAGATGTTGAATTTAAAAATCCAGCGTATGATTATATCATTAAGCACATTATAGAAATTCGTTTGCGCGGAGAACAGGTATTGCATACCTTCTTCTTGCAGCAAGATCAGCCTCAATATGTGCGCGATGCCACAATTGATCTGTTGTCAACGAAGTTTCATGTCAGCGAAAATTGGGGGAAATTTCAAATAGATGTTCCAAAAGAAATAGATGTTCTAAACACTGTGGTACCTAAGACCGTATTAAGGTTAAAACGTGTTGTACTTAAATGTATGATTCGAGAAAATATGAAAGAAATCGAACGCATTCAGAGTCAATCGAGCGAAGAAGCATTATTGCAATTGCTCCAAGTGGCAATGCAATTAAAGGTTATTTCTAAAGATATCGATAAGACGCTTGGTATTGTAGTAGGCTAATTGTAATTTAAAGGATTAAACACAATAAAAGTTTGAATATTGCTGTAAATACACGTTTGTTATTGGACGATCGATTAGAAGGAATCGGTTGGTTTACTTATGAAACATTGAAACGTATTACCGAACAACATCCGGAACATACTTTTCATTTTTTCTTTGATAGGCCTTACCATGAAAAATTTGTGTTTGGCAAAAATGTTATTCCTCACGTATTGTTTCCTCAATCTAGACATCCATTTTTATGGTATGTATTTTTTGAATGGAGTATTCCATTTATGTTGCGTAAAGTTAAAGCCGATGCGTTCATTTCTACAGATGGGTACCTTTCAAAATCTACAAAAGTTAAGACCTTAAACGTTATTCACGATATTAATTTTGAACACAGACCTCAAGATTTACCTAAAGGGATAGTGCGTTATTATAAAAGAAATATGCCTAAGTTTGCTCGGAAGGCAGCAAGGGTTGTTACCGTTTCTGAGTTTTCGAAACAAGATATTTCTACTGTTTATAAAATACCTGCAGATAAAATTGATGTTGTATACAATGGTTGCAACTCTTTATTTGTACCCGTAGCAGAAGCGGATCAAATTAAAATTCGTTATAAGTATTCTTCTGGCAGACCCTTTTTCCTATATATTGGATCCATGCATCCGAGGAAAAATATCCTAAATTTGATGCGCGCATTTGATGTTTTCAAAAAGACATCAAATTGTGATATGAAGCTATTATTGATTGGCAAATCTATGTGGGGTAATAAAGATATTCAATCTTTGTATCATACATTAATTTACAGACACGACATACATTTTTTAGGGCACATTCATACACCAGAATTAGCGAAGATATTAGGTTCCGCGTATGCGCTAACCTTTGTTCCCTATTTTGAAGGATTTGGTATTCCTTTATTAGAAGCGATGAACTGCGAAGTACCTATCATTACTTCCAATACTACTTCATTGCCAGAAGTAGCTGGTAAAGCCGCAGTACTTGTTAATCCTGAATCGGTAGATGGGATAGCAACAGCGATGTTGCAATTGTATAAAGTGCCACATATAAAAGAACAAATCCTATTGGAAGCAAAAATACAACGACAAAAATTTTCGTGGGACAAAACAGCTACCTTGCTTTGGGAAAGCTTTGAAAAGATGATGCGTTAATTTTTCATGAGTGCTTCACTTCGAGTTTTACAAATAACCAATCGCGTTCCATATCCCTTAAATGATGGAGGAACTATTGCCACCTATAATGTTACCTATTATTTAAATAAAGCGGGTCATAAGGTAACAATGGCCTCTCTCAATACTAAAAAACATTTTCAAAATCCAGCAGCCTTAGCTGATATTGCAGAAATACATGCGTGTACATTGGATACGAGTATTTCTCCGATAGGCCTTCTTAAAGGCGTTTTTGAACACATGCCGTATAACGTAAAACGTTTTGAGTCGAAGGCATTTCATCAGCTCTTAACAGAGTTACTAAGTAAACATACGTTCGATGTGATACAAGTAGAAGGGAGTTATATGGCTCTCTATGTCTCTACACTTAAAAAACACAGCAAAGCTAAAATACTTCTGCGTTCTCATAATATTGAACACGAAATATGGGTGCGCATGGCACAAAATGAAGGCAATCCATTAAAAAAGTGGTACTTCAACATGCTTTCTTCAAAAATTAAGAAATTTGAAGACAACAGCATGCATTTTTTTGATGCTGTAGTTGCCATTACAGATAGAGATGCTGCGTACTACCAACAAGCAGGTTTTAAGGGGAAACTTCAAGTCATAAATGCAGGTGCAAATTTAGATGTATTTCTTCCCGATGTTGAAAATGAGATACCCATGAGTATGTGTTTTCTTGCAGGCTTAGATTGGATGCCCAATAGACAAGGCTTAGATTGGTTTTTAGCAGAAATATGGCCAACATTATCAAAGAAATACCCCACCTTAACACTTCACATTGCGGGCAAAGCAATGCCCGAGGAATATTATAAACTGCAGACAAATCAGTTGATTGTTCATGGTACGGTGCTTGATGCGGTAGATTACCTTCAAAAGTATGAGATTTTCATCGTACCTTTGTTATCTGGTGGAGGCATGCGTCTAAAAGTAGTGGAAGGAATGGCATTGGCTAAGTGCATCGTTTCTACTTCAATTGGTGCTGAAGGCATTGCTTATACACCCATGCAGAATATCGTAATAGCGGATACGCCTTCGGAGTGGATAGAGAAGATTTCATACGTGATAGAAAATCCAACCATCAGAAAAGAAATCGGGCAACAAGCGCATCTGCTTTCACTACAAAAATATAATTGGAAAAACTTAGTCGATTCTTTTGTAATAATTTACAATCAATTACTTAAAGCCGACTAAATATAATTGCTTCATGATTCCTTCTTACGTATTAGTACTTTTGGAAATTGCATTTTGGTTTTCATGTTTCTTGGTGATTCAGACATATGTAATCTTCCCAAAGGTATTGGATTTTTTTGCACGTGATAAAAGACAAAATCAGTGTATTTGGGCATTACACGATGAAGAGCTTCCGCATGTTGATATTTTATTGGCAGTCTACAATGAAGAAGCCGTTATTGAAAAGAAACTTCAATCTATTTTCGATACCAATTACCCGCTCACACATCTTCATGTCTATATAGGTTCAGATGCTTCTACAGATAATACAAATGCAATCATTCAAAAATATCAAAAAGAATTCCCCTGTATTAAGTTAACCATCTTTGAACGTTCTGGAAAAAGTCAAATAATTAATGCCTTATCTAGAATGTCTACATCACCTGTTATTGTGTGTACCGATGCGAATGTGTATTTTGAATTAGACACGCTGTATCATTTAGTAAAGCATTATAAAGAACCGTCTATTGGCATGATTGGCGGAAATATTCTAAATCCAGATTTTAAGAAAACAGGTATTTCTTTTCAAGAAAAAAAATATTTAGAACGAGAAAATCGAATGAAATATTTAGAAGGAATTTCCATGGGTGCTATGATTGGCGCATTTGGCGGTTGCTTTTCCATTCGACGGAACCTTTTTATTGAAGTTCCACAAAATTGGTTGGTGGATGATTTTTATATTGGCATGCAAGTATTGCGTCAAGGTAAAAAAACGATCAACGAATTGAGTGCTATTTGTACGGAAGACGTCTCTAATAAAATGATGGAAGAGTTTCGTAGAAAAGTACGCATCTCGGCTGGCAATTTTCAAAACCTATTCGAATTCTCAGATTTGATGCTCCCAACAAAAGGAGGGATTGCATTTTGTTTCATTTCGCATAAAGTGATACGTTGGATTACACCATTTTTATTAATCTTTATATGTATGCTGAACTTAATACTCTACAAATATGGTTTTATATACAAACTCGCTCTTTATGGGCAGGTAGCATTGCTGGCAAGTATTGTATTGGATCATTTTATTCGATCCTTTGGAATACATGTAAAACTACTTCGATTTATAACCCATTTTTATTCTATGAATGTAGCCTTGTTTGTTGGCTTTATTCGATATGTAATGGGTATTAAAACGAGTTTATGGAAACCCACAGAACGAAATCAATAAGTATGGAACAGATAAAATTAGATTCAATTGAAGATGCAATTGAAGCAATCCGTAAGGGTGAGGTGATTATTGTTGTGGATGATGAGGATCGTGAGAACGAAGGCGACTTTATATGCGCGGCAGAATCTGTCACACCTGAGATTATAAATTTTATGTCTAAAGAAGGACGAGGTTTAATTTGCGCACCAATTTCTGAAGCACGTTGCAAAGAATTGAAATTAGATTTAATGGTTGGTAGCAATACTGCTACACATGAAACCCCGTTTACCGTTTCCGTTGATTTATTGGGAGATGGTTGCACAACAGGGATTTCAGCATCCGACCGTTCTAAAACGATTCAAGCATTAGTCAACCCGAATACCAAACCAGAAGATTTAGGTAGACCAGGTCATATATTCCCTTTGAAAGCCAAAGATGAAGGCGTATTAAGAAGAGTGGGGCATACAGAAGCTGCTGTAGATTTAGCTCGTTTAGCTGGCTTCAAACCTGCAGGCGTACTGATTGAAATCATGAGCGAAGACGGTAGTATGGCACGTTTACCAGAGCTGAAACAAATTGCCACAAAATTTAATTTGAAATTAATATCAATTAAGGATTTAATTGAATATCGGTTAACGCACGAAAGCCTTGTAAAAAGAGAGATTGGCGTGGACATGCCTACAAACCTAGGTGATTTTGATTTGATTGCTTTTAGAGAAATAAGCACAGACGAAATACATTTAGCCTTAATTAAAGGTACATGGGAGAAAGATGAACCTGTATTGGTTCGTGTACACTCTTCTTGTGTTACAGGTGATATATTCGGCTCCTGCAGATGTGACTGTGGTGCGCAATTACATGCGGCTATGGAAATGATCGAAAAAGAAGGTAAAGGAGTAATTCTTTATATGAATCAAGAGGGCAGAGGTATTGGTTTGCTTAATAAATTAAAAGCATACAAACTTCAAGAGCAAGGAAGAGATACGGTTGAAGCAAATTTAGAATTGGGTTTCAAAATGGATCAACGCGATTATGGAACAGGCGCTCAAATTTTGCGTGACTTGCAAATATCTAAATTGCGCTTGATTACAAATAACCCTGTGAAACGTGCTGCACTAGCTGGTTACGGACTTGAAATTACAGAATCGGTTGCAATTGAAATTGCTTCGAACCCTCATAATATTAAATATCTGCAAACAAAACGCGATAAAATGGGGCACAACATATTAAAAAAAGACGATACGCAAAAATAAAATATATGTCAAAGCCTTTAATACTTGTATGCAATGATGATGGAATTTTTTCCCTTGGTATACGGACATTAATTGAAGTTATGTCTGAATTGGGAGAGGTTGTAGTAGTCGCACCGGATTCTCCTCAATCTGGAATGGGCCATGCAATCACTATAGGTAACACCCTTCGGTTAGAATCGAGTGATTTATTTCCCGGTATTGTTGCCTACGAATGTTCTGGCACACCTGCGGATTGCATTAAATTAGCCAAACACCATGTATTAAAAGGCCGTAAACCAGATTTAGTTGTAAGCGGAATCAATCACGGCAGCAATTCATCTATCAGTGTATTGTATTCAGGCACTATGTCTGCTGCTATTGAAGGCGCATTGGAAGGTTTACCTGCAATTGGTTTTTCATTGTGTGATTATGGTTCGCATGCAGACTTCTCACATACTAAAAAATATATCAAACAGATTGCTACGGAGGTGTTAACAAATGGCTTACCAAAAGGAATTACTTTAAATGTTAATTTTCCTCCAATAGATAAAGCACCATTAAAAGGGATTAAAATTTGCAGACAAGCGCTTGCGCGTTGGGAAGAAAAATTTGATGAACGCGTTGATCCCAATGGTAGACGATATTTTTGGATGGCTGGGAATTTTGAAAATAAAGATGCGGGAGAAGATACAGATGAATGGGCGTTGGCAAATGGCTATGTTTCTGTAGTACCTTGCACCTATGATTTAACTGCCCATCAATTAATGGGTCAATTAAACAGAGAGTGGAAATTTCTTCAAGAGGAATAGGTAAAGAATATGTTTTAAATTCGGAAAGGGATGGTTGTTATAAAACAGCTATCCCTTTTTTATTTTATCTAATTGGTATTTTTAATTAATTGTATTATTTTAATATATCTCATTAATTTAATAATAGGATAATTCAAATAATTAAATTTACCTTCGATAAATCATAAATAATTA
>NZ_CALMGQ010000037.1 GCF_937863595.1 uncultured Cytophaga sp.
TTTCTTATATAAGTATAATAGACATAGGTAAAAAATTATTTTCTAAATGAAAAAAAATATACTCTTAGTATTCGTTTGCATCGCAATGCAATCTATTTATTCTGTAAATGCACAGAACTGTCCGACCGATTTATTATCGGGTCAAAATCTTATTGTAAATGGAGATTTTTCGGATGGCTTTAACAACTGGCAAACAGATTACAATCAATTCACTTCAGGATTTTCCACTCCAGGTAATTTATATGTAGGAACGGCTTCTCAAATGACATTTTTCAACAATGCCTTTTCTTCCCCCTTTAACGGCCAAACTGGTGTAAGTACGGATAAGTTTTTAATGATTGACGGTGTGTGTACACCGGGTCTAAAAATATGGAAGCAAACGAATATTCCTGTAAAACCAAATACAAATTACTATTTTTCATTTTGGATTAATTCGTTAAAAGACAATCCAAATTATCCGGGTATCGTTAATTTAGATGTTGACGGTACTAACATAGGTTCAAATATTTCGGCTCCACTTTTTGGTGGTGGAAACCCATCCTCTAGCGGTTGGATAAAATATGAAACCGTTTGGAACTCTGGTTTAACACCTCCTGCTACCGTAACTATTAGCATAGAAGGCAACCAAACAACGGGTTGTAGTGGAAATGGCGGAGAGTCAGATTTTGCAATCGATAACATTTCATTTATACCAGGTTGTCAATATGGATCAGCGGGTCCACAACCCAAATTAGGCCCTGATCAAACATTGTGTGGCTTTGGTCTTGCGGGACTTGTATTAAACGCAAATGTTCCGATAAACGCAACTACTACGATAACATGGAATGATGGAACAACGGGTTTCGGCGCACTAGCTCCATATACAAAAATAGTTACTGAACCTGGCACCTACTCTGTTTGTGTAACGGATAATGGCTCTTGTACAAAATCAGATATTATTGTTATCACAAATTCATTTTCAATCGATTTAGGTCCAGATTTAGTATTATGTGATCCAGCGTCTGTAACCTTAGATGCTAAATTTGTAGGAATAGGTGTTACGTATAAATGGTACAAAGATGGAGCAGTAGCTGAAGGAACAAATACCAACAAAACCTATTTTGTAAATACACCTGGTACGTATAAAGTAATTGTAACGGATCCTATCTGTGGACCACAAGAAGACGAAATTACTATAACAACAAAAGCTCCCAAAGTAACCAATAAAACGTATTGCAATGCTGGTGATATAACACTCAATGTTACGCCACCTAACGATGGTAAATACAAATGGTGGAACAGCCCAACAAGCATAGCTACTGCAGATTTACTTCAAAAAGGAGGTGATTCATATACCTTTACTGCTACTCCACCAACCAACTATACATTCTATGTTGAAGATACGGCATCATTCAGAGTAACGGTTGGTTTGCCCTCAGCAAGTGGGTTGTCTGGTCTTGGGGATAGAGGAGACAATTCGGTTGATACGGAATTGAAATTTGATGTATTAACTGCAATTAATATCGACTCTATTTATATTACTTTACACACCTATTCTTGTCCGACCAAACCTGTTGTACTGCAGGTTACAGACAATCTTGGAAATATTGTGGGTACTTCTGCAAGTTATAGTGTTAGTGCCGCTCAAGGTTGTGTTATTTCAAGCAACTTCCCAATAAAAATGCCTGTCGGTATTTCAGTACCTGCAGGCACAGGATATAAACTAAAAATGATTACAGGTGATAACATGAATTGGTACCAAAACGGAATGACTTACCCGCAAACATTCCAAGATGTCGTTCGCTTCACTGGTAATAATAGCAATAACAACTACGCTCCCAATGCAATTCCTAGTATGTTCCGTTGGGTGGTAACTGCTGGAACAGCTTGTGCACGCGTGCCTGTACAAGCCATTTTAAAATCATGTTTTCCTCCAGTAGCAGATGCAGGTACAAATATTCCTTTATGTAATACTCGTACTACAAAATTAAATGCAGGCCCTTTAGAATCAGATGAAACAGGTGAATGGAAATTAGCAACAGGCAGTATTGGTAGTGTTAATCCTGCAAACAGTGCAACAGGTACTTTAACGTTCACAGGCGATACAGCTTTCGTTGTATGGACTGTTACAAACGGAGTAGGATTTGACAGAGATACAGTAATGGTAACAACTACTACCGTAAATAAACCTACGGTAAACGGCCCATCTGAAACATGTCCTAATATAAGTGGCTTACTATTTACTGCGAGCCCAGACAATACATTAACAGGAAGTACCTACCAATGGACGGTATTAAGTGGTGACCTTTCAATTATTTCAGGTGCAACAACAACTGAAATTACTGCTGATGCGGGAAACACAAAAAGTATTGTTCGTGTTACAGAAACAAAAAATAATTGCTCTGCATTTAAAAATGATACATTAGAAATATCCGCTCCAACTGAAATTGCAAAAGCAGGTGACGATGCAACAATTTGTGCAAATGCATATACACTTGTAGGAAATATACCTAAAATTGGAAATGGCACATGGACCACAGTAACAATGGATCCAAATCAAGTGCTTACACCAATTCCTCCCAATAAGGCTACCGTAACAAACCTATCTGATAATGTTACCTATGAATTTATGTATCAAATTTCAGGTACCTGTGGAAACTCAACGGACTTTGTTAAAATAACTGTGAATGTTAATGGATTAAAAATAAGTTCCGTTACAAAACCAAATGATATTGCATGTGTTGGAAGCCAACGACAATTACAAGCAAATGTTACTGGTAGTTCAGGTCCTTACACGTATGTGTGGAATAAGAAAGGAACAACAACCTTGGATTCAACGAGAGTTTCAACGCATATAATTACTACATCTGCAGTTGAAGAAACGTATTATGTTTACGTAAAAAATAATACGTGTAGAACAGATTTAGATTCTGTAAAAATCATATCGATTGATTTTCAAAAATTAACGGTTCCCAATTTAATTACTCCAAATGGAGATGGATTGAATGACGTATTGAAAATTGTAGAAATTAACGATCATAGCAAATTAATGCTACCCAAAAATTCAGTATTAAAAATTTATAACTCATGGGGCAATGAAGTCTTCCATGCAGATAATTACAACAATGACTGGAATGCAGAAGGTGTTAGTGACGGTGTTTATTACTACTATGTAAAAGCAGGCTGCGGTGGTGAAGAACACAAAAGTTGGATTCAAATTATCGGAAACACAAAATAGAAATAGTGCTTTAACTATAAATAAAAAGGTCATTTTCATATATTGAAAATGACCTTTTTTGTTTATAAGTTGGAAATTATCTGAATCAGGATTTACAAAATTAAAAGATTAAACAAGATTACTTTCGACTTGATTCTACCTTTAAACATTGTATTTCGAATTAAAAACTTTTTTGAATTGAAGACTTGTAGATCCGAAGTTTATTAATAATCCTATTGGAAAATCATATGCTACAACATAGTTTTTGGCTTGTGCCAAGTGAACATCTTCTAGGTTTATAATCGCCTTTAGTTCAACAATAACTTTCCCGTCTACTATAAAGTCTGCTCTTCTAGTACCCACTTCAACCCCTTCATAATTAATAATTTGCTCTACTTCCCTAGCAAATTGAATATTTTTTTTTACTAATTCAAGAGCCAAACAACGTTGATAAATGACTTCCTGAAAGCCATTACCCAGAGTGCTATGTACTTTCATTGTACATCCATTTATTTTATATGTTATTTCATCTAAAGTCATTTTCATAGCTCATTTAAAAAGTATATCAATCATTACTTCATAATAAAAATGAAGCATAAAATTATTTAATAAAAAAAGAATCAGAATTTACGAAATTCTAGAAATAACAATTTAAAAATCTTGTTTAATCCTTCAATTTTGTAAATCCTGATTCAGACAATTTTAATTCAGAAAATTACCAACCTAATAAATAAGCAAAAATCAAAGGCACTACTATGGTAGCATCCGACTCAACAATAAATTTAGGTGTATTGATATCTAATTTACCCCAGGTAATTTTTTCGTTTGGAACTGCACCAGAATACGAACCATATGAAGTTGTAGAATCTGAAACTTGACAGAAATAACTCCAGAAAGGTATGTTTTCCATTTCCATATCTTGATACAACATGGGAACAACGCAAATAGGAAAATCACCTGCTATACCACCACCAACTTGGAAGAAACCTACACCTTTACCTTCTGAATTTTTAATATACCAATCGGATAACCACATCATGTATTCGATGCCTGTTTTTGTCATTGTTGGCTTGAATGTACCTTTAAGACAGTATGAAGCAAAGATATTTCCCATGGTAGAATCTTCCCAACCTGGAACAATAATTGGAAGGTTTTTCTCTGCTGCTGCAAGCATCCAAGAATTCTTCGGATCTATTTCATAATATTGTTCAAGTTCTTTGCTCAACAACATTTTGTACATGAACTCATGCGGAAAATAACGTTCACCCGCTTTATCTGCGTCGTCCCAAACTTTAAATAAATGTTTTTGTAATCTTCTGAATGCTTCTTCTTCTGGAATACATGTATCTGTAACACGGTTGTAATGGTTTTCCAATAAATCCCATTCATCCTGTGGACTTAAGTCTCTATAATTTGGTACACGTTTGTAATGCGAGTGTGCAACCAAATTCATGATATCCTCTTCCAAGTTTGCACCTGTACACGAAATGATTTGAACTTTATCTTGACGAATCATTTCGGCTAATGACTTACCCAACTCTGCCGTGCTCATTGCACCAGCAAGCGTAATCATCATTTTACCGCCTTCTAATAAGTGCGTTTCATATCCTTTTGCTGCATCTACTAAAGCGGCAGAGTTAAAGTGCAAATAATGCTCTTGAATGAATTGAGAAATAGGTCCCTTTGACATATTAATTTGAATGTTAAATAGAATAATAGTCTGCAAGTTACATGTTTAAATTGAAAACGTATAAACCTTAAGTGAAACCTGTGTTATTTAATCATTACCCATTGAAAATGAGAATTGTGTAGAAAACGTCGTCGAGGTTTAAAACCTCAACGACGTTCATCGTTGACAAGTTATTCATAACTCATCATTCATAATTCATAATTCAATTCCTTTTTTAGTAATTTGTAGTTAGAATAGAATTTCTAATTCATACCAATGTTATGGCAGAGTCAATTAATCCTGAAAACTGGAAAGATATATTTTCAGATACCTTATACATCATTACAGATCCAAATGCTGTAAAGGTTCCAGTAATTGAAACAGCTATAACAACTGCAATAAAAACTCCTAAAGTAGCTGAAGCGGCAAAAGAACCGACTGTTGCGACTGCATCTCCGTCAATTCCTAAAACACCTTCTATCCCTTCAATATCAATTCCTTCTATACCAACACCAACGATACCTGTATCTCCTTCATTAACTACATTAAAAGAACAGGTTATACCAGCGGTTACAGAAGCTACTCCTGCCCCATTAAAACCAACAGGAAAATACAGCAATGGTATCTTAATTTTAATGCATGCCTCTTACACTATGACTCCTGCACAGCAGGAAATGCTCGGAAAGATAGTTAAAGCAGCGCAGTTGGATTATAATGACTGTGGTGTATTGCAAGTAGAAACACCTGTAGTATTAAAAAATATAGAAGAGCTAAAACCACGCATCATACTATCTTTTGGCTTACCTACCGATGCCTTTACTCCTCGCCTATCAAAAGATCTATATACGATTCAGAAACATAATTCAACCGTTATACTTTTAGCCGATTCATTAGCAAAATTGGAAACAACGGTTGCCCTTAAAGGTAATTTATGGAATGCGTTGAAGGAAATGTTTGGAATAAAATAAACAACTTAATTTCTTTTAAATTAATCGACTGGCAAAAAAACAATTGCAAATTTATTAATACTTGCAACTAACATATTATTTAGTTTTTTTCTAAAAACGTTCCACTAAATTTAGTCTAAATAAACTCATGGATATTGAGACATATAAACTACAATTTGACGAAGAATCATCACCGGGCTGGGATGCAATAGATACAGCATTAGAGGTAGTATATGGCAATCAGGAGCCTGAACATTTTGCATCTGCAATTAAATACATGATTGGAGGTCCAGACCCCATTGATGGGACTAGTATCTATGATTCGCATAACCAAACACATCACAAACATTTCATAAGTTATGGAATGTCAGATTTATATTTTGCACCAGAAAAAGCAGAAAATGAATTTAATGGCTGGGGATTTGAGTTTACATTTCGATTAAAATGTGTTGAAGGAGAAGACCGTCCAATGTGGGCTATTGGATTGATGAATAATTTAGCACGCTATGTTTTTCAAAGTGGAAACTGGTTTGAAGAATTCCATTATATCCCAACCAACGGCCCGATTAAGTTTGATTCCCCAACAGATATCGTTGGTTTAATATTTATACAAGATCCGGAATTAGGAACAATTAATACACCACATGGGAAACTGGTATTTTTACAAATGGTTGGCATCACTACTAAGGAGTTAGAAAAAATCAAACAGAACCCTACAGGAATTGAAGCGTTTATAGATGACATGCGTATTTCAAATCCTTTATTCATAACGGATTTAGATCGTAAAGATATTTAGTTCGGAATAAAACTACTAAAAATCAACTCATACAAAGTAGACAATTAAACTACAGCTATTGTTTTTGCACCAATACTAACCTGTGCAGTTGTAGCTAAATCAATTTGATAATTTATAATAATGGCGTTGGTATAGCGCCTAATAAGCGGTAAAATCTCTTTTAAGCGTTCTTTGTTATTGCTATTCAAAAGTATTTTAATTACGGAGGCATTTGTCCAATTAAAAGATTTCAATTCTTTTTCAATCTGTTCCATAGCAAGCTGATTTAAGTGAATAAAATATATTAAACAATGCATAAAAATTATTTTATATAATTTGAACGCTCAAATAAGAACGCATTTCGACATATACAGTTCGGTAAATCAATCACAACTTATCCCCATTTAGATAATAACAACAAACGCATATTACACCAACTGAATTTGACTCCTTACCTTACAAAAAAAGCATTTTAGACACAGTTATTTGTACTCCTCTTCATTATGCAAAATCAGTTCGGAAGCGATATCAAAATTTAGTGAAGTGAGTAAGATCCGGAGAATAATTCAAAGCTTTTCTCATTCAGAAAAATAAATAAAAAAAACACCTCTTACAAATAGAAGAAATCCGTAAAGAAAATTAGTTCATATTAAATGGCTGGGGTCGATTATTTTTTATAGATTCAAAAAGTTTGGTATAAACAACACAATTTATCTTCTAATAAAACACAATAATGATGAAAAAGAGATTCAATTTAGCCGAACTTCAACCCAAAGCATATAAGGCAATGTTGGGTTTTGAGGCGTATCTACAGTCAAGTGATTTAAGCAAACAACACATTAATCTCATTAAAATACGAGCATCACAAATTAACAATTGCGCATACTGTTTAAATATGCATACAGAAGAAGCTCTTAAAAACGGAGAAACACAGCAACGTTTGTTTTTAATTAGTGCTTGGAGAGAAACAAATTTATTTACAGATGAAGAAAAAAATATACTCGCGCTTACAGAAGAAACTACACTGATCCATCAACATGGGGTTTCAGATTCTGTGTATGACATATCTGTAAAATTATTTGGTGAGAATTATGTAGCCCAAATGATCATGGCAATAATAGCCATAAATGGGTGGAATAGAATTGCTATAAGTACGCATTTACCGATAGACTAATTTGTGAACCGTATTCAATTTTACTTAATAAAGTAATACAATTTTTAGTAGAAATCGTATTACTTTATGCTAACGCAATTGTATCGTTTCCAATATTAATTAATGCAGAGGTTGATAAGCCTTCTTTGTAATTAATTATGATTGCGTTAGTGTACCTCCTAAATAATGGCAGGAACTCTTTTAGCATACTTTTACAACTGCTATTCAATGTAATTTGAATAGTGGAATCTTCATTCCAAGTGTATTTTTTAAGTGTTTTTTCTATTTCTTCCATGATCTATACTATATAATTCCGTTTCAAACAAATAAACATGTTCTAATGTATGTTTTTAACGGAAATTAATAATAAATGGTTGTATGTGTTACAAAAAAATTGAAATAATTTGCACAAATAACATTTAAATCAATAAAATCAACAATTAAAGAGGTTTAAGAATTTTCTCAATATGTCTTAATTTGCGTATTAATCAAATTTGAGGAAGCTCGGGCAACCATTTTCCCATCTGGCAAGGTTAGCGTTGCATGAACATTTATAATCGTTTTACCTTGGCGCACAACTTCTGCTGTACAGGTTAATACATCACCTATTTGGGCAGGTCTTAAATAATCAACATTTAATGTAACTGTAGCATAAAAAAAATCTACAGCTGATATTAAACAAACCGTACCACATAAATCATCTAATATGGTTGCAACCATTCCACCATGAATGGTTTTCATCATATTCGTCATATCCAAACGCACGGGCACTGTCACAACAATCTTTCCATTTTCAGCCATCACAGGCGTCATTTGAAGCCAATTACTGATCTCAGATGGACTATCTGTTATTACTTGTCCGATTCGGTTTTGAATGTATTCTAGGCGTGGATTCATAGGTAATTATAAACACGTGATTTTTTACGAGTATACTAATATATTAAAAAAGTTTGAAGGAATTCTACAGTGCAGGTTTTTATATAAATAAAAAAGCCTCCAATATTTCTATTGAAGGCTTTTGAGGTTTCGACCAGATTCGAACTGGTGTAGGAGGTTTTGCAGACCTCTGCCTAGCCGCTCGGCCACGAAACCCTTTATTATCTATTACAAAGGTATGAAAAACTTGCGAAGAATAAAGTTTTTTTCAAAAGATTTTAATTTTTACATGTTAAGTCCTTACTTTGAAAATAGTATACAACTACAATTTTCTAGCCATAAAAAAAGTCCCGCTTCTCAGCGGGACTTTCAATTATTTATAGAATTTAAGAATTACTTCTTACCGTCCATTGTATCTTTCAAATTAGAAAGTGCTTCGATATCACCTAATGTTGATTTCTCAACAGCAGGAGTTTTCGGAGCTGCAGTAGATTTTGCACCTTTAGCAGCAGCAGGTTTCTTTTTCTTAGCATCTGCAGCAGCTGGAGCATCTTCAGCTACTTCAGAGAACGTTTTCGTGTGAGATAAAACAATACGTTTATCATCTTTAGAAAATTCTAATACTTTGAAGTCTAATGAATCACCTTGTTCAGCATTTGCACCGTCCGCTTTAACTAAATGTTTGTTCATAGCGAAACCTTCAATACCGTATGGCAACTCAAGTACAGCACCTTTATCATTCTTAGTGATAACAGTACCTGTATGTGTTGAACCTGGAGTGAAGATTGTTTCAAATGTATTCCAAGGGTTTTCTTCTAATTGTTTGTGTCCTAAGGCAAGTCTTCTGTTTTCAACATCTAACTCTAAAACAACAACATCTAATTTATCACCAACTTTAACGAATTCAGATGGATGTTTGATTTTTTTCGTCCAAGATAAATCTGAAACGTGAACCAAACCATCAATTCCTTCTTCTAATTCGATGAACAAACCGAAGTTTGTTAAGTTACGAACTAAACCAGTGTGTTTCGTTCCAACTGCATATTTAGATATAGCATCAGACTTAGTCCAAGGATCTTCAGTCAATTGTTTAATACCTAAAGACATTTTACGTTCGTCACGATCTAATGTCAATACAACTGTTTCTAATTCGTCACCAACTTTAATGAAGTCTTGTGGGTTACGTAAGTGTTGAGACCAGCTCATTTCTGAAACGTGAATCAAACCTTCAACACCTGGTTGAATTTCAAGGAAAGCACCGTAATCTGCAACGTTTACGATTTTACCTTTAATTTTTGAACCAACTGCAATATCAGCAACCAATGCATCCCAAGGATGAGATGTAAGTTGTTTCATACCAAGAGAAATACGTTTTTTCTCTTCGTCGAAATCTAACACTACGATTTGTACTTTTTGATCTAAAGCCAATACTTCTTGTGGATGGCTTATGCGGCCCCAAGAAATATCTGTAATGTGAAGTAAACCATCAACACCACCTAAATCGATGAACACACCGAAGTTTGTCATGTTTTTGATAACACCTTCTAATACTTGACCTTTTTCAAGGTTATTCAAGATTACCGCTTTTTGTTTTTCGATATCTTTTTCGATCAACACTTTATGCGATACAACAACGTTATCGTTTGTATAGTTGATTTTAACAACCTTAACTTCCATTTTCTTACCTACGAAGATATCGAAGTCACGAATTGGTTTCACATCAATTTGAGAACCTGGTAAGAATGCTTCAACGCCAAATAAATCAACGATCAAACCACCTTTAGTTCTTCTTTTTACTAATGCTTCAATAATCAAATCGTTGTCAAGAGCGCCTTGGATATTTTCCCAAGCCTTAACGATACGAGCCTTACGACGAGACAATACTAACTGACCAGCAGCATTTTCTTGATCTTCAACGTAAACGTCATATTCTTCACCAACTTTCACGCCGCCTTCAACGTCACGAAATTCAGATAAAGGAATAAGACCATCTGATTTGAAACCGATATTGATGATAACGTCACGTTCTGTAACACCAACAACAACACCACTTAATACTTGTTTTTCAGTAACTTCACTTAACGTACCTTCGTACATTTCAGCGATTTCTTTTTTCTCTGCAGCAGTATAATTGCTACCGAAACCTTTGTCACCAGCTAAATCCCAGTTAAAATCTTCTGGTTTTGGAGTAAGCATAATATTCACCCTATTGTACATCAGCCTACGGGCAAGAGACTGAAATTTGTTTTTTTACGCAATTGCGCACCCGTTTAACCTAAAACGGACTGCAAATGTACGATTTTATTGATTGAATTACAAGGAATTGGGCAGGTATTAGGTTGTATGTTTTAAATTATAAGGAAATTCTATAACTATATAAATACTTGTAAATCTGCATATTAAAAAAAATCACGACTTACTGCTTTATTAGATAAAGTTTATTTACTGCTTTATTAGATAAAGGGAATGTATCGAAAGATTTAGTTCGTAATCATCTATTTTGAATCGAACACAACATTTTACTTATTTATAGGACTAAAAAACAACTTTCTTCTTAACCACGATTCAATCGGATTAATACTTAATGCAATAATAATATTTATGATAATTTTTAATGCAAAGATTGTAACACCTTGTGCATCTAACCAATCTTGCATTAATTCAGACATAATTTCAAACGCAGTCAACACGGTAAGTATAATAATAATCGCACTGATTCTACTAATTTTAGAACTCCCCTTCCGATTAAAATAAATAGATAATGACATCAACAAGGTAAGTGTACCGATTTCTATCGCATAAAACCAATACGTCTGGTACCAAGGTTTATGTATTGTAAACCGATAACTCGTTTCATTACTTAGGTGTATGTGATCATTTGTTGTTCGAACATTGAACGTATATATTCCATACTCTTGAATGGTATAATTTATTTTATTTTCAGATGTCCATTCACTCCAATCAGAATCAATCCCATCTAGCTTATATGAATACAAAATTTTATCTGGAGAATAATAATAATTAGCAGCACAATTAAACTCTACCGTTGTCACGTCTCCTTGCAGCATTATAGTAGATATATTTCCAATACCTTTCCATAAACCATTTATCAAAATAGTATCGTTTTTATCCTTAAATATAACACTACGTATATATGTTTGGGCTCTACTTAATTTATCTCTTTTGAAATTTAAGTTATACAATAAAAATCCTTCAGAAACACCTATTGCTAATGTGGAATCTGTATAATTGTCAAAACTAAAAATTTTATTTAAATACAGATATAAATTGAAATTTTTATCTGTATTTATATTACTAAAACCTTTAGATAACACCTCAATTGTATAGTCCAAGTTTCCTTGTTGAAAGTTCGAAGATTGTAACCATAGATTCGAATTGTTTTGATTGAAAACTAAGGGTATGCTAGCCTTATCAATTTTGTTTTCTATTCCAGAAGAAATTTTACTAATAGATTTAGATTTTATATTGTACTTGTATAGGCCACTATTAGTACCTAAAATAATATTATTATTAAAAGTGGTCAATGACAAATATTTAATTTTGGAATCAAGTGTTTCATTGAAAGGAGGAAAAACAGTTATTGAATCAAGGGTTTTATTTAATTCCCCCCTAAATAATTTATTTTCTGAATCAATAATCCAAACATGACCATTTAAGTCAATTTCGAAGTCAAATATCTCTTGTTTAGCGCCAACAATGTCGGTTAGTACGTTAAATCCATTTTTATACTGCAATAACTGAAATCCTTTGCTTGTAGATGTTATATAATAATCTTCGCCCAAAGGATAGGCTCTAACATTTTTATACAAGTTTGATTCAGACAAATTTTCAAGATTTTTCCCATCATATTGAAACAATCCATGAAGCGTACCGATTAAAAGTTTCGTTTTATGCTCTTTCAAAAAAAATATTGGTTGACGCAAGCTTTCAAATAGTTCGAAATTAGAAAAACCGGCATCCGGATTTTCTTTACAAGAAAATAGCCCATGACTTGTACCTAAAAAAACATACCCCTTAAAAATTTCAGAACAAAGACCCACACCATTTATATTAATGCGTTCATCAAAAAATCGAATGGGTGTGTTAAATCCAATATAACTTAATCCATTTTCATGACAGACCCATATATTTTTATAGCAATCTTGGTACACTGCAAATATTTTATTGTCAATTAATCCAAATTGCTTATCAAAATGATATTTAGTTGTCAAATCATCTGAATCAATGACATATAGTCCTCCAATGGTAGTTCCTACAACAAGTTCATTGCCCAAATATTCTTGACAAAAAATGTAATCTGTGTCTAAATTGTTAGTAGTTGTTTTTTTCTCAATCGTAATTGTTCCATCGTATAATCGATAAAATCCTTCATCAAAAAGATGATAACGAATACCTCCTTTAGGATGTGCTGAAATAAATTCAATGGAACGATTTAGCAACTCTGGCTTTGTATAAAAAATAGTAAAGTCTAGTTTTTGTTCATCAAAATACAAAATACCTTTACTATTGCTATAAGCGTATACACCATTATTAATAACAAAAACAGAACGTAAATAAATATCACTCTTAACTATTTTAATAAATTGTTTTTGAGAATCAAAAATAATAATACTACCTTCTGTTAGAAAAAAAATTTTATTTTGAAAAACAAATACCTTCCACACATTTTTAATAAGTGACCGAATTTCTTTAGGACATTTATCCATTAAGGATATATATTCTTTTTCTCCAACTGAATTAGCCCGTAAATAACCAAGATCATAATCACCACCTACATATATTGTTCCGCTAGAGTCTTTAGCTAAACTACGCGTTGCAGTACCACTTTTCGTTTGAATGAGATGCCAGTGTACACCATCATATTCCAATACGCCGGCAGTGTTTGCAAAATATAAGATACCATTATTATCCTCAATGGCATCCCAATTCTCTATACCAGCATGATAATCTTCAACGGAATATTTCTTAATGAGCGGTATACCTTCCTGAGCTTGAACAAAAAAATGACAGAGAAGAAAAAAAAGAAAGTAACTTATTCGAACCAAACGATTTATTAAATTCATTATTAAACAATAGTAAACACACAAAACCAACAAAATATAAGAAATTGAAATTTAGTATTAACTTTCAAACCATTATGAAGATGGACGCAGAAAATCATTTCACTCCTATATTATTTAAATACAAACTTACGAATTATTTGCAACTTATAAGATATATTCAATTAAAAATGGCAATAATTATATATACAAATCTATTGAAATCTATATGATTGTGAATCACATATTGAGGGATTATTCATTCTACTATTTTTTGTCTGAATTCGCATTAAGGGATTTAATGGGAATCACAGGATAAAAAAATAGGATGTAGCATTGTATTGAATGGGCAAATTAAATAGAACAAAATTTAAAGTATTACTTTAAATAGTATAATCTCTATGATTAGGATTACAAATGTCATTCTTTTATAAAATTTAAAATGAGACGGAATCGTAAATTCTTTATACCTATAGACTCTAAAAAAACGAATCAAACTTTTATAATACATGGCTTTTGAAGCATCCATGATTATAATTTTAACTATTAAAATTGAATACAAAACCAATATTGTATAATATATATAATCAAAATCGTATTGATAAAAAAAATCAAACAAGCCATAATTAAAAGCCCATTGGGCTAATGCAATAAGTGAAAAGATGTTCACTGTGAAATATAATATTAGGATCCAATCATCGGAAGTAGAACGAAGCTCATAACCTTTACCCTTCTTATCTTTAATTTCTAAATTGTATTTTTTATATAATTTAGAAATTGAATATATCTGATGACAGATTAAAAAATTAATTGGATTGGTCAATATATAAATAAGTAATTTTCGATCCATCTTTTATTTAAAGCAGAAATTATTAAAAATACAATCCCATTCATAATTCATAACTCCTAATTCATAATTAACTATAAGCCCACCCTCTTAATAAACGCCAGTCTATGTGTATAGATGCGCTTCTCTGCATGCACGATACCTTGCTCATCTATTAAGTCCATGCGTACTTGTCCAGATGCGTGAATGATTTTATTGCCATTCAACATCATGCCCACGTGGGTAATTTTATCCGATTCGTTTTTAAAAAATGCCAAATCGCCTTGTTGGTAATGTTCAAATGGAATCGTCATTCCAAGTTCTGCTTGTTGATAGGCATCACGTGGCAATGGAATGGAATACATGCGATAAATTTGTTGTATAAAACCAGAGCAATCAATACCAAAGTGCGTTCTACCGCCCCATAAATAAGGTGCACCTAAATACAAACACGCTGTTTGTTCAATTTTTTTAGCATTAAATGGTTCTGCATAACCCACATCGCCTTCTAAAATAAAGGGCTCATCACCTACTACAATAATTCCATTTTTATACAAAGGCACGGTAGATCCCATCAATAAAGGAAAAAAACGTGTTTCACTTTTTGCAAGTGCATACAAGGATTTACAAAAAACAGCAGGTGTAAGATTCAGCTTATGCATATAGGCCTCATCAATTGACAAATATTGCTTCGCATCGATCCAACCTTTATAGCTATCGAAATCATTTTGAACATACTTCCACTTTCCATCTTCAGATTGGGAAATAATTTCAAAACAATCACCAAACAACAATTGTGAAGTCATCTCATGACGATCACCTGCTTCCGCCCGCATGGGCACGACACTTAAATGACAAATTCCGTATTGTTTCATGTTAGAAAAGTACTGAGTACAGAGTACAAAGTACGGAGTATTTGAAATATTTTATTTTCAAAATTTAGTAAAGTCTTGTATATAACCGTATTTTTTGAGTATCAGACCACTGTGTTAGAGTATTTTGTACTCAGTACTCTATACTTAGTACTTTGTTCGCTGCATCTCTCGCTCATTATCTTTACTTTTAATCGACTCACGTTTATCAAAGAGCTTCTTCCCTTTTGCCAAGGCGATTTCTACTTTTGCATAGCCACGATCATTTGTAAATAAGCGCAAGGCAATCATCGTTAAGCCTTTTTCTTTAGAATGCATGAAGAGCTTTTTTAATTCTGCTTTTTTCAATAACAATTTGCGCGCACTCAAAGGATCGTGATTGTAAAAAGAGCCTTTATCGTATGAAGAAATATTCATATTCTTAATCCAAAGTTCTTCCTTATCAAACAAGCAATATGCCTCACTAATTGAAGCTTTGCTCATCCGAATGGCTTTTATTTCAGTACCTTTTAATACAATTCCGGCTTCATACGTCTCCAAAAATGTGTATTCAAAAGATGCTTTTTTATTTCGTATGTTAACGTTTTTAAGTATTT
>NZ_CALMGQ010000038.1 GCF_937863595.1 uncultured Cytophaga sp.
AAAAAAGAATTAAATACATAGTTATATGATTATTGAACCAAGAATCCGTGGATTTATCTGTTTAACTTCTCACCCTAAAGGATGTGAGCAAAATGTTATAAACCAGATTGATTATGTTAAATCTAAAGGTAAAATAAACGGACCGAAAAAAGTATTGGTTATCGGTGCTTCCACTGGGTTTGGCTTGGCTTCTAGAATTACAAGTGCATTTGGTTCGGATGCTGCAACAGTAGGGGTATTTTTTGAAAAACCCGCACAAGAAGGAAAGCCAGCATCTCCAGGTTGGTATAATTCTGTTGCATTTCAAGATCAAGCTAAAAAAGCAGGCTTGTATGCAAAAAGTATCAATGGCGATGCTTTTTCAAATGAAATAAAACAAAAAACCATTGATTTAATTAAAGCGGAATTAGGTCAGGTTGATTTAGTTATATATAGCCTAGCATCTCCCGTTAGGACCAATCCCAATACAGGCGTAACTCACAGGTCTGTACTTAAGCCTATCGGCGGTTCTTATAGTAATAAAACAGTAGATTTCCATACCGGAAAAGTATCAACAATTTCTATTGAACCTGCAGTAGATGATGATGTTGCAAACACGGTTGCTGTTATGGGCGGCGAAGATTGGAGTATGTGGATGGATGCCTTGCTAGAAGCAGGTGTATTGGCTAAAGGTATAAAGACGGTTGCGTATTCTTATATCGGACCCTCAATTACAGAAGCTGTTTACCGAAAAGGTACAATTGGACAAGCTAAAGACCATCTTGAAGCAACAGCATTTACAATCACAGATAAGCTAAAATCAATTGATGGCAACGCATTTGTTTCTGTAAATAAAGCATTAGTAACACAAGCAAGTTCTGCAATTCCTGTTATACCTCTGTATATTTCACTATTGTATAAAGTAATGAAAGCGGAAGGTGTTCACGAAGGGTGTATTGAACAAATTCAACGCTTATTCGCAGAACGCCTGTACATAGGAAAATCGATTCCTACAGATGAAAAAGGGCGTATCCGAATAGATGATTTGGAAATGTTGGAAAACGTGCAGTCACAAGTTGCAAAGCTATGGCCAGAAGTTACAACCGAATCCATTTCTCAGATCGGTGATTTAGATGGGTATAGAGCTGATTTTATGAATTTGTTCGGTTTTGAAGTAGACAAAATTGATTATAAGGCAGATGTTAATGAAAATGTAACCATCGAAGGGTTGGTTTAAAAATAAAATAGAAGTGAAACAAGAAAGGATTGTAGCAATACAATCCTTTCTTGTTTCACTAAATAAAAGTATTTAGAAATTAGATTGAATTATTTATAATTTTAAATAGATATAAATTATAAACTAACACTTATCTATCATTAAAGCATCTGTATATTTGAACAACGAATAAGTAATAATTAAATGGGACAAACATTAAATAAATTAAAGTACGTCGTTATATGCTTAGCTATAGCATTTGTAATGTTATCCTATTATGCATATCAGATTTTCTTTACAGCGAATTTTGCAAATAAAATTGATGACAAACCATATACATTGTATGTACGTTCAGGAGCAACGTTTCAAGATGTATTGGACACACTAGATTTACATAAAGTATACGAGGATAAAATGTCATTCGCATTTATTTCTAAAATACTCAGCTACCAAGATCATGTGAAACCTGGTAGATACATAATACCACCATCTGCTACAAATTTACAAGTAGTTCGAAAACTAAGAAGCGGTGCTCAAGATCCAATAAAAATAACCTTTAATAATATTCGATTAAAGTCAGAGTTTATTGATCGTATTGGTAGTAAATTTTCATTTGGATCCGACACCTTATCTCGGTTACTAAATAATCAGAAAACATGCAATAAATTTGGTTTTGATACTACTACGATCCTTACGATGTTTTTGCCCAATACCTATGAATTTTATTGGTCGATTTCTGCAGAAGATTTCATGGATCGAATGAAAGAGGAATATAAAGCGTTTTGGACTCAAGAAAGAAAAGAGTTGGCGAGTAAAGCAGGATTGACACCCATTCAGGCAAGTATATTAGCATCTATTGTGGATGCAGAAACCAACCAAGCTACTGAAAAGTCAACGGTGGCAGGTGTTTATATCAATAGATTAAATATTAATATGCCACTACAAGCAGACCCAACTGTTAAGTTTGCCTTGGGTGATTTCGCAATCAAACGAATCAATCATGAGTTGATTGATGCTGCAGGAAATTCACCTTATAATACGTATCGCGTATTAGGTTTACCACCTGGCCCTATTAACATGCCTTCAATAACTACGATTGATAACGTTTTGAATTATGAATCGCACGATTATTTATTTTTCGTTGCCGATCCTAGCAAACCAGGATACCATATTTTCAATACCGATTATAGATCACATGTCAATCAAGCCAATACATATCGTAAAAGTTTAAATAAACGCAACATTCATTAAATATAAATAATGATAGAGCATCAAGTTCAAGTTCGTGTTCGATATTCCGAAACAGACCAAATGGCGTATGTGTATTATGGAAATTATGCCAGCTATTTTGAAGTAGCACGAGTAGAGACGTTTAGGCACATCGGGTTTTCCTATAAAGAAATGGAAGCTGAAGGTATATTGATGCCTGTATTAGAATTAAAAACGAAATATTTAAAACCAGCAAAATACGATGATCTATTAACTGTAAAGGTTATAATTAAGGAAAAGCCTGGAATTCGAATTAAATTTGAATATGAAGTTTATAATGAAGCAAATGCATTACTAACAATTGCTGAAACTACATTAGTTTTTATAAATGCTAAAACAGGAAGACCTATACTTCCGCCTGAAGTTTTCACATCTTTTTTTGAAAAATATTATTTGAATGATTCGAAAAATTAAGACCCATTTTATTTCGCACCCGTTAACAAAATCAGTAACGCATAAACTATCCCAAATTAAAGTAGGGAATAGAAAGGTATCTTTTCTAGTATTTATTAAAATACTATTTAAGAAGTTGAATAATGACGATGTAATCGTTCGTGCGAAAAGTATAACCTATGATTTCTTCCTTTCCATTTTTCCCGGAATTATATTCTTGTTTACCTTAATACCTTACATACCCATACCAAATTTGGATACACAAATACTTACTGCATTAGCAGATTTTTTGCCCTTAAGTATATTTTCCTCGGTCGAATCAACATTAACGGATATTATTGCAATTCCAAGGAAAGGCTTATTGTCATTTGGTTTTATATTTGCATTTTATGCTGCAAATAATGGGATAATCTCACTAATCAACACCTTTAATCATTGCTATACTACACATGACAAACGAAGTTTTTTTAAAAAACTAATTGTGAGTACCAGTATCTTATTTCTGTTGTTTTTAGTAGTAGTAGGGGGGAGTGTACTTTCTTGGTTTTTAAAAATTGTGTATACAACTATTGAACATGGATTTGATGTAACTAGTTTTCAATTGTATTTCCTTTCAGCATTAAGATTATTTGTGTTGTTTTTTTTAATAATAATGAGCATTTCTGTTATTTATTTTATTGCTCCATCTGTGAAAAAACGTTGGAATTTCTTTTCAATAGGTTCTGTCACCGCATCTATCCTGTGTTTTTTGTTTACACTAGGGTTTGGATATTATATAGAACATTTTAACTCGTACAATAAATTGTATGGGTCTATCGGCGCTTTAATAGGTTTTTTATTGCTTATTTTTGTTAATATATTGATGTTACTAGTCGGATTTCAGATAAATGCATCCATTAATCTTGCTCAGACAACTGAGTAGAATATATTATTTTGAAAACCTATATTTTGAATATATACTTTACTAGAATATTATTATGTGTAAAATTCTTTATATCAGTATAATATAAATTAGCTTGGGATAATCAGAAATTTAAATTTATAAACATAAAGTATAATTATTTTCCTTTTTGGGTTACTTTTTCTTATTTTAGCATATTAGTACATAGAAATGCTTCAACTAATTATTGCTAATTTAATATTACAAACCCCAAAAGTATGATTAAGATATTTAATCTTAAATTTGTTGTCTTTTTAATGGCTTTATTGTACGCTTCCGTACTTTCAGCACAAATAAATTCAACAACAGCTGTTGTGCCATTTGGTGCAAACCCAAGCTATGGTAATGGAATTATGCCCGATGCAGGAACCTTGCCTTCTGGCGGTACCTATGGCAAATCACAAGATGCTGCAGATGCATACAATGAATGGAAAAGTAATTATACAGAAGCTTGTGGTGCAGGTCAATATCGTGTAAAATTTGACGAACCGAATCGTACAGTATCAGAAGGTATTGGATATGGGATGCAATTAGCTGCTTATGCTGCTGATAAAACATTATTTGATGGTTTGTATACTTATTGGAAAAACTTCAAGTCACCTGCTTCCTCTGGAAAGAATGGTAAATTGATGAACTGGAGAATTGATGGTTGTTCAGGAGTAAGTGGTACAGGTAGTGCTGCCGATGCAGACGTAGATGCAGCATGGGCATTATTAATTGCCGAAAATCAATGGCCCACAGCAACAACTCCATTTGATTACGCTTCTGAAGCAACGAATATGTTGTATTCAATAAAAGAATTAGAATTAAATTCTTCTGGTCAATTAATCAACGGAGATGGTTGGGGTTTTGGAGACAATTGCCGTAACCCGAGTTACCAATCTCCTGCATATTACAGATTTTTTAAAACATCAAACTCAGCATATGCTTCTGATTGGAATAATGCTATTAATGGGGCATATACGTTAATCAATGCAAATGCAGATGGTTCAACGGGCTTGATTTCAGATTGGTCAAATCCAAGCGGAAATAGAAATACATGTAACCCAGGTGGTCTTGGATATGCAGCAACAGACGGTTATGGATACGATGCTTGTCGTAACCCTTGGAGAATGGCACAAGATGTTATTTGGAATAACGATGCACAAGCAAAAGCTATTTGTACAAAATTAGCAGCATATATTAATTCAAAAGGTGCAGGTGGTGTTGGTGGTCCTCTATATCAAAATGGAGGAAACTATTCAGGATTTTCTCACAATGCAACATTCGTTTCTACATTTGCTATGGCAGTAATGGGTTCAACCAATCAAACGTTGATGAATGCCATGTATGTGCAAACTAAAAACACGAAAGATGTTATTAAAAACTCAACTCTTTCTGGGTATTTTGGTAATACATTACGTTGTGTTTCTTTGTTTATGATGACTGGTAACTATTGGAAACCTGGCACATCTTCTCTACAAGAAATAAATGTACGTAATGGTGTATTTAGTATTGAATCAGCATCAACATATGATTTCCAAAACCAACAAATAGCGCCTACTGGTACAGGTAAAGCAGTAACATTTACCATTGAAAATTTAGGCTTTGCAACATTGAATTTAACAGGTACTCCCAAAGTAACCGTTTCTGGTACAGACGCAACTATGTTTACAGTAACTACACAACCAAGTGTGGGGAATTTAACATTAGCTGCAACAACAACCTTTGTTGTAACATTCAATCCTACATCTCTAGGCACCAAAACTGCAAAGTTGACTATTGCGAGTAATGACCCTGATGAAAATCCATATACTATTAATGTAACAGGTATAGGAACCGCAAATGCTACAGCACCTAAAATGACGGTGTATGACACAATCAATATTTTAACATCTAATTCCAATTTCCCTTTAGGTACATTTACCTCTGGTGCAGCTGGTTATAAAATACTCAAAATTACAAATACAGGTGATGCGCCATTAACAATTAGTGGAGCGGTTTTTTCTATTCCTGTATTTTCTTTATTAGCAACAACATTACCAAAAGTAATAGCAATTGGACAAACTGGGTACTTAAGTGTTGGTTTTAATGCTCCTGCAACAGCTGGTATTAGCAATGGTACAATTACATTAACGACTACCGATCCAAATGCGCCATCTTTTATATTAAATCTAACGGCAACTTCAGCGGCTTGTTCTGCAAATCCATTGAATAGAATTTTATTGGATTACGATGGAAACATAAATCTTAAAAATGCATTTGCTCCGAAAGGTACATTTTCTCAATCGGCTTTAAATCCAAGTGTATCAGGTCTTAATTTAAGCCCTAAAGTTGCGAGTTATGTTCGTCCACTTCCAACAACAGCACCTGTTTGGGATGGTAAATACGACATCATTCGTTATTACAATTGCGGAACGGTGGGTACTTCTTATGTATCCTTTAACATGACGGCTGCAAATCCAACCATACAAATATCGTTTTTCTCTCCTGCAGTTGGGGTGCCAATTACATTGTCTCCTCAGAAACCAGATGGTGCAGATTGGGCTCCAATACTTTCAGATTATTCGAGCAATATTACTGTAACAACAACCAAAGCCAATCAGTGGGAAGTTCTAACATTTGATATGAGTAAAATCATTTCACCTACAAACTTAACAGCTGACATCAAATGTTTGGATATTCAAGTGGATCCATTGTTAGCATATGCAGGTTCTAAACCAGCAGTTGAAGATCGTACATTCTACATCGATGATATTAAGTATGGTGTTAACCCATGTACAAGCGATTTGTCTGGTATCCTTCAAGATTTTGATACGCACAACAACGTATCATTGGATTATGCTGTATCTTCTCTTTCAGCTCCAATTGCCAATCCTGTTTCTGGTGGATTAAATACCTCAGCTAATGTTGGTCTATTTACTAAAACAATCAATGCAGCAACGTATGATGATGGTTTTAGATATGATGGTTGCGGAAATAAAATTGATCTGTCGACCAAAAAGTATATCAGTATGTTGGTATATTCTCCAGTAGCAAATGCGTCAATTGGTATCAATGCAAAAGTTCCAGATGGACCTGATGCGGATACATATCCAGATGATGCGGCATCATCAACACAACTTACAGTATTTGCAAATAAGTGGCACAGGATTTATTTTGATTTATCTGCAGTTTCAACAGCCAATCTTCCAAATGTATTTGCGATAGATATTAATTTTGACCCTACAGATCTGTCTGGTGTTTCAGCACCCAATAACAAGTTTTACTTTGATGACATTCGTCTTGAATCTGCGCTTCCATGTGTAACAGGCATCGCGGCTACAGATATTATGAATGACTTTGAAGACAATCGTTTCTTAAACATTGCATTCCCTGGTGCTACCCCAGTTCTGCCTGCAGTTACATATTTCAACACTGTTACAGCTAATCCAAGCGCTGTTGCTCCAAATACAAGTGCAGTAGTAGGTAAATTCCTTAGAGGGACAGCTGCAACAGGAACGTCTTTCCGTTTTGCAGGCTGCCAAAGTAAAATTGATTTAACCGCTGGTCACAACATTATCGAAATAAAAGTATATTCTCCAAACGCGAATGTACCAGTAGTAATGTCGCTTAAGAATGCAGCCGGTGTATCATTAGCGGATGTAACCGATACGGTTAAACTAGCAAACAAGTGGACTACCTTACGTTATGACTTTACAAAATTATTGAATTCTAACACAGTAGCCAATATTGATATTGTTGTAGATCCGAATGCTATTTACTCTGGTGCTTCGTCTACTGCAGCTGCTAGAACATATCATTTTGATGATTTAAGATATGCACTTCCATCTCCGGAAATTAATATTCAAGCATTAACTACTCCAGCAGTTACGGATATACCTTCCAAAAATGCATTTAATATGGGTGCTGCATCCGTTGGTGATAGTACACTAATGGATTTCAATATTCAAAATAACGGTTTACAAACATTAACATTGACAGGTACCGGTATTGCATCGGTAGTTGTTGCTGGTGCTAATGCAGCAGATTTCATCGTTACTGCATCTCCATCATTCAGTACTTCAATTGGTGCATTTGGTGCAACGGGCTTTACAGTCAAATTCAAACCGACTACATCTGGTCCACGTTCAGCATCCATAACAATTAAAAGTAACGATGCAGATGAAGCAACCTATGTAATCTACTTAACTGGTACTGCTACAGCTTCTATCATTAAAGTGTTAGATGGTGCTACAGCTCTATCTCCTATAATTGTTACAGCCAATACTACTCCAATACTAATAGGAACCTCAGCAATAGGTGTAAATTCTACACCTGCATATACCATGAGTGTTAAAAATACAGGTGTTGCGCCATTGAAAATTACTTCGGTAACGGCATCAACGGGCTTTACAGTTACAGCACTTACTCCAACAGGGGATATTGCATTCGGTGCAATTGCAACATTCACTATAGTTGGTAAGCCTGCAGTAGCTGGTCCAAATGCAGGAACAATAACAATAGTTTCAAATGATCCACTAACACCTTCATATGTAGTGAATATTACTGTAACAGGAGCAGCACCAATAATTTCGGTAAAAGATGCTACACCAGCACTTGTTTTAACGAACAACACAACACCAGTTAATGTTGGTTCTGCAGCAGTAGGTTCTCCTGCTACAGCATATACATTTACAATCGCTAACACTGGAGCTGCCCCATTAACGGTTACTTCAATAACAGGCTCTACGGGTTTTGCTGCTTCAGTGATTACACCAACTGGTGCAATTGCTGCAACAACCGGAACGGCAACATTTACAGTAATAGGTACTCCAGCAGCTTCTGGGGTAAATACAGGAACAATTACAATTCTAACAAACGATCCTGTAACACCTTCTTATAAAGTAAATGTTACTGTAACAGGTGCAGTACCAGTCATAACAGTGAAAGATGCTACACCAGCAGTTGTTATAAATAACAATACAGCCGCTGTTAATGTTGGTTCTTCTGCTGTAGGGGCACCTGCAACTGCATATACCTTTACAATCGGTAACACGGGTTTAGGAGCATTAACGGTTACTTCAATAACTGGCTCAACAGGTTTTGTCACTTCTGCGATCATTCCAGTAGGTCCAATTGCTGCAACAACAGGAACAGCAACATTTACAGTAACGGCTACTCCTGCAGCAGCTGGAGTAAATACGGGCACAATTACAATTTTAACGAATGATCCTGCAACACCTTCTTATAAAGTGAATGTTACTGTTACAGGTACAGTACCAACTCTAGTGGTTAAAAATGGCACAACGCCAGTTATAAGTCCAACGACTCCAATATCCATAGGTACTGCAACGGTAAATTCTGCTGCTCCTGCATACACGTCGTTTACAATTAACAATACGGGTCTTGCGCCATTGACACTTACGTCTATCAACGTTACGACTGGTGGTACTATTTATACCTTGTCTGCGCTTCCTACTTTACCGACTACAATAATTGCGGGTGGTACAGCAACGTTTACAGTAACGGGCAAACCTGCCGCTGTTGGTTCAAATCCGGGTACAATCACTATTGTTACAAACGATCCAACAACAGCATTGTTTATATTGAATCTGGATGTTACAGGTATTGCAGCATCAACACCTTCCTTACAAGTGAAAAATGCTGCTGCAATTGTAACAGACAATTCTACGGCTGTATTGGTTGGCTCAGCTCCAGTAGGAACTGCTGCTGCACCATTTACTTCATTCACAATTAACAATACAGGCTCTGCGGCATTATCGCTGAATTCTATTAGTGTGTCTGGAACTGTATTTGCATTAACAAGTCTTCCAACATTCCCTGCATCAATCGCAGCGGGTGCAAATGTAACGTTCACGGTAACAGCTACACCTTCAGTAGCAGGTGCAAATAATGGTATTATCACTATCGAGACAAATGACCCTACAACGGCTTCATTTAGTCTAAATGTAACAGCAACAGGTACCGTTGCTCAATTACAGGCATTCGATGCAACAACACAATTGACAAGCCCAACTGCTCCTATATTAATTGGTTCAGCGCTTACAGGCAGTACAACAAGCCCTGCATACACTACATTGTCAATTAAGAACAATGGAGCAGCAACACTGAATGTTTCTTCAATTGTAGCATCTTCAGGCTTTACCTTAGTAACGTCACCTGCTTCTGTAACATCAATTGCTCCTAATGGCACTGTTACATTTACAGTGACAGCTACACCAGCAGCTGTTGGTGCCAATACAGGAACGATTACAATTGCTTCAAATGATCCGACTACAGCTTCATTTATAATCAATCTAACAGCAACGGGTTTATTATCTCCACAAGTAATGGTGGTTAAAGATGGTACCACTACTTTAGCTACAAGCGCAAGCCCTGCTATATTGGTTGGAACAGCTGTTTCAACCAATTCAGCTGCAGCATATACGTCCTTGACGATTACAAATACAGGAGGGACGGCACTTGGTATTACATCCATTACAGGTTCTGCTGGATTTGCGGTAACAACAACGCCTGCTGCGCCAACTTCTATTGCAGCAAACGGCACACTTACATTAAACGTTATTGCAACACCTGCATCCCTAGGTGCAAATGCTGGAACAATTACAATTGTTTCAGATGATCCTAATGCATTATCATTTGTAATAAATGTGACAGCTACTGGTACAAGTGGACCAACACCTGTTTTGGTTGTGCAAGATGGTACAACACAGATAACAACTAATTCAACTGGGATTTTAGTTGGAACTTCAGCTATTAATACTCCTGCAGCACCATATACAACGTTCACAATTAACAATACTGGTACAGCGGATCTTAATCTAACTTCATTAGCTGTTACTTCTGGTGCAACAGTATTTATGCTGTCTAATCTTCCTACAATGCCAGCGGTAATTGCTGCTGGCGGAAGCGCAACATTTACAGTAACAGCAACGCCATCTGCAGTGGGTACGAATAATTTGGGTACAATAACCATTTCAACAGATGATCCAACAACGGGTTCATTTATATTAAATGTAACCGCTACCGGTAATCCTGCTGCGACATCAGAATTGCAAGTATTGAATGGTACAGACATTGTTTTAACCAACAATGCAGCGATATCCTTGGGTTCAGCAGTTGTAAACAACCCTGGCACACCGTATACCAATTTCTCTATTAAGAACAATGGTACGGCTCCACTTACGTTGAACAACATAACAGGAACTTCTGTATACGTAGTAAGTGCTATTTCTCAAACACTACCTGCAACAATTGCAGCTGGTGCTTCCGTTACGTTCACGGTAACAGGTACTCCAACTGTATCAGGTACGAATGCTAACCCTGGGACAATAATAATTGGAACGACTGATCCTACATCTTCGTTTTCATTAAATGTCAACATGGATGCTACAACGTCTCCAGCGCCTCAGTTACAGGTATTGAATAATGCGACATTGGTTAATACAAATAATGCGGCAATATCCTTGGGATCTTCAGTAATAAATACTGCAGGTACTGCTTACACGGCATTCTCTGTTAAAAATAATGGTAGTGCACCGCTTACATTGAATACAATAACAGGAACATCTGTGTATGTGATTAGTGGTATTTCTCAAACACTACCAACTACTATTGCAGCAGGTTCTTCTGTTACATATACCGTAACAGGTACACCAACAATTGTAGGAACAAATGCGAATCCTGGAACGATTACAATCGGAACTGACGACCCTACAACACCTTCTTTCTCGTTGAATGTAACGATGAGTGCTACCAGTACTCCTTCAGGTATTGTAACGATTCCTGGTGTAACGAATAATGGCCCTGTGATTGCATTAGGAAATGTACCAGTTGGAACTCCAACACCTACTAAAACGTTCACAATCAATAATACAGGTTTATTACCATTAACAATCGAAACAATCGTATCTTCTAATCCAGATTTTGTTGTAACTCAAGTAACACCAAACCCAATACCAGCTGGTGGATCAGGTACATTCACAGTAATTGCTAATCCTTCAGTGGAAGGTTCAAACACGGGTACTATTACAATTCCGAGCAACGATCCAAACAGTCCATTTGTAATCAACGTAGGTGCAACAGGCAAGCCAACACCAACAGGTGCAGTATTGCAAGTGACCGACATGAAAAATCAAGTTGTGGCAAATGGTGGAACAATTAACATAGGCGCTAATGCTGCAAATGTTCCAACCAATCCGTATACATTTATAATTAAGAATGTTGGTACTGTACCGTTGAATATTACAGGTATATCTTCATTAAGTGGATTTAGCATTGTGAAACAAATAGGAAGTACAACAATTGCTCCTGGTGCAACACAAGCATTCCAAGTAGTAGGTGTTCCTAAAAATCCATCTCCTACAACAGGCGCTGTTTTAATTACTAGTGATGATTCAGATACACCATTCCTTATTAATGTGGAAGTAAATATCGGTATACCAACATTGGGTGTTGCTAAAGCATTATCAAGCTCTGCAATTGACTTGTATCCAAACCCTTCTCAAGGAAATACAAATCTAGAATTCAATGGCACATTTGAGAAAGTAAGCGTAACTGTTTACATGGCTGATGGAAGCAAAGTATATACAACTGAATTAGCAACAATGTCAGAGAATTCAGCTGAATTACCATTGCAAGAATTACCAGCAGGTGTATACATCGTTGAAGTGAATACTGCTCAAGGTAAATTGATCAAACGATTCATTAAGAATTAATTTTCTAACATACCAATACCAAAAAAGGCTTTATCTGGAAACAGATAAAGCCTTTTTTATTTTTAAAAGAAATGATATAGGAGAAGTTATATGCACTTTCAAATGACGCTATATTTTTGGCTAAGCTTAAGCGAAGAGGCTTAGTGTAGGTACCCTAGTGTTTTATGCTTATCGATTTTTTATTGTCAAAGTGTTTGACTCGTATTGTATGCCTTAAAGAATTATTACTTAAATAGAGATGTATTTATTAATAACTACAATCAAAAGTATTGGATTGTCAGAACAATCAGGTGGTTTAAATCGTGTAAATAAATCTCAAAAAATCAACTGCAAACCAATGACATTCCCAATAAATTATTCCCATCTAATAAGGTATTTAATTCGGTATGTTGATGTTCATAATTCACCGTAATCCCATAATGTGCACTAAAAAAATAATCGCAAAGTTGATGTGTCAGGTTTCGGAGCCACTCTATTCTTTCGAATGTAATATGTTCTGTTGAATTACTTTTGATAGTAATAATTAAATCGAACTCTCCATCGTGAATTTTATCTCCAATAATAAAATCTTCTCCTAAATATGAATTGCCGAGCGTACGGTTCATATTCATCAGTTGCTGCTGATGAATTAGGTGTTCTTTTATTTCAACACTACAGTCTAAAAGTATTTCCAAATAGTCTTTGGTTTTTTTAAAATCATTCCGGATGTCGTGAATATAAGGAATAAGCCTAATAAATAAATATGCTTTTTCAGCAGTAAATGTGTGTAGTATATCAAAGTAGGGTTTAAATATTCTAATTAAGACAGAAGCTTCTGAATGATTTTCAAAAGCTTCTTCAAAAGAAAAAAGTTCACGGTTTATATTGAAGAATTCTTGTTCAAATGGAAGAAAGAAATCACGGGCGTATTTTTCTTCTTCCCGATGTCTTCTTATCTCATCAATAACTTGTAGGGTATTGTTTTTGGTCTGAGAAGAACTGAATGAGTGAAATATAGATTCAGGTAGAGAATCATAAATACCCTCTCTAGGTGAATCAATGAATACATAATCAACATCGTTAATATTTTTAAAAGTGACATTTTTAACATCTTTCTTATGTGACCTACTTGAAGTACCTGTAGACCTAAGGATAATTTGTTCAGAAAGCACGCCTTTATGCATAAAGGCTGCTGCAATTGTTTCGGGTTTAAAATCTGAATGAATGTCAAATACCGAATTGTTGTAGGAATACTCTAGTTCTTGAAAATCCATATTAGGGTAGTCTATTTTCATTTACCCAATAATACAAGATACCATTTGACTGGAATTGTACATTGGGATTATTTTTCAATTCATAATAGCTATCAAATGATTTTTTTAAATTTGATAGCATCTGATATGTATCTTCTTTCGATATTGATGGGTTTGAAAATAAATTTGAAAGATTAAAATTATCGAACGATTTGCTATAAGAAGTGTAGCCACTTAATTCGAAAAAGAAGTTTTTTAACGATGGATTGTTATACGAATTTTTTGAGATTTCTATGCGTGCATTAAATAAAGCTATCATTGCATTTTGTGTATATGCTTTATTTATTTCATTTGGATTTAATAATAATTGATCTAGTTTTAAATATTTAAAGAAATCAGCGAGTTCATCGTATTCTTTCTGATTTAATAAAAGGGTTTGCTGATAATTTCTTTTAGTACTATGTGGGTTATATGGTTCAATGGAGTATCCCTTAATAAAATAATTGAAATTAATATTTTTACATTCAAGTTCTAAGTTTCTGGGTACTGTACTATACATATTATAATATTTTTCAAAATAAATATTCCTTTTCGTATTAAATACACTTGAACTATTAAATGTCTTATTAATATTCTCCTGAATGGAAGTTGTTTCAAACCTAATTTGATTGAGTAAGCTATCTATTGTTCTTGCCGCATTTTTTTTATCGATTTTACTCCCAGCTGTTGGGAAGGTTATGAATCCTTGCGTATTGGCATTTTCAGGATAATCTAAACAATACATATTTGAGACGCCCGTTTCCAGTGATTTGAAATTGTTTTGATCTGCATTTTCATTATGAGTAATCAATTGAGACTTCGTATATTGAATTGACTTATCTGCATATCGTTTAAGTATTATTTTTGATTGGGTAATAAAATTGGAGTAACCTACGCCAGATGAAGCATATGGTTGGTACATAATTACTCTGGAATGTGTATTTGCTATATCATTAGTTATCTTATCAAATTTTGTTTTGTAAATGTTATCACCCGCAGCATAATCACCTTGAGTACTTATCATAAGCAAAATGTTATTTTCACCAGAATGGTTTGAGAAAAAATTAGACGCACTTGATAGACCATTTAAAATGCCATAAGCAGACGCAGCTTTTTTAAACTGAACATGTTCCTTAATTTCATTAATTAGGATTGGAAGTAGTTCATAATAATTATCTTTCGTGACAACCTGTGTAAAAGAGTTGTCGGCTGTATTGATAAACGAAAATGTAAATGCACCTGCTTTGGGTGTAGAAAAATATGTATCTAAATCTTGAAATGTTTCAATTAAGCCAGTGTAGTATTCTTTAACATCGTTATCAATATTTAATGCAAATACGATGTTCGTGTTTTTAGAATTTTCTGACAGATTGCAAAAGGTGCTGTAATCTATTTTTGAACCACTTAAACTGTATATATATGCACTTGAGTTGTCAAAGGGACTTAAGATAGTGCCTGTTTCAATGGTTTTATACGCAACGTTATTTTTGTTAGTCAGTTCAACATTATATACGGGATGTTTATTTAAAAAAGGGTTATTAATAGAACATGTATTTGTGAGTAAAGGCATCGCAATTTGTGCATTACTTTCAAAATTGATTGCTAAGTTTTTTGTAGGGAATAGATAGGAGTAAATCGTATCTGTATTTTCAGGCTTAAGTACTTCTATGTTTAAGCGTGTGCCCCAATTTTTTATAAAATCAATACTTACCCATCCCAGTATATTTTTTGATCCATTTTTTGTGTTAAATTGGGTATTTTTACCAATCAATACTTTGTCTTTTTCGAATTTATAGACGTAAACAACTTCATTGAAATTTATGGTTGTTACCAACTGATTGTTTTTAAATGCTGGATTGGAATATACTTTTATATCATTGTTCTCCATACTTGAAATTATAGTAGGAAATATATTGGTGCCATTTAATATCGTTACATATTTGTATGCGTTCAATGATTTGCTTTCCAAAAAACATCTCTCATTTAATAATAAATTTGATTTGTTAATCCATCCTACATATTCTATTTTGTCTGGACTTACTATTTTTCCTGTTATAGAAATTAAAGAATAATTATATTTTACAAGTTCAAACATATCGCCAGCAACAGAGATAACAAAGAAACTATCTAAAAACGCTACTTGAGAAGTTATTTTTGTAGATAATTTATCTGAGTAAATAGAATTTTCTGCCTTGTCAGAATAAACAACCCATATTTGATTCGTTTTAGTTACTAAAGAAGAAATAGGAATTGTAGGGTAATGGTAATTACTCGGCAATAGCTCTACTTTTTTAAATTTTGCAAGATTGGGCAATTGAGCATAGCTGATGATCGATTGTATTAACAACAGAATTGAAAATAGTATTTTATACATGTTTTGTAAATAGATTAGAATGTAGTTTAATCGTATTATTTTATAATATTAATTCTTGTTGCGCAGTTTGTTTTTGTATTCATTTCGAGAACTGCAGATTTGATTTGCGTATTTGTATTGATTTGCAAGCCTTGACAGTAACTATAAAAATCAGAAGCTTTATTTCCATTTATGGTTACGGGTATTTTTGAATTGCCGCACAAGTATTTCTTTAATAAAAAATTATAGTTTTTATTAAAGTCGTTTCCATTTGCAATTTCTTTTAACAAAGTTAGGAATTCATCTTCTTTTTCGGATTTACCTCCACCAGCTTTCTCCTTAGGTTTTACTACAATATTTTCCGTGATTTTATATTGCGGTTCAATATGAATGGTGTGCTTTTGAGGTTTGTTAAAATTTAAATTTGTAATTAAATATACTTGATACACGCCAGGTTTATTATAAGAATAAAATGACTCCAATGCTCTTGAATCAATTTTACCCATTCCGTTGAAATGCCATTCACACCAATCAATATTTTTACCTAGGGCTTTGAAATGGATCTTTTGCCCAGTTATACCCGATGCTTCAGCAATAATCTTCACGGTAGAATCAATCTTAGCCTTTTTGATTGCTGGTGCAACATCCACTAAAAAGGTTTGATAGGTATTATTGTTTACTGTTAAACGAACTTTATATTGCCCAGGCTCTTTAAATATATATTGACCCTTAGGCTTCATGTACGTGTCGCCATTTCCAAATTCCCATAATACAGAACGCGCATTTTTAGTGCTATCATTAAAAGAAATAGGAGCGCCTAAGAAAATATGCTTCGGATATAGATTTGCTTGGATTGGATTTTCTTTAAATAATTGTATGCTAATATAGATAAGTCCTGCAAGCAACAAATAAATCCCACAAGTAAGTAGTATTAATTTTTTATTCATGATTATTCTTTATTAGCGCTATTTTCTAAAACTTCTTGTAAGGTTATATTATTCTGATTTTGTTGGAAGCCGATTTCGCAATCATTTAAATTTTTCTTTAGAAAATTTGTATTGTTAATTGTATTCCAAGATGCTTTCTTGTCAAAGTACATCATACTATACAAATTGTTTATTTTCATATAAATTGAAAAAGAAGGATCTTTCTGTTTTTTTTCATATGTTTTTTTTAATTCATTTAATTCTAATACAATGCTACTTTCTAAATAGGATTGTTTGTTTTCTGGATTGTATAAAGCAAGTAAGCGGCTTAAACTATCTATGTGTTTTATATTTATGCTTTGCTCGTATTGGGCAGCATTGATTTCATCAATTTCTTCCATCAGTATGTTTGCACCTCTAATTTGAGATTTGCTGTAATCGTGAAAACATACGTAAATGAAAAGTATGCTAAATGATAACCACAAGATTAAGATGTAGCCAAACTGTACAGCTTTTTCTTCCGTATTTATTTTTAAATGCTTCATTACTTATTTCTATTTCTAAGTTTTAAATTTGCATTATTACACTCCTGTAATTTTTTTTGACTTATATCTTCTTCTAATTTATTCTGCTGTAAAGATTTCTTAGCTTCAATAATTCGTTCAATATCTACGAGGATCTTTTTGTATATTGTAAAATTGAATTTACTATCCATTTCAATTTTTTCAATGTCGATCAAAGATTGCGTCTTCATCTGAATTATTTTAACCTCTAATGCATCGTCATTCGTTACCATGTCTGTGTTCAGCATACTTATGTATGTTTGTATGCTATCTATTCGACTGCTTAGATATGCCGTTTGATTTTTATAATTCTCTACTTCATCTTTTTTTGCTTGAATGATGTTGTTAAAACTGCTTTCGGTAACTAGGGTAAAGGACCAACACAAAACAGTTAGAATTAATAATCCAGTGAAATAGGCGAGGAATACGATGTAAGCAGCGCGTACTTCTTTATAATTTAAAGCTTTCATTAAATAAATAGTATTAGTCTAATATACTCCATCTTTTTTTAGGAGCTTCTTCTTTTATTTGAACCGTTTCTTTTGTAACAACAATATTTTCTTTTCGTTGTCCAATAAAATCTAGTGCATTCATTTTACTCCAAACAGTGTCTGTCATAATTAAAAAGTCAATGCTGCTTTTTATGGAAGCTTGTATATTGTTATGATCATACTTGATTTGACTAGATAGTGCTAATAATTGATCCAATCTTTTTGGGGTTAGTTCTGTCCATTCAAAAAAGTATTTAAATAATTCCTCTCTATCTTCTTCCGCTAAGCATTGATATGTTCTGTATTGAATGCTTGATAATGTTGAAATGCAGTTAATTAATTTTATAGGTGTTGATTCTGGCAATTCATTAAGAAGTATAAAATAAATAGAAGAAATATATGCCGTAGTTTGTTCACATAATATTTGAACATTTTTTGCTATTGCAGAAGGCTTATTTTTTTTATGGATTTTTTGAATAATTTTATAAGATGTCTCATGTAGTTTTTGAATGTAGGATATACATTCTTCATGAAATTGGATTAAGTGCTTATGACTAGAAATGCTTGTGCAAGCTGGAGTATATGTTTTGTCAAAACTTACGATTCCGTTTTCACTTTTCATTCTTCCTATTAAAAAAGAATACGGACCTAATTCATTAATAGAAACTTCTTCAGTAGGTATAATTTCTATTTCATAAGACACCTCTGTAGAGGGATGTCTTGGAGGATTCTCTTCTATAGAGGGTATTCCTATAGGTTTTCTTTTGTAGGGGTTTGCTAAAAGTACTATTTCAAACCAACGCGTTTCAATGGATTTATTACTTGAAACATGTTGATTTTTTTGAATATATTTTGTTAATGCAGGGTCGTTGTTATTATTCTGATTGATTTTTATTTTAAATCCTCCAGAAGTTATTGCGGTGCATTTTTGAAGCGTAATCTTCAATGTGTTTTCTGCGGATTCGCTAACTTGTATTTCTATAGATTCTTCCGATTTATATTCTGGAATGCATAACCCATAATTGAAAGAATTGATATACGTTGATTGATTCGAACGAATTAAATCAACCACATATTTGTTTGTATCGATGAAATGATCTTTGGATATTTTCATCCCATCGATCCAATTGACAGAAAAATGTTCTATTGGAAATTCCATGTTTAATTTTTTTAGTGATTTATAATAGAAACGCGTTTACAAATAATTGTTGTATTGTCATTCGTTAATTGATTCTCTTCAATTGTTTTTTCATGATCAATATATTTTTTTCCTTGTACAAAAGTGGGTTTTATATAAAAGATCCAATTGTCGGCGGTATTGTTCGTTGTATAAGAAATAGGCTTTTCAGCGTATTTGATATTGTGATCGTGAATAAACATTTGAAACCAATCTCCAAATTTAAAATTTAAAGGAGCCTTTGCTTTTACTTTAATATTTTCTTCATTTTCAATTTGTTTGCTAAGTTCTAATTCTAATACAATAATTTTATCTATTGCTTCTGAGGAAAAAATAGAATCATTGTATGCATTATTGTAATTCCAGATTTTAAAAATTTCACTTGGTATATTTAACAGCGCTTTATAAGACCAGTCTATAAACATGGGCAATACAAATGTAAACGTACATGTGCTTGCTACAAGACCGTACTGTAATTCGCCAAAATAATTAAAGAATAAGGAAAATAGAAAAGAACCCATACTAAGTATGATAATGCTAATTAAAACCATAAGTGGCTTTACATAGGGTGAATCTTTCACTATAAAAAAGGATTCGATCTTTTTAAAATAATAATACCCTAAAAACAAGTAGACAATTTGAATCAATGTATAATACAAACCTATAAAATGCACTCCTGTAAATGTGAAAAGACTGGGAATTGCAATCAATAAACTAAATAGGATGCAGCTTATAATTACACTTTTTGTATTTATAAGGTTGTTTTTTTTATTAATTAAAAAGAAAATTACTATCAAAACTATAGCTACAATAGGCAGCAATAGATAGCTTACAAATATGCTTTGCAATTTCATAAAGTTAAATAAATAATACGTATAAATTGTATTTTACCGTGAGTTTGGAGGGAGGAGGAGAACCACGGTGTATATTTTCGAATACAATGTTAGTGAAAAATAAATTACCAAAAGAAGTTTTTATGCTTTATTTCGTTAACATAAGATAATAAATATTCAGTTTGCCGATATTTTATAGTTTAAATAGTTTTGTTTTTAATAAAAATAGTACATTTGATATGTCTCCAATATAATTTGTTTAATAGGCAAATACTACAAGACATGTTTTTATGTTATTACGTGTATTAAAGAACTCGATAAAATGTATTTACACCCTAATTATTTGAATATCACTTCAAATTGTAAAGAAGTCTTTCACATCGCACAGATGTATGCGAAAGAAAACAGAAATGCGAAAGTTGATATTTCGCATATTTTATTGGCTTTAATGCATAATAGCGCAGGTTTAAGAGGTTTTTTAGATTCAATAAGTGTTGATGTACCTTACGTAATTGAATGGGCAGAGATACGAATCGTTGAATATGATAAGTCTGCATTAAATACGCCAGAGGCACTTCCTTTGGACGCCAACGTGCAAGTAGTGCTTGAACAAGCAGACTATCTACGATTAAAGTTTGGATTGGATTTAATTGATAATATTTGTTTGCTTGCAGCTGTCGTAAAGCCTAATTACGGCTATTCTGCCCAACATTTGAAATCATTACCCTTGCGTGAAGCGGATATTTTAAATTCCTTACAACATCTTGCTGGTAACACCATGTTGATTCAACAAGATGAATCTATTTCTGGAGTACTAGCAGATCCAAGTCAAGCCACGAAGGCATCTGGAGCATTGTTAACGTACTGCAAAAGCAAAAATGAATGGGCGCTTGCTGGCAAAATGGATCCAGTTGTTGGCAGAGATAAAGAACTGATGATGATGATCGAAGTTCTGGGCAGACGCAGCAAACCAAATGTATTGTTGCTGGGTGAGCCTGGGGTTGGGAAGTCTGCATTAGTGGATGGCTTTGTCCAAAAAATTATTGCAGGTGAAGTTCCTTCACTTTTGAAAAATGCCATTGTATTTGAATTGGATTTAGGTACACTGCAAGCGGGCGCTTCTTACAAAGGGGAAGTTGAAGATCGCATTAAAAAAATAATTTCAGATTTAAAATCATACGACAAAGCAATTTTATTTATTGATGAGTTACATGCATTGATGGATGGTAAAGGTGCTTTTGGTTCGGGTGTCGCAAATTTGTTGAAACCAGAATTAGCTCGCGGAGAAATTACGGTAATTGGCGCAACGACACAAGCTGAATACCGAAAAATTATAGAGCCGGATGCGGCTTTTAATAGACGCTTTGAAACCATAACGATTCACGAGCCTGATGTATTTACTGCATCTAAAATGATTGAAGGTATTTTACCTAAATATGAATTACATCATGATTTGAAGGTTCAATACCCTGCGATTAAAGGCGCAGTGTTATTGGCTAAGCGTTATGTTAAAGAAAAAAGTTTGCCCGATTCGGCAATAGATTTGTTGGATCGCACGCTTGCAGCTGTTAAGATGATGAACGAAACATCGGTTGCAGAAATAACCGGCATTGAAGCTGAATTAACAATCCTAGAATCCAATACAGATTTAACAGAGGAAGAACTCTTAAGCGAATTGAAATGGTTACACATTGTTTTATTCAATAAGTTGAGTCCTGTTTTGCTGGGTTCTATCGAAGATACGCTTGATGTATCAAAGATGGATCGTGTGAATCACGTGCGTACAGAATTAAAGAAATCCATCGAGAAGCTGCATGCGCAACTCGGCACAATTAAAAATGAAGTTTCGCTACACGATGTAGCTGCAATCATTGCACATAAAACAGGTATTCCAGTTGGGAAGATTCAAACACAAGAACGCGACAAATTACTTTCCATTGAAGGGCACCTTCAAAAACGTGTAATTGGTCAAGATCATGCCATCAAAGTTTTATCAGATACAATTATCGAATCGAGAAGTGGCATACAAAAACAAGGACAACCCATTGGATCGTTCTTTTTTTTAGGACCCACAGGTACGGGTAAAACAGAATTGACAAAAGCGATTGCAGAATTTTTATTCAACGATGAAAAGGCGATGATTCGTTTTGATATGTCTGAATTTAAAGAAGAACATTCTGCTGCGCTTTTATACGGTGCGCCTCCAGGCTACGTTGGATATGAAGAAGGTGGTATGCTTGTAAATAAAATTAGACAAAAACCATACTCGGTTGTTTTGTTTGATGAAATTGAAAAGGCACATCATTCCGTGTTTGATACCTTTTTGCAAATCATGGATGAAGGTACGCTTCACGACAAGCTTGGTAAAGAAGGCGATTTCAGTAATTCCATTATCATCTTTACTTCTAACATCGCAAGCGATTGGGTCGTTGATCAATTCCAAAAAGGCATCCGTCCAACATCTCAAACCCTTATGGATGTAATGGCTAAAAACTTCCGACCAGAATTTCTAGCACGTGTAAGTGAAATTATTCCTTTTGCGCCAATCGCAGAAGAAAACGTTGTACGTATTTTCGATATACAATTAAAATCGCTTTACGAAAGTTTAGCAAAACTAGAAATAGAATTGGTTTTAAGTGATGCAGCCAAAAACAACTTAGCCATGTCTGGCTTTACACCAAAATATGGTGCAAGACAATTGGTAACGGTTATAAGAAGCAGATTAAGAAGACCGATTTCGAAAATGCTTATTTCAGGAGAATTGAAAAAAGGAGAACGTCTCTTTATTGATTTAAAATCGGATGATGAATTGACATTTAATGTAGAGGAGATTATTCCTTCTGCATTGGTAGACGCGGAATAAGATATCTTATCCTTAGTCAGCCGTGGTTGTGCCTTTTCGGCCAACCACCATGTGCGTAAGCACATTCGGCCTACCATAAGTGAAAATAAAAACATCTATTCTTTAAACAGAATAGAAAAACTAAAAATAGAACACAGGTTTAATTAAAATAAAATACTATGTATAACTACGGTATCGGTGGAAATGAAGTTAAAGTAGATGCTTCAGAAGCAATCTCAGATATTGCAAATAACAAAACACTTTTAGTTCAAAAACTTACTGTTGACGATACGTTCCGTCCTGAAATTGTGGAAGGATTGAAAACGGTCGAAGAAGTATTCGAACATTTTAAACCAGAACAATCTGTTGATTTTGAAACAAAGGAAGGATCGGTAAAAAACGAATCGTTTCAATTTGGAAACTTAGGAGATTTTGGCGTTAAAAAGGTTGTCGAAAAAAGTGCCTATTTGAAAGATTTAAATTCAGATATCGAACAATATACCAAGATTGCTAAACAGTTTAAAAGTAATAAAGTGCTGCAGTCGGTAGCTGCAAATCCTGAAATGAATCAAGCACTGATTGATACATTGTCTGCATTACTAGTTGAATTAAAATCTCAAGACTAATTTACATATGTCACTACAAGAAAATAATGTTCAAGCGTCTCAAGAGTTAAAGACTAAAGAACAAGCATCGGCACCACAATTAGAGCAAAGTCTTTCTAAACTTGAAAAGGCTGGTGGATTTGCATTTATCGAAAATGTGATTGATGGCTTAGCGAATATAAACCCACAGCGTAAGGCGCGTAAAAACATTTTCATGTCTGATCCGGAAAAAAAATCCGAACGCAACTTATTACAAAAAAATATTGAAACGTGGTTGGGATTACTAAAGCAACAAAAGACTGCAAGTGAGATTGTGGCGATAAGTGAAAAGAATGCTTCCGAAGCCCAAGTATTATTAAATAAAAATTTAGGCATTGCATTAGATGCCTTCAAAGAATTGGAACAAAGCTATCGTTCTGTTGCTTTGTTTTATAAAAATACAGAATCGGATAAATTGAAAAATGTCAATATCATGAACGCTTCCTTAGAGCAAGTAACGGATCTTGACAATACACGCTATATCGATTACGTAGCAGAAGAGTTAAAAGACAATTACGACAGATTGGATTTACGCGATAATTATTCGCTATTGGTAATACCTGGTTATATGGGAGCCAATAAAGTAGTTGAAAAATGGTCTAAGATAGCGTATGAAAACAAAGTAATGCTGGTAACAGATTTTGCAAATCTTGAAAGTCCGGATGATGTAATGGATATTTTTACAGACGGGAATTTTACTGGCGGAGATGCATTTAAGTCGAATACCATCATGACCTGCAACTGGATTGTTGGTAGAGGTAAGGTGGAGCAAGTAGGTGAAACAGAAGATTTGTTTGTGCCACCATCTTCTGCATTAGCTGGAAAAATGTATTATACCATGATGTCTCAGGTAACCGCAGGTAAAAAACATGGTAGCATCAATGAAGTAGATGCAGTGAGTTTTGATTTGAAAAAAAGTGAAATATCTCATTTAGAAAAAATGGGATTAGTACCTATGGTAAATGAATACGGTAAGGTTATGGCGTTTTCTGCTAAGACTTTATTCAATGGAGATAACCTTGGATTGCAAACGTATTCGGTTGTGCGTGTATTTGATTACATCACAAAAGTATTGTTTGATTTCTTAAATAGAAGAGCGTTCGAAAACTGGACCTCTAAATTGGAAGGTGATCTTCGTAGTCAAATTGTAAAGTTTTTGGATGGCATTCAAGGACCGGACAGATTGATTGAAAAATTTAAAATTTTAAAATTAGAACAAGATCCAAATCAAAAGGATCGCGTTTTGATTGATATACACATCACGCCATATTTTCCTGCTAAAAGTTTTGTAGTGAAACTTGATGGGCAGAAAGGCGATGATGGCACAGAGTGGAACAGCGAATACAAACAATCATAAATTTCTTTCTTTTTCTTAACAATTAAATTTTACAACTATGGCTTTTAGAGCAGAACTAACAATCGGTAGCACAAAATACGACGTATTAAACTGTGCATTTAACATGAGTAGAGATACAGATCCAAAAGGAAGACCTTCATCCAATGTATATGGTGGACGTATTACGTTTGAAATCGAATCTACTTCAGATACGACAATCATAGAAAATATGGTTAATAGTCAATTCAAACCTTTTAGTGGATCCGTTGTTTTCAAAAAAACAGACGAAGATGCTAAAATGAAAGAGTTGAGTTTTGAGAACTCTTACATTGTACATTACTCTGAAGGCATTGATGCTTCTGGAGCAAATCCAATGACAACGAAGTTTACAATATCAGCTGAAACTATTAAGTTAGGTAATGCGGAACACGACAATCGTTGGCCAAAGGCTTAATCTAGTAAAATAAAATACTATTCTGTAGTCGAACTTATGTACGCTGTTTATAATTTATGACGTTCGGCTACAGAATATGTTTTAATATTGTTTTATGATGTTAATTGGAAAAGACAAACTCTAATTTGTACCCATTAAATACCTCCACGATCTGTTGTATACAGCTCATGGAGGTATTGGTATTAAGAAACGGATAATTTCGCTTTAAGCAAAATCATCCAGTGAGATTAAGGGGAACTAACACCATGGTCTGTGACACACAAACCATTTAACAAATTACCACAACGTTTCTGTCTGTGCGTCACAGACAGAGGTGGAGATGTTTAGGGTGTTTCTTCAGACAAGTCGTCGGACTACTCGAAAAAGTGGTCTGACGAATGTGTATATCCAAATTACTTGTTAAGTTGATGGCTATGGTTTGTCACAGACCGAGGTGGACAGGCCGAGGTGGAGCGGGTGGAGACCGAACTTGAGGGCATTCGTGCTCAAAATAAAAAATACATTTCAATTAATAATCCCAGCTATGGAGATTGAATATTATAAATACCCATTGGATTTGAAACGCATTTTTCAACAAAAAAAACTGCAGAAATGTAGTTTGGGGGATGCGATTTCTCAAAATTTACAATTGATTATTTTAAGTCATAATGGGGAGCATCGATACAATCATTCCTTAGGTTGTGAGATTTGGGATTTAGATTTTGATTTGATTTTAAGTTTACGCATTTGGGAAGAGAAGCTTCGAAGTTCCTTACTATATGCCATCGAACGAAATGAAAGAACCCTTGAAAAAGTGGAAGTGTCGGTTGCTGTTTCGGAAGTTGAAAATACATTCAATTCCAATCAATATGTTTCAATCAAACGACAGGTAAATATTCAAGTACATGCTGTCTTGATAGAAACGGGCGAAAAATATTATTTCCAAACAAAATTATTCTTAAGCCCTGTTTCCGCGCAATAAATAAATTATTTTATGTCCAATAGTAACGATGTATATGGGGATCCCAAAGAGCGCATGCTTAAGCATATTGCTATGTTGTGGGGAACCAAAAATATAGATGCCTTAGATCCCTTGGTTCGAATAATGATAGAGGCTTTGTCGGGTGAATTGCGCAAAACCTACAACTCCATTCAGTCTTTTGAAAAGCGTATGTTGGAACGATTCGCTTTATTAATGACACCTGGGGTATTGTCTACACCTTATTGTGCACATGCTATTGCCCAAGCTTTTCCAGTGGAAGCAACTGAAATTCTTCGATCACTTGATCCGTTTTTTTATGCAAAGAAAATGAATAAGGATCAAAAAATACAACAGATACATTTTTCACCCATTGCCGATGTTCGTATTTTTGATGTAGCAATTAAACATCTTGTGATTGGAAATACTGCTTGGACCTTGGATGACCAGCAACAAAAAATGTCGTATACAAATATGCTACATCATTCTCGAAAAAGTAGTTCTATTTGGTTGGGCATACGTGTTAACCCAGAAATTGAAACATTAAAAGGCTTGAGTTTCTTTTTTGAACAAATCAATGCAACATCGAATTATCAAATACGTCAGTTGCTCTCTTCTTCGGAATGGTATATAGCAGATAAAAAAATCAATATGCGCATGGGGCGCATGGGTGAAGAATCTGCAGAAATACCAACGGTGTTTTCTGATATGGAAACCATGAATATTATTGAAAAAGAAATTTCTCATGTATACGATAGTAGTTTCATTTCTATTGCGGATGATACCATTCGACTTAAAGATATTCGTACAGAAAAATATCCCGATGCATTTAAATTATTATTTCTCGATCAAGACTTACAAGAGTTCAACAAAGAATTGGTATGGATCAATATTACCTCCGATTATTTTGTGCATCATAAAAACATGTCGGATATACAAATTAGTTTAAATGTATTTCCTGTATTAAATAGAAGAAGTGTGAATCAAATGTATCGCTTCAAAAACAACTCCAATAACATACCCCTACGTACTGCAGAGAACGAATTTTTCATGTCCATTCATTCTGTAGAAGATGATTTTGCCCGCAAATACAAAGAGATAGCTCTCGTAGAAAATACCGAATGGACGGACCAAAACTATACTGTTCGGAAAGGCGGAATGGAGCGTATGGATGCACGCGATGCAAAAGAGTATTTAGAATTTGTCATTGAGTTGATGCGCGATGAGTCTGCTACTTTTGCAAGTTTTGGAATCGATTCTATAGCTAATAGTTTGAAAGAATTGAATCAGCTAACCGAACAACTTAACCAACGGGTAGCACGCAAAAACGATTATGTAGACACTTCAAGCTATTTAATTTTGGGTAATCCAAAAAATGATCAAACATATTTTATCGATTATTGGACAACCAATAGCATACATGCAAATGGCATACCTGCTGGTTCTATACTTGAAACGTATGCGGGAAGTAAATTTCTAAGTGGTTCTATTTCCTTACGCACTACAACCTTGGGAGGTAAGTTACCACTCAACCCTGCACGGCATATAGATGCCTATAAATATGCAACACTTTCGCACAACAAACTTATAACCGTAGAAGATATTAAAGCCTGCTGCTTGCATGAGATGGGCGACAAGATTGATAGGCATGTGGAAGTGCGCAAAGGGTTGATGGTAAGCCCAGACCCCAAGCAAGGATTGATCCGTTGTGTAGAAGTGCTGCTTACAAAGAAAAATCATACAGACCCAACAACCGAAACCGTAGATTGGGATATAGAATTGGCAAACTTACAATCTAAAATTGAATTACGTTCTGCCTTAAATCTTACCATACATGTGCAAGTATCTTAATCGAAAGAGTGAACAGTGGTCGGTGGTCAGTAAAAATCATCATAAGCTTTTCACCATGGTTTTTCTAGTACCATGATCTGTGACACACAGACCATTTAATTGTTTCGCCATGGTTGCGCCTTTTCGGCCAACCATTCTTAAATACTTCATCCAATAAATCGTTAATTCGCTATGTCCAAAGAAATTTGTTTTGAAATTATCCTCGATGGAAAATCCGTTCCATTTTGTAATTCCATTGTCTTACATCAATCCTTTAATGCGCACCACACATTTGAGGTCGTACTCGATCAAGATACCTTGGGCAAATTAGCTTCGCATGATTTATACGATTACCAAGATTATGTGGGCCGTGATTTATACATAGGTTTTGGCGAAAACGATCCGCACGACAATGAATTTAATGGCATTGTTACTGAAGTAGGTTTGCAGCAAGAAGAAGGCGCTTGGGGTAAGTTGGTATTGAAAGGAAAAAGCCGAACGTGTTTGTTGGATGCAGGTGCCAATTACATGTCTTTTGAAAAAATGGGTTTGATAGATATCGTGCATCAATGCATTGAGTTTACCACCTCTTCACAACTTAATCTGCAAATCAAACCCTTTCATAAAGAAGAAATCGCGTATATGTGTCAGTATGGCGAAGGTAGTTTTGATTTTATAAACCGCTTGTCTGCCGAATACGGCGAATGGTTTTTTTACGACGGTACCGATTTGTGTT
>NZ_CALMGQ010000039.1 GCF_937863595.1 uncultured Cytophaga sp.
ATACCTGTAAAGTTAATATTTTATCAGTTACTCCCCAGCTTTTTTACCTGACCCGGACTTACTCCTTGGGACGCAGCTTGGAAAAGTGCTAAAGAATTGTTTGTTCCTGTATTTTCTGCTACAATGGCTATCATAGCAACCTATATCCCAATGATGTTTTTCCTTGATGGAATGGTGGGCGATTTTGTGGGTTCATTGCCTATAACTATTGGCGTTGCTTTAATCACCTCCTTGCTGATCGCTTGTTTGCTCGTTCCTTATATGAGCTATGTATTTATCAAAAAAGGAATTATAAAAGACGATGGCAAACAAAAAAGAAAATCATTATTGGATTGGGTGCAAACAGCATACGATAGCACATTAGAATGGGCATTTCGTGCCCCTAAAATAACGATTCTTAGCGGTATTGTTTCGGTGATAATAGGTATCGGTATTCTTGCATTTGTACCACGTCAGCTGTTTCCAAAAGTTGACCGAAACCAGTTTGCAGTAGAAATATATTTACCAGAAGGCAGCACCTTGGAACAAACGAGTTTCGTGTCTGACAGCCTAGAGCAAATGTTGATGAAAGATAAACGCGTGTTAAATGTAGCGGCTTTTGTAGGCACAAGTTCGCCCCGTTTTCACACCACTTACGCCCCTAATTTTCCTTCAAAAAATTATGCTCAGTTGGTTGTTAATACCCAAACGGAAGATGATGCACTTTCTATATTGAACGAATACGAAATAAAATATAGAAATCATTTTCCGAATGCGTATGTGCGAATGAAACAATTAGACTTATTGAGTACCACAGCACCTATTGAATTGCGGATTAGCGGTGACAATAAAGATTCTATCAAAGCATTGGCAATGGAAGTAAAAACGATAATGGATAAAAATGAAAATGTAATCTGGGCAAGAACAGACTACCTCAATCCAAGGCAAGGAATAAGCGTTCAGATAAATGATGAAACAGCCAACCGATTGGGATTAACAAAAGGCATAGTAGCGGCTTCATTAGCAACCGGTTTTTCAGGAATGCCTATTGGTACTATATGGGAAGGCGATTATCCTGTAAACATTAAATTGATGAACGAGTCCGGACAAAAAAACAGTTTTTCCGATATCGCCAATCAAAATGTAACATCTCCATTAACAGGTGCAAGTGTTCCTGTAAGACAAATAGCAACAAGCATAAGCAATGATTGGAGCGAAGGACAGATTGTTCGCAGAAACGGAACAAGAACCATTACTGTTCGAGCCGATGTGAAGCGTGGTGTATTGCCTTACAAAGTTTTATCCGACTTGAAAACTGAAATCAAAAAAATACCAACGTCAGAAGAAATTACCCTCACGTATGGTGGTGAAGAAGAAAGCGAATTGGAAAACTATATTCCATTAGGCAAAGCCCTATTTGCAGGTATTATGTTGATTTTCTTTATTCTGTTATTTCAATTCAAAAAAACCAAATTAGTTTTTCTTGTAATGATGACTATGCCCTTAAGTTTTTTAGGCGCGGCATTAGGTTTAATCATTACAGGTTATCCATTCGGTTTAACATCTTTCTTAGGTATTATGAGTCTTATGGGTATTGTTGTCCGCAATGGCATTATCCTGATTGATTATGCAGAAGAATTACGAACTAAAAATGGGATGTCGCTTACAGAAGCAGCTATAGCTGCAGGCAAACGTAGAATGCGGCCAATTTTCCTTACATCATTTGCCGCAGCCGTTGGTGTTGTACCTATGATAATAAGTGGGTCTACCCTTTGGGGGCCGCTTGGAGCGGTGGTTTGTTTTGGGTTATTGGTATCAATGATACTAACCCTGTATATGATACCTGTACTGTACAATCAATTGTTTAAAAAGAACTACGCTTAAACATTAAGAGATGAAAAAATTAACGATACTTGTTGTTGCCCTGATTACATCAGCAACAGCATACAGCCAAACAACATTAACGCTGGAACAATGCAAGGAATTGGCATTGAAAAATAACATGGCCATAAAAAATAGTGCTTTGGAAGTCGAAGTAGCTCAGCAGATAAAGAAAAACGCCTACACCAATTATTATCCAAAAGTGAATGCCAATGTGTTTGGCATGCAGGCAATAAATCCATTGATTAAATACAAAATGGAAGGCGGAAACTTACCTGTGTATGACGGCAACCCTGCTAACCTGGCTACAGCTACGCAGTTTGCCTATTTTCCTGGGGTTGAATTGAGTATGATGCAGCGCAGCGCAATAGGAGTTTTAAATATAACACAGCCCATTTATGCTGGTAGTAAAATAAGTACAGGAAATAAACTGGCAGCCCTTAATGTTGATGTAAAAGAGAATCAGCGACAACTGACAGAAAATGAAATATTGCTCAAAACCGAGCAACAATATTGGCAGTTAATTTCTTTACAAGAAAAAGAAAAGACGATAGAAAAGTACGAACTGTTATTAAATGAAGTTCGCAAACAGGTTGATGATGCTTTCACGGCAGGGGTGATTATAAAAAACGATGTACTAAAAGTTCAAATCAAACAAAGCGAATTGGAAGCCAACAAAAATAAATTACTGAACGGAAAAAAATTAGCAACAATGCAGTTTTGTCAAACTATTGGTATTCCCTTTGATGCTACATTCGTATTGTTGGATGTGATTGACGTAACACAAAATCCCAGTCAATATTATACGGATAACCAAACTGCTTTAAGTGGCAGAACAGAATACCAGTTATTGGAAAAATCGGTAGAAGCTGCACAACTACAAATCAAAATGAAAACAGGCGACTATATGCCAACTCTTGCCGTAGGGCTGGCAGGCTATCATGTTAATATGTTAGAAAAAGGGGCTACGAATAACACCAATGGATTAGCTTATGTTTCTCTTTCAATTCCAATATCTGATTGGTGGGGAGGAAGCTATGCCATTAAAGAGCAGAAAATAAAACAACAAATTGCAGAAAATACTTTTGAAGAAACGAAAGATTTATTGAACCTACAAATGGAAAAAGTTTGGACAGATGTAAATGAAGCGTGGAAGCAAATAGTCATTATGAATGAAACGGCCGTCCAAACCGAAGAAAATCTGAAAGTAAGCCAGACAGGTTATGACAGTGGCATTGTTACCTTATCCGACTTGTTGGAAGCGCAGGCACTCGTTTCTGAAACAGCAGATAAACTGACCGAAGCGAAAACACAATACAAGTTAGCGGTTGCAACGTATCTGCAGGTAACGGGGCAAAAATAGAAACAGCCTATACACAGAGGCAAGCACATTTGTAAGTGGCACAATTCATTCCAGTGTCTACAACTTGCAAAAGGACTTGCCTCTTTGCGGGCAAAAAAATATTTTTTTTATCTCCCCAGCTGAAACTGAAAATACGATAACCTCTCACCAATCTTCAGACAGAAGTCTAGTGGATAATATCTGTTTGGAATAATAGCGACAGACCTGCTTAAATGAACTCGAGTGCTAGTAACCCTCCCTACTACACCCAACACCAGTAACTTTATTTAGACGACCAGTACTGTTTAATAGACAATAAAATAATAAGAGACGGACTGCTTAGAACATACTTTTTGGGGAACAGTTATAACCCGAAACACGTATTACTACTACTTTTTGAAGGAATAATAATTCCGCCTAACAATCTAACCTATCTCAAAATCAGCACTAAGTCACTTTCTTTTAGGAAAGCACTATCATTTGGTAACTAACTTTTGATTAATATTGTGTCAAGATATTTAGCTGTTAACTGTTCTAACAGCTATCTTATTTAAATGAATGTTTCTCAATAAAAATTCACACCATGAAAAACAATATAAAATACTCTATACTGGAATTAGCTACCGTATCGCAAGGCAACACCATCAAAGAAACGTTGAATAATGTACTAGAGAGTGCTAAGGTGGCTGAAGAAAACGGTTACGAAAGATATTGGTTTGCCGAGCATCATAATTCAGAAAAGGCGGCAAGTGCAGCTATAGCCATTTTGATTGGTTATGTGGCAGAAAATACGAACAAAATCAGAGTAGGCGCTGGCGGTGTAATGTTGCCCAATCATTCCCCCTTTATTGTTGCAGAACAGTTTGGAACCTTAGCACAGCTGTACCCAAACCGCATCGATTTAGGCTTGGGAAGAGCTACGGGCACTGACGGTGTAACGTCACAAGCCATCCGATCAGACTTCATGCAGGCAGCACATTCTTTTCCTTCTGAAATTCAGAAAATACAGAATTACTTTTCACTTGCTAACAAATCTTCGAACGTGAGAGTTGGTCTGGCAGAAGGGATGGATGTGCCACTATACATCTTAGGGTCAAGTACCGATAGCGCTCATTTAGCTGCCAGAAAAGGTTTGCCCTATGCATTTGCCAGCCAATTCGCCACTACGCATTTGTTCGATGCACTTCATATTTACGAGCAGGAATTTCAGCCTTCCGAATTTTTGAGTGCACCCTATACCATTGCTGGTATAAATGTAATAATGGCGGATACCAATGAAGAAGCAGAGAAAATATTTACTTCTTTGATTAGAATGTTTTATGGAATGTTGACGGGAAATATGCAAGGTGTGCTAGCTCCAGTGGAAATGACGGATGAATGGCGTGAAATATTAAATCATCCTCGTTTGCAGCAAATGCTAAAATTTTCATTTGTGGGAGATAAAGAAAATGTAAAAAAACAAATGATCCGCTTTTTGAAAGATACGAATGTAGATGAAGTTATTGCAGTATCTACGATGTATTCTGCCGAAGCGCGTATAAAATCTGTTAAATTATTTGCAGAAGTGATGCAGGAAATCAATGTGAATTTACAGGTAGAAATGAAGTAAAACATGTCAAATAAAAAAAAATATCAAGATTGTCTAACGACCATTAAATCTGTTCAGGATACCTTGGATGTGATTAATGGAAAATGGAAATTGTCTATTATCATTTCTATTGGAGGGGGAAACGAGCGTTTTACCGATATTCAAAAAAGTATTCCGGGCATTACACCAAAGGTTTTGGCAAAAGAATTGAAAGACTTGGAACAACACAAATTAATATCCAGACAAGTAATCGACGATTATCCTGTGAAAATTTCTTATACATTAGAACAATATGCCGATACCTTAACACCAATTATTCATGCGTTAAAAGATTGGGGCGCCAAGCATAAAAATAAAATTTTCCATTCAGAATAATTGAATTACATTTTACATCTACGTTAGAGGGAACGTTAGTGTGCAAATTTTTAACATAAATAAAATCTAGCGCAATCTAGATTCCAGGTTATAGATATTCATAAAAGAGAGTGCGCTGTTATTTTTAGGTAAATTAAATTCTTCTTTCTTCGTTTGTCCGCTAATAGAAATGATAGTAGCAGATAGTTGGGTTTCGTTTTCAATCGGAATCCTTGCATAAGAAATTTGATCAGGTAATGATTGCCATTGTCTTGTATCTGCTTTTTCTGTAACGCTATTTACAACACTTAACACTGCGCCTAGATCTTTATTTTGCTTCTGTAAAGCTATTTCTGCAGCTTGCTTTACAATTAATCGAGAAAGAGCAGAAGCAATCTCACTAGCAAATCTGTCTTTTAACGTTTGTCTTGCAATTGTATTTACATCCTCTATCAGTTCTGGCTTATAGTCTTTACTTCCAACATGCACCGTTATATCCTTATATAAAGATTGCCTGTCTGTATATTTAGGAAAGGCGAGTCGAATCATTTTAAAATCAGATGCAGAAACAGTGTTTGAATTACTTAATTGAATAGGAATACTTATACCCAGATCGGCATTGACAATAGTTACAAATCCGGTTTGGCCAGGCAATACAGTAAAATTAACACTCCATTCTTCTTTAACTGGCGACAGTCCATTCTCCCAAAACAAAATCAATTCTTTATTAGGTACATCCTCTTTATTAAACGTCATACCAAATTCTTTCTCATATTTATTTTGGATGTCTGTAAATCCATTTAAGGAAGCACAGCGTATAACGTCTTTTTTTAGCTGATTGGGTAAAGGTACATTCATATACACATCACCATGTGCCTGATAAATTTCAAGAGCATTTCTATACGCTATAAAAGCGTTTCCAATGTCTGATGTGGCCTCATAAATTAATCCCATCAAAATATGTGCAAAAGCGTCTTTGGTGTATCTATTCTTGTCTTGCTTATATTTATCGTCAAGCTGTTGTAGTTGTAGATTTATTCTTTTTGCTTCTACCAAAGCATCTTCATAATTGCCTAAATAAATATAATTTAGTGCTTTGTAATAATGAATCAATACTTTTTCAAACTCTTCTGGCTTGTAAAAGCTTAGCTGAGAATTTATGGTTGTTGATACCAAATAATCTTTTAACACTTTATTGTAATCTTCTATCAAAAGATCCGCTTTGTTAAAATACACATTACTTTCTGCGTATTTTTTTTGAAGATGGGCAACTTTCCCTTTTTCTAAAACTAATAATAAAGCATTACGTTGTTTATGCAATAACTTGAATTTTTCTAATGATTTATCTGCTCCTGAATAATCGTGAGACTGAAGTTGACTGTTGTAATCTATATTTCTTTGGTAGTATGTCTGGCATTGAAAAAATAGCAAAGAAAGAAACACAAAAGCGAGGCTCATGCTTGGCAATTTCTTTCTAAAGTTAAATTGTGTCATAAGGTTTATAACAAATAAGGCTGCTCTTTAATTAAAAGAGAGCAGCCTTATTAAAATGAAGGATTCAATTTAGTTTTTAACTAATTTCTTTATCTTTTTATCTCCAATCCAAACCACTTCGTTTGTCTGTAAGTTTGTCAATTCTAGATCAATTTGATAATAAACAACTTTATCTTTTTTGTAAGCATCTACTATAGAATTAATTGAACCTTGCAAAATAAAGTCTGCACCAATCTCTAAACCAAACTTTTTCATCGTAGAGACAGAAGAATTTGTTTGCTGATCTGCACGTTCTTTTCTTATTTCTTCTCTTTTATCACCAGCCTGAACGAGTCTTACACGTTGAGATTTTATAAATGATTTCTCTAAATCTTTTATAAAAGTTTCTGCCTCTATGTGTTCGTGGCTTTTATTCGTAACCATCCCAACAATAACAACGGGTTGCTCACCATTATTTTTCCTCATAAAGTTTTCTAACCAAATCTCTCCTAGTGCTTGTTGAGTCATGGCGTCTGCAGTTAATTTAGAATCTACATCATTCCATCTTCCACTTAAATCAATCTGTTGGTTAGGGTCTACCCTTGCTACCTTTCTGGTTGCACAACTAGAGGTAACTAATGTAACAGCTGTTATCGATATCCAAAATATATTTTTAATCATTTCTTTATTGTTTTAAAATCCAAGCCAAACATTTCTACCAAGTCTCACGGATGCACCTAATCTGAAATTTCCAGGATATGAGTAAGGTAAGCAATAAGCAGCGTTCGAACCATATCCATTTCTATTACCGTAACCGTAAGTATTCCCGTAACCATATCCATTATATTGACCATAACCGTAACCAAAATTATTACCGTAACCATTACCGTATCCAAAGCCTTGGTTGTAATTCCTATTTGGAAAATTTCCATAAACATTGGGGGCATAAGCATACCGATTAGAATAATAGTTTGGTCTGTTTATTCTTGCCAAACGTCTTTCTTGTCTATATTGTCTAGACAACCTGTCATTTTCTATTTTACGGTCCTTTTTATCCTGCCATTCATCAATTGCTTTGTATGTGTCTTGCACAGTTGTTGACATGGTGGTATTACCAGAATCGAGAAGTTTTTTAGTGTATATATCTAAACTAGTCTGATAATTAGGATTTTGGTCTGGAATTTGTCCGTAAGAAAAAACTACAGTTACCAAGAATGCTAGAATGGGTAAGGCTATATTTTTCATGGCTTTTTATATTTAATACATATACTTCAAGATTTGTGCCAATTCTCTATTTATATATTTAGGGTCACATCCATTTTCTGGGGAGCAACTGGTTTAGGCGAATAATTTAGACAA
>NZ_CALMGQ010000040.1 GCF_937863595.1 uncultured Cytophaga sp.
TTTGTATTCTTTGTTAATATCCATTTGGCATACAAGTATTGTTCTATATAAATGTCTTCTATACCTTTTTTTTCGGACTGTTTGATTGCATTGTCTATGACCTGTATATCAAATTTTGTTGTAAAGTCGGTGAGTCGAATTGCTATAAAACCAGAAGCCTGTTTCATAGCATAACTTTTATTTTCAGTACAACTATACGTAAAAATTTCAAAAATTTGTTTTGCAAATTGCTCCCGTTCATCATCATTAAAAGAAGCAATCGCTTGGGCAAGACTTAATAATGTTTCAGGTTCTGGCTCTTGATCTACAGGATTATATTCTTTCGCATGTGTTAGAATATCGTTAAATGCTGAATTGAAAAAGCGTATAGCAGATTCTTTGAACGCTGGAAAATAATAAGCATCTCTCATTGCGAATAGTGATTGATCTGTAATAGGTAGATTATGTTCCTTTAAAAAGTGGGAACCTTTCAGAAAAGCTGTTGCATGCGCCAATACTTTATGGAATGCATTTTCACATCGTAGCATAATTAGTCTACGGAATGGATCGTCGAATTGATTTTCTGCAAGGGTAAGAATTTCTTCTTTAAAAGCAGTATTTTCAGAAGATCTATAATCCGTTATTGCTGTGTTAAAATAATCATCTTTTAGGCGTTCTTTAAAGATCTCAAAGGATTCCTTATCTGCTGCATAATCTAAGTAATTATATGCCGTAATTTTATCAAATAGTATTGCATACGCACTTGGATGCTGTTGATAAAATGCTGCTAATTCTAATTTTATAGTGTCTTCTAAATGTCTCATTTTATGCTTGTGTTTTAGAATGTATCTTCCAGTTGAATAGACCAAATCATTCCATTATCCCGATTACGTAGATGCGTAACATTTCCTAAAATAACAATCTCTTTCAATTCTTCTAGGTTCGAATGTTGAGGAAAGACGCCTTTAATGTCTACATATCTTTCCTCAAAAACGGGTTTATTGCTGATGGAAAGTTGTAAATCATCTGCGCTAAAATTTAAATATCGAATCTTTTTAGAATATTCATTGTTAGAATAGTGAATGTGAAGGATAAATAATCCGGAGCCTTTGCCTACGTGCAATGTTTCGCCTATCAATAAGCAATTGCTGTTATTGCCCGAAACAAGCGCGTGTATTTTAAATACCTCAGGGTAGTCATTAAATAAATAGGATAATGAAAAAATATGACCAGCAGAAGTTATTCTGCCAAACAAGGCTTCTCCTAAATAACGATCCGAATTTTTATAATCAAGACCAGCAAACCAAACACCATCCGAACTGGCTAGCTTTTTTTCGAACGTATTGTACCGTGCCATATAGGTTAGGGGCATTAATTTTTCATTTCCTATATCTCCCAACCCTTTATTCCAAAGCATTTCTCCGGTACTGGTGTATTTAGAAATGCCAAAGTTTTCGATCACAAAAAAACAGTTTAAATTGGAATCAGAAATTGAAACTGGAAAATAATCTTGTGTGTGTAACGCGTCGTTTTCTTCTGGAATATCTGCTCCTTCATTACTGATTGTAGCCTCCCATTTTTCAGGCCAAAATTCATCATGTCCGCCAGCACGAATGCATCTATACCAATTGCCTTCAATTAAAATATCACCACGTTTTGTTTTTTCTAATTTGATTATTTCAGAATCATGTCCTTGGTCATAGCTGCATGATTTGAGCAAGGTGTTTTCCGAAAAGAGGGATAAGGTTGCACCCGAATGGATTCTAGAATAGCTACTTCCTAACCAATAATTGGAATTGTCAAGTGCGTACATGCATAACCAACGGGTGTATTTTTCTGGATTGTGAATGGAATAAACGTCTTTAATGTTCGCCCCCTGAATGCAGATTACAACTTGCTCTATCGATTTGTAGGCATCCGTTTTCCACACGTTTACTAACGCAAAACAAAACGCTGTACCTTTAGCAACAGATACCAACTGTACGCAATGCGCATTGGGGAATTTCTCTTTTAAATCTGTTGTTTGTACCTGCATGCGAAAATAATATTTGAACGTATAATCTGATTTACTTTATTAGTTGGTGAAACATGTTATTTAGTTAATTATCCGATTCAACTCTTTTTTCCAAAATTGAATTTCATATCTACCATAACTTATTACCGTTGAATCGAAATAGGCAGTTGCCAAGTTGTCGCGCGCACCGATATTTGTGTTGTGTTCACTTTCTTTGCTTGGAAGCCAATTGGTATAACGCGCATGTTTATCTTCTAGTTGAAGCGTAGTAAACAGATAGTCATCGCCGGTGCTCAATAGCAGCACTTCAGGTTTTGGTGCAAAATAATAAATTGGCACTACGTTTTCTTTTATCGTTCCAATACAGATAGGAGCGGTAGGGGCTTTAATATTATATATCGAACGACATATCAAATAATCACCAACAAATTCAATATGCATGTTTCTTGGTGTTTCATCTTCTTCAAGCGTACATAACCAAACGGGGTTTGTTTTGTCCGAAATGTCAATCAACATCACATAACCATGGGTGGAGCATACGACAAGTAAGTTGTGGTGCACAAATAACTGACCCCCAAAATGTATGTAAAGCGAATCTTTGAGTGCAGGTACTTCTGGTTTTTTTAGATCGAATATTTCTAAAAAACAATTATTACTTGCATACAGATAACCATCCGCAATACATAGGTTTCTATAGTATGCAGCGTTATTTTTATTTTTATAAACAGCAGAACGTAATTCAAATGCATTCGCTGTTACGGTGTAGCTTACAATGCCTCGTGATTGGTCGGCTATATAAATGACACCATCAAGATAGGTACAAGATGCTACATTGTGTGTTTTTGGCAGGATGGTCTGGTGTAAAATTTCAACCGTTTTATCTGCCGTTATTGAAGCACGAACAAGCAGTACCTCATCTTCTTCGATCACCGCAAGGAACGTGTTTGCATCTATTGGGTGTACCCATTGGCAATCTTGTATTTCGATGCGGTCTGTTAAATAATAGCAATCGTTGTATGTTGTATAGTCTATTGGTGTTTGTTTGTTTTTAGACGTATTGAATGCCGCTGGAATTTCTTGTTCTCTAAACGCATTTTCTTTGGCTTCTTGTTGAACCAACTTTTCATAAGACTGACTTACACAATCAGTCTGTGGAAGTTCATATCGAAGTAAAAACCACTCTAATGTATGGTCTATAAATAAACGCTGTGTTTGCAATAAGGCGTTGTCGTGATCTTGAAGTAAGGTGTATAGTTTAATTAACACAACCGTTCGCAACCCTTTAATGCTATATGTTGGTATCGGAATCGTTTTAATCTTCTGTTCGAGCGCCTTTAAGGTATCTTCGTCCAAAGGTTCTTTTAGTATCCATAATATATCTAAAAGTTGGAGTACCTCTTGGCTGTAATCTACTTCAATACTTGATCGATACGCATCGTAGTCTTCTTTTTTATTATCTAAAAGTAACGCACATAGATATTCTAATTTATCACTGTTTTCCAGTTTAAGCATTTTTTTGAATGCCGTTACCGACTCTTCAAATCTACCTACACGAAACAATTTGCTTGCATGAAAAGATAAGGCTCGTTGGGATTGAAGCGAGTCTGTAGGCAGTGATTGTAGGTAATAGTTATAGGCATCATCTCCATAATCAAACACCGTATCGTGGTTGCCCATATACACTTTTTGTTCCAACAGAAAATGCAACCATTTATCAAAGGCATCTTTGTTTGTTATTGGATTGGGTACCGTATCCTTATCCAGTACTTTTTCTGCGAAAGCTTTTAAAAATAGATTGACGTCTTTTAAAAAGTTTTTTTCTGACGTGTTTTTGGTTGTTTGCAAATCATCTTCTATTGCCGTTATAAAAAGGGTTTTAGTGTCGCCATTGATTCGGATAAATAAATCTTCATCATCTGCATACATAAACGTGAAGTCCTTTGCTTCATAGCTACAAACAGAAACATCATTGAGTTGGTAACTATTTTTTTTACAAAATAATTGAATACCTTTTTCTGTAAAACATAAAAAATGATTGGACAATACTTTGTTTCCATGCATTATGCTTACATTATAGAACGGACCTTCCGTTTGTTGATGCAGAAATCCATGCAATAACAAACCATCTTCCTCGTATTCTATGTCGTCGTATTCGTAGGTGATATGGTTTGTTAAAATACCAACAGCATGTTTAATTGTGTTGTCCGAAACCGAATTTGCCACCTGCACGATCGATGCATTCAATTGTGTTAGCATTTCTTCACGTAAACAAATCAATGCTGCCCGTTGGGCGTCTGTAGATATTTCAAAATCTTCGAAGGTAATTGCAGGTTCTTTTTCGGTATATTTTTTTTCTATTTCGGTTGCACGTTCAATATAAACGGGGTCGATTGCTTTGTCTGTTTTTAATACCTCATGAACCACAGCCACCCATTCCGAAATGTTTATTTCGCCAATCATTGGAGCATCTTCATCCAACCTATGTATGTTCCAATCATTTTGTGCGTAGACCTCTAATGTATCTAAGCCATCATTGATAGAAAGAATAATCATCCGAAGCGTTTCTGTGTCAATCTTTTCAGATTGTATGGCCTCTTGAAGGATAGCGGTTAATTCCGTTTTTATTTTTGATTGTATATTTAGTTCTAACATATAATTATTTTAATCTATTTAATTTCGATAAGCGCATCTAAATCTACTTTAATAGTTGGGCGTGGCATGGGATCCATGTGTCCATTCAGTACAATTTCTACTTCACCTGTTTTTTTATGTAGCGTACTTATCTGAAGCGAATAGGTATTGTGGGTATCAATACTATAATGTTCTTCTTCTTCATGAATAATATTTTTAAAATCAGAAGAGAAGTTTCCTGTGTGTTTTTTTATAAATTCCAATGCTTTTTTATCGGCTTCGGTTTCAATATAAAATTCGGATGCAAACGTGTCATCAAAAGGCAAAATGGTATTCGTATTTAAGTTAACGTTTATATCATACGAAAATCTTTTTTCTGGATGTATTCCTAAAGGGGTATAACGCACTATTCTTCTAAATTCTACTAGTGCGTTTTTGCTATCTCCTAAAACGATTTTTTCATAATCATCAAAATTTAATACGATTGCCGGTTGCTCTTTCGTAATAATTCCAATAGCGATACGTATAATGGCGTTTCTGGTAATCCGACTTATTTCATCCGTATCGTAGAGTTTTAACATTTCTTCCCGTTGGTATACGTCTTCTACTACAGGTTTTGGTATCTCTATCGAATAACTTCCTTCCATTACACCCGATTTGAAACCTGTTTTTTTATCGATAAAGAATTTCCTGAAACCTATTTTATTTGTTTCACTAATCCAGTAATGATCTTCATTTTCAGTAATGGTGATGTCTGAGGTAGACTGTGACGGTAAATCGCTAATCGATTTTATAAAATCTAATTTCTTTTTGTCTGTTTCGGTGGGTACATAAAAAGTACAGGTATATCCCGATTCAAAGGGGAGGATCTGTTTGGTGACAAGGTTTACCGTGATGTCGTAATAATGTTGGGGTTGCGCATTCAAGGCGATAAACCGAATGTATCTTCTAAACGTAACAAGCAGTTCTTTGCTGTTTTTCCAAGCTGTATATTCAAACGCATCCCAATCAATTACCAGAGAAGGTTGTTTCTCTGTAAGAATATCAACGGCCATTTGAATCAATTCTTGTTTGGTTTTTTTTGATTGTAATGCCTCCATTGCGTGTGTTGTTTTAGGATCCCTATAATTTTAGGAAGTAACAGAAGTGCTTGTAGTTGCTTCCTAAAATCTGGTTTGTATGTGTAGGTGACAAATTGTACAATCGGCATATACACAACGAGGGATTCTTGTTTTAAAGCACCAACTCAATCGACTGAATAATAGCTTCTTTGTCTATTGCAAAAGAAACATAAGCCGTGTGCGAAAAGGGGATGGTTAACGTTTTGTTTTGTAGCGCTGTGTTAGATTTTTCAGCAACCTCCAATACTACTTTTTCGATGTTGGCAGTAACGGATTGCATACCCATGCTGTCTTTCGTTAATTGACCGAAAAATTCAGGTAATAATTCTGCTATTTTAACAATACGATTTTTGTTTTTGTTTGTCGTATCATTAAAATTAATTGAAATTGAAATGCGTTTCGAAAGCAGTTTTTCAAGGCTGTCTTCTAACTGATTTATTTTTCGTTTTAAATCTAAATTAGAAATTATGGTTTCATCGTCTGCTAACACTGCAAGCATCGCATGTGCATCTAGAAATGAAAGAGCTATAATTTCTTGTGTTTGAATGAGGTGTACACATTCCTTATTTTGAACGCTTGTATGTTCCAATAGCATTAATAAGCGATCACTTTCAGACGTTTTTAAACCAACGATAACTCCAGTAAAGGTTCTGCCAGAACGCAAAGACACTTCAAGCTTTGGTAAGCTTAAAGTGTCTGTTGTGTTTTTTGATTTTTCTGCAAGTAGGTCAAACCACTCCGAAAAATCTTTCAATAAATCTTTTTGCAAGGATTCAATCAACATATTATAATTGTTTTTCTACGTAAGATGCCATATCAGAATCTGTATATGAACTAAAAGTGCCACCAGCAAGTTGAAAATGAAGGTTAAACGTATTGTCTTTCAATTCCATTTTCAAATCTTCTTGTTTATCTGAATTTGTAATTTTAATGGTCGACATTTTTTCTTTTAATGCTTCTTTGCCCATATCATCTTTGCAGATTTTTTTAACAAAACCTTCTATGTCGTCAAATACAATATCCAATCTAGAAAGTGGATAGGAGTCAAAAGCGGTGAATGATGCCCAGTCGATATCAACTT
>NZ_CALMGQ010000041.1 GCF_937863595.1 uncultured Cytophaga sp.
TTCATTCACAATGAATGATTAAAAAGGAATCGTGTTTAAATCACGAACTGTCGCGCAACTGTGGCTCTCAAGACATGTATATGAATTTATAAATTCATAAAATACAACATATATCTTGAGAGGAGTCAGAAAATTTGCCTAATACTATTCATTACAAAAACTTCCGCGAATGAAGGGTGTAATAAAAAGTGATGCACATCATTTATTTACATGAATGATATATAAATTCATACAAATGAATCTATGTGTTGCATGCATACATATTTTTTACATTCATTTTTGCGGCATATATTTTAACACTAAAATAGAATACTGCATGGAAAATTATGTTATTAAAAGAAATGGAGCGTATCAACCCTTTAAACTTTTCAAAATTGAAGATGCCTTAAAAAAAGGTTTTTCAAGTACGCATACAACCTATAATGAAGCTGTTTATTTAAAAACGCTTGAAAAATTAGAACATAAAACAATCTGGTCGGTTGAAGAAATACAAGACATTATTGAAAAAGAACTTTTCAAAAATGGTGCCTTTGAAGTGATGCGTTCCTTTATGCTTTATAGGCATACTCGAAAATTACAAAGAGAGCATGTAGCGGGCTTAAATGAGGATACAACGTACGTCAATTCCAGTCAAACCATTGAAGAATATATTGAAAAATCGGATTGGAGAATACATGCCAATGCAAATACATCCTATTCAAATGCAGGATTGGTAAATAATGTTGCGGGCAAAATCATTGCCAACTACTGGCTAGATAAAGTTTATTCAAAAGAAGAAGGATACGCACATAGAAATGGCGACATTCACATACATGATTTAGATTGTTTAACCGGCTATTGTGCTGGGTGGAGCTTACGTGTGCTGTTGAATGATGGCTTTAATGGCGTACGCGGGAGGGTTGAAAGTAAAGCCCCCTCTCATTTTAGAGAAGCCTTAGGGCAAATGGCCAATTTTTTAGGAATATTACAAAGTGAGTGGGCAGGCGCACAAGCATTCAGCTCCTTTGATACCTATCTTGCACCCTATGTTTTCAAAGACAAGCTAACCGAAACAGATGTATTAAAAGCCATTCGTAGTTTTGTCTACAACCTAAATGTACCGGCACGTTGGGGACAATCTCCTTTCACAAACATTACGCTTGATTGGGTTCCGCCTGAAGATCTTAAAAGTCAAATTCCAACAAAAAAAGATGTGCATCTATTTAAAGGAATTACAGATGCTTTATTAGAAAAATCTGCAATAGAACGCGGAGCAAGATCATTGGAAGAACTAACCTATAGCCATTTCCAAAAGGAAATGCACATGATTAACAAAGCGTATTACACCGTAATGACTGAAGGCGATGCAAATGGACAACCCTTTACATTTCCTATACCGACCGTTAATATTACTGAAGACTTTGATTGGTATGGAGAAAATACGGATATACTTTTTGAAAATACTGCTAAAATAGGTTCCTCATATTTTCAAAATTTCATTGGCAGTCAATACACACTAGACGCAGATGGAAATAAAGTCGAAAACCCAAATGCATACAAGCCCAATGCGGTAAGAAGTATGTGTTGCCGTTTGCAACTGGACTTGCGCGAACTTTTGAAACGAGGTAATGGACTATTTGGTAGTGCCGAAATGACTGGAAGCATTGGCGTAGTTACCATTAATATGGCACGTCTAGGCTTTCTATTCAAAGGTGATAAAAAAGCACTCTACGATCGATTAAATATTCTGTTGGAAATTTCAAAATCGACCTTAGAAAAGAAACGCATTTTTATTCAAGAAATGTATGACAGGGGTTTGTACCCATATACAAAACGTTATTTAACACATTTTAGAAATCACTTTTCTACCATTGGGGTAAATGGAATGAATGAAATGTTGCTAAACTTTACAGATGGCAAATTAGATGTTACCAGTGAACACGGAATTGATTTTGTTTCAGAAATACTACTCCATATCCGTAATCGCATGAAAGCATTTCAAGAAGAAACAGGAAACCTCTATAATTTAGAAGCGACCCCAGCGGAAGGAACAACCTATCGATTTGCGAAAGAAGATAAAAAACGCTACCCAGAAATTAAGCACGCAGGAGAAGGTGAAAATATTTATTACACCAACAGCTCACAAATTCCTGTGGATCACACAGACGACCCATTTGAAGCGTTGTTGTTACAAGACGAATTGCAGTGCATGTATACTGGAGGGACAGTACTTCACTTATATATGAAAGAAAAAATAAGTTCCATTGAAGTATGCAGAAACATGGTTAAAAAAGTAGTGAGTAATTTCAAACTTCCCTACATCACAATTACGCCTGTATTTAGCATCTGCCCTACGCATGGAAATATTTCTGGCGAGCATGAATATTGCCCCCAGTGCGATAATATTTTACTCAATCAATTAACCAACAAACAAACCAATTATGCAACAACAAATGAAATCTGAAGATGTGTTAAGTCAACACAATGAATTAAGAACAAAATGTTTGGTATACACCCGAGTAATGGGATACCACAGACCAGTAGAAAGTTTTAACATCGGTAAAAAAGGTGAACACAAACAACGAACTCAATTTAGCGAATGTGTTAAATAAGCGTGTCATTTACGATATAACACCATTTACATTGCTAGACTATCCGCATAAAACAGCCTGTATCCTTTGGTTTACAGGCTGCAATATGCGTTGTTCCTATTGTTATAACCCAGACATTGTTTTTGGAAAAGGAAAAAAAACAATTGGTGAAGCACTCCAATTTATACAGTCTAGAATCGGACTTTTAGATGGCGTTGTATTAAGCGGTGGAGAATGCACCTTACACAAACAAGTATTTGAATTGGCTATTGAATTAAAAAAAATGGGACTGTTGGTTAAAATAGATACCAATGGTTCTAACCCGATATTTTTAGAAAAATTGATTCAAAACAATTTGGTTGATTTTATTTCGTTGGATTTTAAAGCCTTGCCAAATAAATTTCAAGCAATAACACAATCAAATTTATTTTCAGCATTTGAAGCATCACTTTTACTTTTTCAACAATATAAAATACCTTTTGAAATACGCACTACTGTACACACCAACTTATTGAATGTAGAAGATATACAAGCGATGATTGCATATCTAGAAAAGATGGAATATAAAGGAATTTTCTACATACAAAATTATTTAAACAATGTAAAAACCATTGGAAACCTAGCCAATACATCTAATAAAATAACAGAAAATATTTTTTCAAAGACCAACATTCCTATTCAAATAAGAAATTAAAATACTTCTTTCTGATGCATAAACTCCTATAAATACACCCATCGATGTTGCTTCGTTGGGGATGATGGATTTGGAAGAAACAAGCACGAATAAATCAATGCTCGTTATTGAACCTGACATATCAAATTTAATTACAGTCCATTCCTATATTAATTCCCTAGGTTGTGCATTTTCGACCAACCAATCTTAAAAGATTGAACTATGACTCAAATATGATTGGGTATGAATGTCGTTTACTCAAGCAAATAAACCGTATAAATGATCTGTTGTTGGCGTATCCGCCAGAGCAAATCAATGTTATTGAAATATTTTTTCGCGGTGCACCAACAACCATTTCCGTAAGGGATGTATTTACTAGTTGTTGGCGAACCACGTTGTTTTAGTTCATTATTCAACAGCAGAGCTGGCGGAAACACCAACAACAGCAGTGATTCTGACTTAAGGAAACGGCATTGAATATGGTATCATCAACAATTCCGAAATATATTCTTAACAAGCACAAAAAAAGATGTCTGTACAAAGAAATACATTCTTTATACAGACATCTTACTAAACAAACAACAAACTATAAACTAGATTTTTCGTTTCAAGTTGTAAATCGTTTCTTTTACTGCATACCAACAGAAGAAGAAGATACCAACGGAGAATATAACATCACCAATTATTCGCATCCATTTCAATGTTTGAATGGTTGGTGAATAGAGCAATTCAGAATCTCGTGCGAAAGAATATCCTTTAGTAATCGACATGTACGATTGAATAATACCGATAGGTAATAAACTAAATACAACCATTGCAACCAATCCAATATTCAATGCCCAAAAGGCAATTTTCAACTTTTTAACATCACCATCGCGATCCGAGTAGAATCGTAAACAGATTAAAATGAAGCCCATTCCCAGCATTCCATACACTCCAAATAATGCTGTGTGCGCATGTACTGCTGTAGTATTTAATCCTTGAATATAATACAATGCAATCGGTGGATTGATTAAGAATCCAAATATACCCGCACCTACAAAGTTCCAAAAAGCTACTCCAATGAAAAAGAAAATAGGCCATTTGTATTTTTGCATCCAAGGGGCTGCCTTTAAGTGATTCCAATTCTCACGTATTTCATAGCCCATCAAGGTGAGTGGCACAACTTCTAAGGCACTAAATGTAGCACCAAGTGCTATAGCCTTTACAGGCGTACCTGAGAAATACAAGTGGTGTAAGGTTCCTAGAATACCGCCTGCCAAGAAAATACTTGCAGAAGCTACGGAAACCTTACCCGCTGTTTTAGCAGAAATAATTTGCATTTGAGAGAAGATATATGCAATCACAACCGTAGCAAATACTTCAAAGAAGCCTTCAACCCAAAGGTGTACCAACCACCATCTCCAATAATTAATTACAGGTAAGCTACTATTTTCACCGTACATCAAACCCGAGAAGAAGAACATACCAATTGCCATAACAGAAATCAATAACATGGTCAAAAGCGACTTAGAAGATCTTCCTTCACGTATAGCAGATGTGATGTGTTGTGTCACCATAAATACCCACAACACTAAACCTACTGCCAATAATAATTGCCAGAAACGACCTAAATCCATGTACTCATATCCTTGGTGACCAAAAAAGAAGTTTGCAGTATGGTCTAAGAATTGATGAACACCCAACCATTCGCCAAACATAGAACCCAATACAATAATCAGCAATGCAACGAATAAGAAGTTGATCCCCCATGTATGATATTTAAACTCTTTCCCAGAAATCATAGGCGCTAAGAATAAGCCTGTAGCAAGCCATGTAGCAGCAATCCAAAATACGGCTAGCTGCGTGTGCCACGTTCTAGTAATGGAGTATGGTAAGAACTGAGAAATTTCAATACCAAAGAAAGCTTGTCCTTCTACCGTGTAATGCACAGTAATAATTCCCAGTATTACTTGTAAGGCAATTAAGAATGAAATAACTAAAAAGTATTTCAACACTGCTTTTTGAGAAGGGAATAACTTCATATCTCCAAGTGGATCTTTGTTTGGCGTTTTTAAGATCTCCCCTTTTTCATGATTTAATAAATAGTAATAGGTCAATACACCAATGAATAAAAGCAACAATACAATTGACAAACCAGACCAGATAATAGAACTATCCGTGATTAAATTATCAATCAAGGGTTCATGTGGCCAGTTTGACGTATATGTGTAATCTAAATTCGGTCTATTTGTACTCGCAGCCCACGAAGTCCAGAATAAAAACGCATTCAATTGTGCTAATCTTTTTTCGTCCTTTAATGCTCCTCTTGGTATTGCATACTCTTCTTTTCCTTCAGAGAAAATTTTCGTGTAATGCGCAGTATTGCTTTTAATAGCCTTCAAGCGTTCTGCGGAGATAGAAATTGTTTTTGTTTTTTCATCAAATGAATTCGTTTTGATGTCTTTAATCAAACGTGCTTTTAGAGCAGCTTTTTTTTCTACATCCAAACTATCGTATGGCATATTATATTCTTTCGCCCAATCATTTAACATAAAAACAGCTTCCTTATGTATCCAATCGGCCGTCCAATCAGGCGCAACATAACTACCATGCCCCCAGATGGAACCTACTTCCATTCCACCAATAGATTCCCAAACGTTTTGACCTATTTGAATATCTGCTTTTGTGTATACAACTTCATTTGTATTCTTGATAACAACTTTATCAGGGATAGGAGGTTGTGTTTGATAAATTTCTTTCCCTACTCCGATCAATACCAGAAAGGATAATATAAATACCGCTATAAATGCGATCCAAGCTTTTTTCATGTTAATTGATTATTTAATTGTTTTTTTTAAATTGATTGAACGCGCTCAACTGTATCATTTTTATGAATGGTTAAGCGAATGATTGCATCTGTTATTCCTTTTAAATCATGTATGACGGAAGCATCTAAAGCAATAATATCTCCTCGTGTTAGTATTTGTTTCTCATCATTCACGCCAAATTCAATGACCCCATCAAATATCTCAATCACAATGGGATATGGAGCTTTATGCTCTTTCATATATTGATCTTTCTTAAGTAGTATTCGAACTTCCTTTGAATAGAGCGTTTGTAATAGAACACTAACCGCTGGTTTCGAATCGCTAAATTCTACATTTTCATTTAATGAACCTTTTTCCATAATTATTATTTTTCTGCAAGCTGAATTGATATTGAATCTTAAATAAAATTTTTATACATAAACAAGATAACACCCACAATAGGGTTACACATATTTCATTTCTTATTGAAAATTAGACATAAAGATTCCATGTCACTCTTATTTTGAGTGGGTTCATTTTTAATCGAATTTCATTAGAATAGCTGTGTTAAATTTATTGCAATAGCAATTTTCTAGTTCATTCTCTTCTTCATCATTGTATAGCTCAAATCACATATTTCCATAAAACAATTTTACATGGCGTAGACAACATGTAGGCTGAATTATTATGCAATAATAACACGTAAATAATAAGGGACAAAATTATCCTTTATTATTTTTAATATATTTACAGATATTTCATGAATAGTATTATATATCAACAAAAAATATAAC
>NZ_CALMGQ010000042.1 GCF_937863595.1 uncultured Cytophaga sp.
TGGTGCAGCCTTTAATTATGATGTAACAGTAGTGCCTACACCGACAATTTCATCTGCATCAACAGGTTCAGTTTGTTCAGGGATAGCACAGAGCTATTCTATTACAAGTGTCGTTCCATCCAGTTATGTATGGTCACGTGCAACAGTTACAGGTATCAGTAATGCAGTAGCAACAGCACAAACAGCAAATCCAATTATAGAAACGCTAACCAATACAACAAATGCAGCTGTAGTTGTTCGATATATTATCACGCCCACATCTACAGCAGGTTCTTGCCCTGGCACAGCCTTTAATTATGATGTAACAGTAGTCCCTACACCGACCATTTCATCTGCATCAACAGGAATCGTTTGTTCAGGTGCAGCACAGAGCTATTCTATTACAAGTGTCGTTCCATCCAGTTATGTATGGTCACGTGCAACAGTTACAGGTATCAGTAATGCAGTAGCAACAGCACAAACAGCAAATCCAATTATAGAAACGCTAACCAATACAACAAATGCAGCTGTAGTTGTTCGATATATTATTACCCCAACATCCACAGCAGGTTCTTGCCCTGGTGCAGCATTTAATTATGATGTGACGGTTAATCCAAAACCAACGATTAGTTCAGCAGCAGCAGGTTCGGTATGTTCAGGAGCAGCACAGAGCTATTCTATTACAAGTGTTGTTCCATCCAGTTATGCATGGTCACGTGCAGCCGTAACGGGAGTTAGTAATGCAACAGTTAGTGCACAAACAGCAAATCCAATTATAGAAACGCTAACCAATACAACAAATGCAGCTGTAGTTGTTCGATATATTATTACCCCAACATCCACAACGGGAACGTGTGCTGGTGCAGCCTTTAATTATGATGTAACAGTAGTGCCTACACCGACAATTTCATCTTTAGCAACAGGCTCAATTTGTTCAGGAGCAGCACAGAGTTATGCAATTACAAGTGTTGTTCCATCAAGTTATGCATGGACTCGAGCTGTAGTTGCTGGCATTAGCAATGCAATCGGATCAGGAGCAGCGAGCCCAATTACAGAGACGTTAACCAATACAACAGCCGCATCTGTAGTTGTTCGCTATATTATTACTCCCACATCAACAGCAGGTTCTTGCCCTGGCACACCATTTAATTATGATGTCACAGTGATTCCAAAACCTACGATTAACTCAGCAGCAACAGGAACAATCTGTACTGCAGTAGCACAGAATTATATCATTACAAGTGATAATCCATCGACATACACTTGGACACGTGCAGCGATATCCACAATAAATGGCAATGTTGCAGGTAGCGGAACATCCAGTCCGATTACTGAAGTATTGACAAGTACAGCAACTGGCCCAGTGGTTGTCCGTTATGTTATCATACCAACATCCACAACAGGAGGCTGTCCAGGTCCAGCATTTAATTACGATGTAACAGTTAGTGCTACAGCTGCCCCTACAGTAGTTATTGTTGCAACACCAAGTTTAACAATTTGTGATGGAGATAATATATCACTTAAAGCAAATCCAACAAGTGGAGGAACGATTCCAGCGTACAAATGGACATCTTCTGAACCAACTCATTCAGGTACATTATCAGCGACAGATACGTATGCGAGTACAGGTTTTAAAAATGGAGAAGTTATTACGGTAGAATTAACGAGTGATTTAGGTTGTGCCGTACCAAAGACTGCAACGACGACTGCAACAATCGTTGTAAATCCAATACCTGTACCTACAGTAAGTATTGTAGTAGACGATGCAGACAAGACGATTTGCCCGAACGGAACATTAATCTTTACTGCAACGCCAGTAGAAGGCGGTACGCCACCGGCATATGTTTGGAAACGTAAACCGCTTGTTGGTCCAGCAGTAACTGTTGGAACAAATTCAAATACGTATACAACTACTACAGCAGTTGATGGAGATATTTATACTGTTGAAATGTTAAGTAGCGAAAAATGTGCACCAACGATTCCATCTATTTCGAATCCGATTACTATTACAGTAATCCCAGTGCCCGTACTTAATGTAACTATCGTAGCAGACCAAACGACAATTTGCTCAGGCAATACTGTTAACTTTACAGCTACGCCAACAGGTTCTGGTTCTACACCAGCTCCAAAATATGAATGGTTTATAGGTGCAGCAGGTAGTGAAACAAGTCAAGGAGCTGCTACAACAACGAATCCGTTTAGTACAACTTCCTTAACAACAACAGCTGCTTTAAGTCCACAAGTATATAGTATCTATGTAAAAGCGTTGAGTGCAGCAGAATGTGCAAGTACAACGGCTTCTTTATCACCAGCGATCACAGTAACGGTGAATGCAGGTGTTGCAGGCGGTACGATAACGACAGCAAAATTAACAATATGTAACAATACAACTCCTGGTGCAATTACCGCAGGTACTACACCAGCAAGTGGAGGAACCACACCGGTATATACATGGCAAGAATCTATTGATGGTGGAGCATTTGTTACAGCAAATGGTACAGTAAATGGCACAGGATTTACCCCAAGTGGAGCAAAAACGGGTACGTCAGTTTCTTACAAAAGGATTGTTACATTTACAGATGTTCCATCACTATGTAATAAATCAGAAAGTAATATCATTAACATTACTGTTCTCCCAGCATTAGTTGCAGGGAAGATAGGAGATGATGAAGGTATCTGTATCAATACAGCACCCAAAGAAATGAAAGAAATCGCTTTAGGTGCAACTACAGGTGGTGCAGGTTCCGGCTATACATATCAGTGGCAGTATGATGCAGGTTTAGGATTCACAGATATTGCATTAGCTACAAATGCGACGTATACCTCACCAGCGATATCTGTAACGACTAAATTCCAAAGAGTAGATAAATCAGGAACGTGCGATGCTGTAACAACAAACATTGTTACCAAAACAATCAGTCCAAAAGAAATCATTACGTTAACACCCTTTACGGCTCCCGTTGATTTGTGTGTAAGCGCAACGCCAACAGTATTTACAGCAGTTGCGAGTTCAGATGTACCAACGAGTACATTGACTTATGCATGGACCTTAAATGGAGATCCAGTAGGCACCAATAGTGATACGTATTCATATACACCCGTAATAGGTAATGACAACGTAACCACAAAGGTGATTAAAGTTGTAGTGAGTACATCAAATTCATGTAATACAGGAGATAAAGAGTCGAGCTTCACGGTAAATTTAAAAACAGCAGTAGCACCTACTGTTACGATTAGTACACCGCGTAATCCACTTTGTGAAGAGTTCCCAACTACGTTTACAGCAGTAGCAAAAGATGCAGGCACTCCAACGTATCAATGGTGGTTGATACCGAGTAGTTCTGGAATACCAGGTCAAGTAGGAACAAACTCTCCATCGTATGTTTCACCGACCTTGTTAACTCAATTAGGGGATCAAGTGTATGTTGAGGTTACCTCGAGTTTGGGTTGCGCATTGGCACCGAATCCAGCACAATCAAATAAAATCACTATGGATGTTCGACCAAAGACAACTCCGAATGTTATAGAGCCGAATACAGAAATTTGTGCACCATTAGGGTTTACATTTTCAACAGTTGAGACTACAGGAAACAAGTATCAATGGTATAAAAATGGCACTGCTATTAATAATGCAACAAATGCAACATTTACGGCAAAAGAATCAGGGTTATATAGTGTTGAAGAAAAGAATGCTGCCTGTGGTTCTAGTTCTCTCGCAAAAGAGTTAAAAGTAATAGCAAAACCGATTGCCTATGCAGGCCCCGACCAAAGCTTACCAGAGGGAGTAATTAGTGCATTAAGTGGCAGTGGAGGTGGAACGTATGAATGGACACCAACAACGTATTTAAGTTTAGGAACAGTTAGTAACCCAACGTTTAAAGCGACACAAACCATTACGTATGAGTTGATTGTAAAAGATGGTATTTGTCCATCGGATCCGGATTATGTAACGATCTATGTAGTGAAACCAATTAAAGTACCGAACGTAATTACGGTGAACGGAGATGGTGTGAATGATGTTTGGAAGATAGAAAACATCGAAGGGTATCCGAATGTGATTATAGAAATCTACAACCGTTGGGGCAACTTGGTATGGAAGACAGCAGGTTATCCTAAGAATTGGGATGGTACGAATTACAGAAATTCAGAAGTGTTACCAGAGGGTACGTACTTCTACATCATCAACTTGCAAAGTCAAGTATATCCAGAGCCAAATACAGGTTGGGTACAGATAGTGAAGTAAGAAAATAAAAATAAATTAAATGAAAAGAGTTCCGCTATATTGTTAGCGGAACTCTTTTCATTTAATAGAATAAATTTATTTTTTTACTTGCAAACAGAGTCGTAAGTAGGGGTAACATTTAAAATGTTAGCAGCAACCAACACTTCACTGATGGTGTCAAAATGAGATTCCAATAAAGGTTGGGAATGTGCCCATTCTATTCGGCTATACCAATCTTCAGCATCTTCTTTTTTTAATTGGTAGATGTCAGCAATAGTTTCTGCAGGCTTTGGTAAGTGTTGAATAAATTGAATGGCTTTTTCTAAAGCACGGTACATGCCGTCAAAATTACCAATTCGACTACGCGCAGAATTGCTGATTGTAATAACTACTGATGGCCAGGGCGTGGGACATTCACCTATTCTTCTAAGTTCTCCAAGGTATACGTATGGAGCAGTCATATTCTTTTCCCAAAGAAAATAATCCGATTCGTTTTTTTGCAAAGAAATTCTTGCGCCGTCTAAATTTTGTATCAATTCCCAAGAAGCATCGTTTAAATCTAAGCCACGTTGCATACGGTCTACCAAAGCCATTAGATGAGATCCAGAACCCATTCTACTTACTGCGTACCGAATGGGTCCAGAAGTATTTGGGTTAGTATGTACAGATTGTGCACCTGTATGAATTCCCCAAATTAAGGGAGATGCCACATATACTCGATCGATAACAGAGGGATTCCCTTGTGCGATTGCTGCAATTGCACCTTCAGTTAATAGAGTGGCAACATCTATAATGTCACTTGTTAGGTCTTGACACATCGCTCCTGTACCACCTTTGTAATCTGTCCATTCAAGTTCAATATCTTCTTCCTTAAAATAGCCTTGTTCCATTGCAACATGCCATGGATAATTAAAATGTTCGGGAACGCCACCACATCTAATTTTCATTTCAATAGTATTTTGGGTATAAATAATGTGTAATGTAGTACTGTATATAATTTGAGTAGGGAGTGAGCGCCCTTTAGATCGGTAACACAATAACAAAGGTCAATATATGTTAAAGGTCTTAATATGCACTTTAATAATTTTATTGATCTTGATCGTAATAACCAAACTTGAATATCATATCGGCAATAAGACCTGTCCAGCCTGTTTGATGCGAGGCACCTATACCAGAGCCATCATCGCCATTAAAATATTCATAGAATAAAATCTCATCGTTAAAGGCTGGATTATTTTGCATTTTAGGAGCGTTGTTATAAATGGGTCTTTTACCATTTTCATCTTTTCGAAACAACTTCATCAATCGAATCCCGAGTTGTGCAGCTACGTCGCGGATAGTTAAGTATTTTCCACTGTGTGTAGGGTATTCAATTTTAAAATCATCTCCATAATATAAATGATATTTTAAAAGAGATTCGATGATCAAATAATTAACCGGAAACCAAATAGGTCCGCGCCAATTTGAGTTCCCTCCAAATAGCCCTGTTGAGGATGTTCCGGGTTCATATTCAATTTGAAAAACTTGATGTTCCAAGTGATATTTGTAGGGGTGATCTTTGTGTATTTTAGATAAGGCGCGAATACCATAATCGGATAAAAACTCCGTTTCATCCAACATACGCACAAGTAATTGTTTCATTCTAAAACCGCGGAGCAAGGATAGCAATCTTCTCTTTCCTACACCTGGTTCATCTAATCTAGAAACATTTTTTGTTAAATCTTCTCGTTCACGAATAAAATAATCAACCTGTTTTTTAAATACGGGTAAATTTTCATAACTCTCTGCAATAATGGTTTCAACCGCAAATAAAGGAATCAAACCAACCATTGAATTTATTTTTAATCGCTTTACTGAACCATTTGGTAAATGCAGTAAATCATAAAAGAATTTTTCATCTTCGTCCCATAATGAGTTGTCATCGTCGCCAATATTATTTAAGGCCGCGGCTATATAATAAAAATGTTCAAAGAATTTACACGCCATACTTTGGTAGTTAGGATTGTGTAAGGATAATTCCAACGAAATTTTTAGCATGTTTAGACAAAACATTGCCATCCAAGCAGTGCCATCCGCTTGTTCCATGAAACCTCCTGTTGGTAAGGGTTTGCTTCGATCAAAAATACCGATATTATCCAAACCCAAAAAGCCACCTTCAAAAATATTGCTTCCGTTTTTATCTTTTTGGTTTACCCACCACGTAAAATTTAAAAGAAGTTTATGATAGGATTGTTCCAGAAAATCAAAGTCGCCTTTATCATTTCGAATTTTTCTGTCTATATGAAAGATACGTAGGGTTGCCCAAGCATGTACTGGTGGATTTACGTCACTAAACGCCCATTCATACGCAGGTATCTGTCCGCTTGGGTGTAGATGTTTTTCATCAAGCAATAATTGAAGTTGATCTTTGGCAAATTCCGAATCAATACGTGCAATGGGTACACAATGGAATGCTAAATCCCAAGCAGCAAACCACGGATATTCCCATTTATCGGGCATGGAAATAATTTCTGAACAATGCATGTGTCGCCAAGAAACATTGCGCCCTTGTTTTTGGCGCGCATCAAAATCAATATTTGGCGGATTGATTTCATCGCCATCCAACCATTTTGAAACATCGAAATGATAAAATTGCTTCGACCACATCATGCCCGCATAGGCTTGGCGCTGAATATTTTTTAAATCTGGTTGTCGTATGTGTGATTGTAATTCATCATAAAAAATATCTGCATCTGTTATTCGTTGAGCAATCAATCCGTCAAAATTATCAAAGGGGTGATCCACTTTGTCTTTACTCAAACGCAATCGAATAACATAATTATTATTACCAGCGACTTCTATTCGATAGGCTCCTGAAGCTTTGGTACCAATATGTGCGTCGTTAACTGCAGCATGTTTTTTGTTAACGATATAATCATTGATGCCATCCTTAAAAAAATGATTGCCATTATCTTCTCCAAAAACACGTTTATAATTTGTTTCATTTTCACAAAATAGCAACTCGGGATGTTGGTCGAAGTATAAATTATACGTGCCATGATCATGATGTGAAAACCGTATTTCATTATTTGTAACTAAATAGGCGGAGGGTTTTTGAGCATGATTGTCCCATGACCACGTATTTCGAAACCAAGCAGTAGGTAGTACTACAAGTTCTTTATTTTCGTGGTATTTATTTAAAACATGGATGCGTATTAAAATATCTTCTTCGGCATTTTTTGCGTATTCAACAGATATATCAAAAAATTTATTGTTATCAAAAATGCCTGTATCAATTAAATCGTACTCTTCGTCGGTACGTGTTCTTTTTTTATTTTCAGCAACTAGATTATCATAAGGAAAAGCTTCTTGTGGATAGCGGTACATCATTTTCATGTACGAATGCGTAGGCGTGCTATCTTGATAGTAGTAATATTCTTTTACATCTTCGCCGTGATTGCCTTCATTTCCGGTTAAGCCGAAGAAACGCTCTTTAATAATTGGGTCTTTATAATTCCAAAAAGCCAATGCGAAACAGAGATGTTGTTGATCATCACATATTCCTGCAATGCCATCTTCACTCCATCGGTATGCCCTGCTTCTAGCCATATCATGTGGAAAGTATTCCCATGCAGAGCCATCTGAGCTATAGTCTTCTCTTACGGTTCCCCATTGACGGTCGCTCACGTAAGGCCCCCATTTTTTCCAGGGTTTAGCAGAATTTGATTGTGTAATGCGTTCTTGTTCAATATTCATAACAAATACGATTCAAGGTTAGTATTCAGATTTTAACGAAGATATCGTTAAAGTCTGAAGAAGGTTCGTAGAAAAATTATTTATTAATAGAATAAATTAAATAACGAACTGTTAAAGAAATTTGGTGCATTCTGAAATGGTCTAAATTTTTACCCGTGGCATTTTCAAAACTTGCTTTCCCATTTTGTGTATATACAGAATTTGTTAATGCATTGGCTGTATATGTTGCATCTGTCGTATAATAACTAGAAGATGTAAGCGGAATTGCATAGGTTAATTCGATATCCAAATTATGACGATATCCCGTTAAGATGGATGTTCCTATACCCAATAGAAAGTGCATTTGAAAAGGTTTATATCCATCAATTTTTACATTTTTGTATTCTCTATCTTGCTTATTGCTAGAAGCCAAGCCCGAAGAGTTGTAATAAGAAGTGATGGAATCCTCTTCAGAATACATGCGCATATTGGTATTATAGGCAAAACGTAATCCTGCTGTTGCAAAATAATTTTTATCTGGTATGATATAATACTTTGCTACTATTGGCAAGATGAGTTGCGTACTTTTAAATGTAGTATTTGATAATATTTTGTGCGTAATATAGTCGGTTGAATTCAATGCTTGGTTGCTTATATATATATTGTTATAAGTTGAACGAAACAGATTAAAACCGGGTGACGCAAGCAGACATATTTGATGTGTTAACCGGTATTGAATAACACCTTGAAATCCGATTTGGGCAGATGCGCGTACTTTATAATCATTGCGCACAATTGTAGCGTCTTGGTTCTGAATAGCTCTTCCACCTTGTTTTAGTTGTGAAGAACGTAAATAACCGATACCAAACGTGGAGCCAAGTCCAAAACTGAATTGGGCATGAGCCATGATTACTGTGCTGCACGAAATAAAAAGCAACAGCACATATTTTTTTATGCAATTTTCCATAGATGTATGTATGCTATACGGCAAATAGCCTAAAAAAGTTAGAGCCTGTATGAAATACAGGCTCTAAAGTAAATTAATGTTGGTGACCACCTTCGCCGTGTACGTGACCATGGCTGATTTCTTCAGCAGTTGCTTCACGAACATCAACGATTGTACCTTTGAAAAATAAATCTTTTCCAGCTAAAGGATGGTTAAAATCCATAATTACTACATCGTCTCTTAATTCCATGATTGTTCCTTGCAAGAAATTATCTTCGTTGTCTCTCATAGGTAAAACACTACCTACTTTAAGCATATCGTCTTGTAACTTACCATCAATAGCAAACGCTTCTTTAGGAATATCTACCAAAGCATTTGGATCATTTGGACCGTATGCATTATCCGATGCGATAGAAAATTTGAAGGTATCGCCTTCTTTTAAACCAAATAAATTTTGTTCAAATTCTGGCAATAATCCACCAACCCCAAATAGGAAAGTAGCTGGTTGATCTGTTTCAACTTTTTCAATAATTACTTCTTTGTTATTGTCTTCGCTTAGTTCGTATGTTAGGCGAACGACCTTGTTTTCAGAGATTGTTAACATAAACTTTGATTCTATAATTTTTTGATGATTAGACATTTATAGTATCTCTACCCCGTCTTTATTTTAGTAGTACAAAGATACAGCCTTTTTTTAGAATGAATGCTAAATATTGAAATAGTTTGAGTCATTTGAGCCTACGGAAAAGCATTTAATAGTTGATATAAATCAATTTTTAGGTAGAGTCAGATTCGTCAATAGCCGTAATAGTGATAATTAAACTGATTTTAAAATTAATTATTTATAAATCAGTTCGTTAAAAAAGTGAATATGTATGATTTTATTATGAATATGTCTATAAAATATAATCCCTTGAACTTTTTATAAATGATTTAGCTTAGACGTACACGAAAAACACTTTTTGCTTAAAAATACATTTAAAATAAGCGATATTTACATTCTTAATTCAATGTCGGTAGGATGTGGTAAACAAAAATTTTACTATTACTCTAAACCCATAGTTAAAGCCAAACGGCTTTGAAAGCTATCCTTAGGTTTAAACGAATAATAATTGAATTTCCCTATAAGGCTACAATCTACTTATGTGTCAATATATATAGGTTATTACTGAACGTTTAAAACGACATTGATTCTCAATTAACAGAATAATTTCTCTCGAATAATATGCTTGCTCATTTAGAAGAATTAAAAAAGAATATTGAAGGTGATTTGTATTTTGATCTCACAATGAGAACACTTTACGCAACAGATGCTTCTGTATATAGAGAACTTCCGCTTGCTGTTGCTAGGCCAAAACACAAACAAGATGTTCAAAAGATAATTGCATTTGCAAACAAATATAAAATCGGAATTATCCCGCGTACAGCAGGTACATCCCTTGCTGGGCAAGTTGTTGGTAAAGGAATTATTGTAGATGTATCTAAATACTTCACTGAAATATATGAAATCAATACCAAAGAAAAATGGGTGCGTTTGCAGCCAGGTATTGTATTGGATGAATTGAATAAAAAATTAGAGCCATTGAATTTATTTTTTGGACCTGAGACTTCAACATCAAATCGATGCATGGTTGGCGGTATGGTAGGGAATAATTCTTGTGGATCGCACTCCGTTATTTATGGTACTACAAGAGATCACTTGTTGGAAATAAATGGGTTTTTAAGTGACGGAAGCGAAGTGACATTTAAATCACTAAATCTAGAAGAATACAATGCTAAATTATCGTTGGATAATTTAGAAGGGAATATATATCGTTTTATTAATGAAACGTTAACGAATAAAGAGAATCAAACAGAGATTCGTGCAGAGTTTCCGAAACCTACCATAAACAGACGTAATACTGGATTTGCAATTGATGTGTTGCTTGAAAGTGCACCATTTACCGAAGGCAAAGAAGCATTTAACATGTGTAAATTGATTGCGGGATCTGAAGGGACATTGGTTTTCATAAATGATATTAAATTAAATTTAATTCCTTTACCTCCAAGTATAAAAGGCGTTGTAGCTGTTCATTTAAATACCATTGCAGAAGCGACACGTGCCAATTTAATTGCCTTAAGTCACAATCCAGGTGCTGTAGAATTACTAGATGATATTGTATTACAATGCACAAAAAGTAGTATTGAACAATCTAAAAACAGAGCCTTTGTTCAAGGAGATCCTGGGGCATTGTTGATTGTGGAGTGGGCGCGAGAAACGAAAGAAGAGATTGAAGAGCTTGCTAAAAAAATGGAAAAAGAATTGCGTGCAGCTGGGTACGGATACTATTTTCCATTATTGTGGGGATCGGATATAAATAAAATTTGGTCTTTGCGTAAAGCAGGCCTTGGATTGTTAGGTAACATTCCAGGTGATATGAAGGGTGTTCCATGCATTGAAGATACTACAGTTGATGTAAACGATCAACCTGCGTTCATTGATGACTTTCAAAAAATACTAGACAAGCACAATACGAAATGTGTGTTTTATGCACATATAGGCGATGGAGAATTGCACTTACGACCTGTATTGAATTTGAAAGAAGAGAAGGATCGTCAGTTGATGTTTACTATTACAGATGAGGTTGCGGATCTCGTGAAAAAATATGGTGGTTCTTTAAGTGGTGAGCATGGCGACGGACGGGTACGCGCTCCTTTCATTAAGAAAATGATTGGAGAAAAGAATTACAAAATGATTTGTAATCTGAAGAAAGTTTGGGATCCCAATGATATTCTAAATCCAAATAAAATTGTAAATGCTCCGCCTATGTTGGAGTCTATGCGTTATGCTTCTGGTCAACATACTCCAGAAATTAAAACGACATTTAATTTTGATAAGTCATTAGGCATTTTGCGTATGGCTGAACAATGCAATGGAGCAGGTGATTGTAGGAAATCATCCATCATTGGTGGTACCATGTGTCCAAGTTATCAAGCAACCCGAAATGAAAAGGATACCACGCGCGCACGTGCCAATATACTACGTGAGTTCTTAACTACTTCAGGTAAAACAAATAAATTTGATCATAAAGAAATTTATGAAGTAATGGATTTGTGTTTGTCTTGTAAAGGTTGCAAAAGCGAATGTCCATCAAACGTAGATGTTACAAAACTAAAAGCAGAATTCTTACAGCAATATTATGATGCCAACGGAGTTCCCTTCCGTGCAAGGCTTATAGCAAATTTTGCTAAAGCAAATGCTTTGAATAAAAATTGGCCTTGGTTAGCAAACTTCGTAATGGGTAATTTTGTTACTGGAAGTATTTTAAAAGGAATTTTGGGAATGACGCAGAAACGTCCTTTACCAAAGATGTCTATGCAAACCTTGCGTACGTGGTCACGTAAACATGCCGACCAATTGAAACCTGCAAAGGGACATTATATTGGTAAAGTGTATTTATTCTGTGATGAATATACGGATTACAATGAATCGCATATTGGTGTAAAGGCGATACAATTATTAACGCGATTGGGATATGAAGTTGTTGTGCCACAACATTTAGAAAGTGCACGAACGTATTTATCTAAAGGGTTAGTTCGCGATGCACAAAAGATTATCCGTAAAAATATTGCTATGTTGAAAGACATTGTAACTTCTGAATCTCCATTAATTGGTATTGAACCTTCTGCCATTTTAAGTTTTAGAGATGAATACCCCAACTTGGTACCGGCGGAAGAATTGGATGCTGCAAATCACTTAGCTAAAAATTCGTTTATGATAGACGAGTTTATAGCTAATCAATTTGATGCAGGGAAAATCAGTAAAGATTTATTTACACGTGCGAATCGTAAAGTAAAACTTCATGGGCATTGTCATCAAAAAGCATTGTCTTCTGTTAATTTCTCTCAAAAAATATTATCTATACCGACAAATTATAAAGTTGAAGTAATTCCTTCAGGCTGCTGTGGTATGGCAGGCTCTTTTGGATATGAGAAAGAACATTATGATTTATCCATGCAAGTAGGGGAGTTAGTATTATTTCCTGCTGTGCGTAAAGCAGAAGTTGAAACGTTAATTGCCGCACCTGGTACTAGCTGTCGCCATCAAATTAAAGATGGTACAGGTAGAGAAGCGAAGCATACAGTTGAAATATTATTTGATGCATTGGCGTAAAAAAGTAAATACTCCTAAAGTTTTGATTTATTCATAATTTAAGTAGATTATAAAAAAGTATATCTTTTAACATGAACCCACTAACACATATGAAAAAATTAGCAATTATGGCATTATTAGTTCTTCCTCTGGTCTTTTCTTGTGCCAAAGAAGAAGAAGTATCTGATCGCTTAGAAAATAAATTGGAAGGCAATGCTGGTGCGATGCAAGACGATTATGGCCTTAATGACAAAGAATTGGAGCAAATTACAGCGATTAAAAACGAATTGATTGGTGAAATAAAAAGAGGCGATTCTATAACGCACAGCAGCTTGAGAAACGAAATTGATTCACTGAAATCAGAGATACATAAATTAAAAGGTAAAAAATAATTCGATTGCTAAGGCATAAAAAAAGGATCTTGTAACAACAAGATCCTTTTTTTATATATATCTATTTTTCTTTTTTCTTTTCTCTTGCTTCAATCAAGGAATCAATATTTTTCAAACCCAACTCTTTATTGTAATGAATTTTATATTTGTTTACATATGTAGAGTCTTTTTTACGATCCCAGGGTGCTGTTGTTCGAGACATAAAGTCAACCATAAATCCAATGATTATTACTAAGAATGCAACGAAAGAAATTCCTAATATGGTTTTATTACTTGCCATTAATACATCCGTTTTAATTGGAATGCTTCCAATGGGCTAATCACCATCGGTACTTTTTCAACGGTGATAGAACTTGTGTCAAGACCAAATGCACTGGATTCAGAAAGAGATACTTGTTTCAATAAGAAATACCAATCCATAGTAAATTGCTCAAGTGCGCTGAGATCATTATCATTACTTAAATGTTTTTCCAATACAACAAATCTGAAATCACCAATAACATTACGTTTGTTTAAGGAAGTATATCTAGAGGTGAAATCTACTTCTCCGCCGTTGACTAAATCTTCTACTACTTTGCGAAAGAAAAGATTGATGCGATGCTCGACTCTAAATCCTAACTTAAAATCAATACGAATCACATCATCATCCAACATGGTACGTACTTTATATTCTAATGTATATGGTTCATCCACTACATCAATATGTATAAACCAATAAATATCGGCACGCTTGGGTTGCTTTTGGAAAATAGAATACATGATTTTAGATTCTATTTTTCTATGATTTTCAGCACCTGTTAGATACACCAAATGTGTAGAATATTTTTGTATGGAAGTGTCTTGGCTTAATTCTTTTAACATAGGAAGGTAGTCTTCCATGTTGACGTATTCAGTAAGCCTACGTTTAATGCGATATGCTGTATACCAAATAGTCATGATGAACATCAACATGCCACCAGCAATGAGTGTAAAGTAGCCTCCGTGCATGAATTTTTCTAAATTGGCAACTAAGAAAGAAAATTCTATGACCAAATAAATACTAAAGAAAATACCGACCCATATAATTGAAATTCTTTTTATTACAAGTAGGTAATACGATAATAATAAAGAAGTCATCATCATGGTAATACTAATAGCTAAACCATACGCTGCCTCCATATTCGAAGATTCTTTAAAAACCAAAACCACGAATATACAACCCAACATCATCATGATGTTTGTGCTAGGGATAAACAATTGGCCTTTTTTAATGGTAGGGTATTTAATAAGTACTTTTGGCCAAAGATTTAGTCTTAAGGCCTCACTGATTAAGGTATAAGAACCACTGATTAATGCCTGAGAGGCGATGATTGCAGCCATAGTAGCTATTACAATTCCATAAGGTAAAAATGCATCTGGCATCATACCAAAAAACGGATTTCCAGTTATTTGATAACCGCTGTGTTTTAATATCCATGCACCTTGACCGAAATAATTTAAAATAAGCGCAAGTTTAACAAAAATCCAACTGATTCGAATGTTGGGTCTTCCACAATGTCCCAAGTCTGAATAAAGGGCTTCTGCACCTGTTGTACATAAAAACACCGCGCCTAATAACCAAAACCCTTCTGGGTATTCTGTTAATAAATGATATGCCCACATTGGATTAATTGCCTGCAATACGCTTAGGTTATCAACTAATTGGTTTAAGCCAAGTGCAGCAAGCATAAAAAACCAAACGAACATAATTGGACCAAATAATTTTCCAACGATGTTGGTACCAAAACGTTGTACTAGAAATAATGCTAAAATTATGACGATTACAATTGGAATAGTATTTAAACTTGGATCATAAATTTTTAATCCCTCAATGGCTGATGAAACAGATATGGGAGGAGTTATGATGCCATCTGCCAATAGAGCTGCACCTCCGATCATTGCTGGCCATACAAGATTTGGATTTCTTCTACGAATTAATGCAAATAATGAAAAAATACCTCCTTCGCCATTGTTGTCAGCGCGTAAGGTTATCACAACATACTTTATTGTTGTTTGTAATGTTAAGGTCCAGAAGACACACGATAAACCACCTAGTATCAATACTTCTGAAATGGGCCTATCACCAGCTATAGCCTTCATTACATACAATGGAGATGTTCCAATATCGCCGTAAATAATACCCAATGAAATTAATAAGCCTGCAGCAGTTAATTTTGAATGCGTGTTGCTTTTAGAATCTGAAATGCTTGACATGTAATTATATAATTCAAATAATAGCTCAAATTACTAATTCATTTCGGTACCGCAAACCTTTATGTAATACTTATCATTATTAGTTTTATATATTAAGAACAATTCTAAGTACCTTGTGATAATCTTTGGTGAAAAAATACTGAATTTGAATATTTAATTAAAAGAAAATAGATGAAACTCACATTTTGGGGTGCGGCAAGAAAAGTTACGGGAAGCATGTATGTGTTAGAATCGTTGGGATATAATATTTTAATCGATTGCGGATCAGATTTTTCAGATCGACATAAAGTGTATGATGCGGATTTATTCCCCTTTGAAACTTCTGAAATTGATTTAGTTATTTTAACGCATGCACACGTAGATCATTCGGGAAATATCCCTGCCTTGATTCGGAGTGGGTACCGCGGACAAATTCTTTCAACTGCACCAACATCCGAACTCTCTGAATTATTATTTGCAGACGGAGCGCATATTAAGCGCACAGAGAAAAAAATTGCAAATTCAGCACCCAAAGATTATTCCTATAAACCAGTAGACAGGTTTATTCCCATTGCGTTTAATACAGACTTTGAAATAAATGAATGGATTACAGTACGCTTGATTCCTGTAGGACATTTACTTGGGGCTGCAAGTGTTTTTATTACTGTAAAGGAAGGCGGAGAGAAAAAAACCATTTTATTTTCTGGAGATATCGGTAGAGATGCGTATCCATTATTACCAAATCCAATTGTACCTCCACAAGCAGATTATGTCTTGTGTGAAACAACCTATGGAAACAGAGAACATAAAGAAAAGGAAAGTGCCGAAGAGATTGTTAAAAAAATTGTTACAGAAGCCTGTGTTAAAAAGCCAGGCAGATTAATTATTCCAGCTTTTAGTCTAGGCAGAACGCAATCATTGTTGTATACGCTTAATAAGCTTTCTCTTAAAAAGGAATTGCCTCCAATTAAAGTATTTACGGATTCGGCCTTAGCTGCAGAAGGTACTCGAGTGTATGCTAAATATCCTGCACTTATGAATGAAGAGGCGCAGACCATTAAAGAGCAGGATGAATCTTTATTTGATTTCGAAAATTTAGACCATGTAAAAACCTTTAAGGAAAGTAAGAACATCTCAAATTATTTACAGCCTTGTATTATTCTATCTTCTTCAGGCATGATCACTGGCGGTAGAATTCAACATCATATTCGTCAAAATTTGCAGAACCCCTTGTGTACTATATTACTTGTAGGCTATGCAGTTGAAGGTACAATAGGACATGATTTATTAATAGGGAAGAAAAATATTCAATTTAAAAAGCATACCATACCAGTCGCTGCTAGTGTTATTTATACAGATATTTTTAGTGGGCATACAGACAGGCATGGCTTGTTGAAATATATGAACCATCAAGATAAACGTAAACTCAAAAAAGTATTTTTAGTGCATGGGGAATATCAAAGTATGCAGGACTTTTCGGAAACCTTGAAACAAGATGGCTTTTCAAATATTGAATTGCCTGATTATGGACAGAGTTACGAGTTATAAATTGAAAAGCATTAACACAATATCTTGTCTTAGACCATCTTCGTTTTAAACGAAGGTGGTCTTTCTTTTTTAATATTAATGTTCCTGTTGCAAATAGGATTAAATGGAGTTACAGAGAGTAACACATTTTTATTAATGGAGATATTTTAGTCGTAAAAAAGTATTGTTATGGAATGCTATTCAATTTATATAAGTAAAAACACTTAGAAAATAGCATTCATAAATAAACATGATAACAATCAATACATCCTATTTAGAGCATCATTTAGTGATCCGTTCATACTTTTGAAACGCTCTTTTACCTCTTCAACAAAAATAGGATCTTCTACTATTTTTTTTACTTCATCGTCTCCTGTTACATCCATTTCGCTTATTTTATAGGTCTGTTCAAACATTCCTTTTTCGATTTTTAACAGGTACTTACCGTTCCATGAAAAAACGGTTATTTTAAAATCAAGATTTGGGTATTCGGCTACGATTCGCATGATTGAAATTATTTAATATCAATTTACATAATTTTACGTACTATTGAATTATGAAACCGTTTAATTGCTGTTTATTCATGGAAAAACAGTATTTTAGATGCTACTTATCTAACCATAAACCTATAGAACTAGATCGATGAAGCATATTCGTCATCTTATTTTTCTGAAAGATGTGCTCATCTTGTCACTCACTTCATTTGGTGGGGCACAAGCACATTTGGCAATGTTCTATAAAATTTTAGTACAGAAACGTGCCTATCTAACGGAAGCAGAATTATTAGAATTAAATTCATTCTGTCAAATTTTACCTGGGCCTGCATCTACTCAAACAGTTACTGCTGTTGCATATAAAATGGGTGGAACCCGTTTAGCCTTACTTACTTTATTAATATGGCTGTTGCCTGCAACAATTGTAATGACTGCTGCAGCTATTGCGGTATCGTATTTACAAACAGAAAATATAAGTTTAGATATTATTAAGTACTTAGGTCCAATTGCAATCGGATTCGTATTTTATGCTGCTTATAAAACCTTATTAATAATTCAGCGCACCAAAACATCTTTTATCATTCTTATTTTAACGGCAATACTGTGTTTCTTTTTAACTCAGCCGTGGATATTTCCAATCATACTTTTGATTGCAGGCTTTGTTACTTCTTTTAGATTTGGCAAACATCCCAAAGTGGAGAAAACTCCTTTTAAAGTAAAGTGGTTAAATTTATTTATATATGGAGGTATTTTTGTGGCCGCAGCTGTTATTGGTAAGATAACTAATGTATTACCCATCCGTCTCTTTGAAAATTTCTTTCGAAATGGAAGTTTAATTTTTGGTGGTGGGCAAGCATTGATAGGTTATTTCTTTAATGAATTTGTAGAATTTAAAAAATATTTGACAGCATCTGAATTTTTAACAGGCTATGCAGTATTGCAATCCTTGCCTGGTCCGGTGTTTAGTTTTGCATCGTATATTGGTGCGCTATCCATGCGTGCGTATGGCTTTTGGGGAGAGATAGCAGGTGGTTTCATCGGTTCTATCGGAGTGTTTTTACCAGGAACCATTTTAATATTTTTCATTGCACCCATTTGGAAAAACATCAAAGAATATAGAGTTGTGAAAGCATCGTTTGAAGGCATCAATGCAGGCAATGCAGGAATTATTTTTGCTACTGCGTTTATTTTAGCTTGGCCTTTGCAACACGGAGAAATTTATCAAGTTGCGCTGAATGATGTTATCATTGCAGCAACGATGGGCATTTTAATTTTTACGCGCATACCACATCCCTTTATTATTATTGCAGGTTTGTTGGCCGGGTGGTTGATTTGAAAAGTTGAAAAAAGTTTTGGCTCGATTTTAAATCTATTTTTTTCAATCAACAAAAAAGTATTGTTTATTGGAACGTGGATACAAATTTTTAATTCCTAGTTTAGGAAGGGTATATTCCTAGAGTATTTTTAATAGAATATATTTATTTGGTTTAAAAAGAATATTATTCTTCCTCATTTTCCCAATTTCTCTTACCGCGTATTTTAAAGCCCCCATTCTCTGAGGGAAGACCTTTGCGTGCATTTAGAGACAAACGCTTTACAAGCATTGTTAAAAGCGCTAAAACGACAAC
>NZ_CALMGQ010000043.1 GCF_937863595.1 uncultured Cytophaga sp.
TTGTCTAAATTATTCGCCTAAACCAGTTGCTCCCCAGAAAATGGATGTGACCCATTACTTTTTGATTTGGTGGTAGATTATAATCCTGATAAAATCCCGATAAAATGTAGCAAGGCAAATTGAACGTAGCGCATTTGATAAAGGAATAAACCCGATAAAATCAAATAAAGAAACCCTGATAACATTTGTTTAGGTTAAACAGAGAATGTAAACAGAGAATGATTACGTTAACAATAAATCATCATTTTTAACGATCATACACATTTTATAGGTTATTTGTAGTCAATTAATTACCTATTTAATTGTTATATAATTTACATTATGTTAAATAGAATTTTATTAAACCCGGCCCCTATGTTTTCTTTATATATTGACGACTAATTGTATTGAATGTGTAATCCGAACTCCATATTCTATAAAATACAAAATCGAATTTATCGTAGTATTATTCCTATTCTTTTGGTTCGCCATCTACTCTATAATCAGAGTTCCATGTTACAGTTTAACGTCTTTTAAGATTCTTTTTTACGACATTCAGTGTATCAAATTTTTGTTTGTTAAATCAACGTATGGAATCGTTTGTACGCGTGTTTCATTCGATTTTGTTTAAAGTTTATCTAACCTCAAAATACATCCAATTACTGGTCATCCTCAATCAATTATACGAATCTAATCCTCTCTAATTCCATTTAAACGCATCCAATTCATGATACATCTTATACAGTTATTATGTAACTATACTAATTATCAGCTTGTTTAAAGCAATTTAAAGTTCCGGTGCGATTCGTTTTTAGGCATTTTGAAAAATTGAAAAGCTGAATCCTTTCACATTTAGCTGTAATTCAATAAAAACTTAATTTTTTGTTCCAATTTCGGTTTTGATTCGTCTGTTGTCTATCATTCATGCAATTTTGGTTTGCCAAACCAACCCACATTTTATATATTTGAATACAAATGCGTTTCTTTATCCTCATATTATCTTTATTTGTATTGGTACTTTCCATAGCACCTTGTTCAGATGCAGATTGTTGCTGCAATGAAGATACATGTGCTGAGGGTTCAGATGCATCATCTAACAACAATCATACGAGCTGTACTCCTTTTTGCTCCGGCTGTGCCAATTTTAGTGTTTCATTTGAAATTTCTCATTTTCAATTTGAATTCCAATCGTTTCAAATATCCTCTCAAATTTCTTTGTACCAATCTGTTTGTGTTTCTTCCTATATAAATTCTTTTTGGCAACCGCCTAAATTAAATGCTTAGATATTCTTCCATAGCCGAATAACATAGCTATTAAATCTATTTATTTAATTAATCCCTACCATTATGCATTATAAGCTAGGAATTTTTTTCCTGTTTGTATTTATATGTTCATTTTCCCATTATTCATTCGCACAAAATCTTACAGGAAAAGTTGTTACTGATACCTTAACCGAACCGCTACCGTACACAATTGTGTATTGGATCAATTCTTCCGTCGGTACTACCTCCGATTCTTCAGGTACATTCAATATTCCGATAACTAACATTACGGACAAAAGATTAATAATCAATTTGCTCGGTTATGTATCTGACACTATTTTAATTACGGATCAAACCAATATAAGAATCCAACTACATGCTGATCCAACTGTATCTGAAATCATCATTCGGGGTAAAGAAACAAATACTTATGGAACAGCTAGTATCAATCAGGCTGAACTGCAAAAATCTTCTTGCTGTGACCTCGCTGGATGCTTTGAAACACAAGCAACTGTTCAACCGATGACAACCAATATCATCACCAACAGCAAGGAACTTCGGATATTAGGATTGTCTGGTGTGTATAATCAGGTACTCATAGATGGTATGCCTTTGATTCAGGGACTATCCTATACCTATGGAATCAGTAGCATTCCAGGGACATTGGTAGAAAATATTTATATCGCTAAGGGCGCAAATTCTGTATTGCAAGGATTTGAATCCATTTCAGGAAGCATCAATGTGATTTTAAAACAACCGGACAAAACCAAAAAGCTATTCCTGAATGCCTATATGAATAGTTTCATGGAGAAGCATTTAAACGCCAATTATTCAAAACGTTGGAACAAATGGAGTACGTTGGGATCTTTTCATATGGTGCAACCAGCAAAAGATTTCGACAGGGATAAAGATACCTTCCTTGATATTCCTAAACTTACCCGTTACATGCTGTATAATAAATGGAAATACAGCGACGAAGATAGTCTAGGCTGGAGCACGATGATTGGTCTTCGTTATCTGCATGAACAACGTGTTGGTGGCCAAGTTAATTTTGATGTTTCTCAGAAAGGAAGTTCAACCGTATACGGACAAACGGTGGCTATTGATCAGCCTGAATTGTATACTAAAACAGGTTATCGTTTTACCGAAAACAAAAAAATTACCTTAATCGCTTCTTCCTTTTATCAGAACCAGGACTCCTATTTTGGTGCAATTCATTATAAGGCCCAACAATACAATGCGTATGGAAATGTGCAGTATGAATTAAGATGGAAAAAAAAGCATCAGCTTAAAACGGGTATTAGCATTCGATATATGCATCGAATAGAACAGATTGATTTTACTGCGGGAGATGTTATTGGAAGAACATATGCGGGTACGTATTTAAAAAACGAGATTATACCCGGAGTATTTGCTGAAAATGTATTTAAATGGAGAGGTGATAAAATTGCTTGGATTGTTGGGATGCGCTTGGATCATCACAATACCTATGGTTTTTTCTTTACACCAAGAACCCAGTTTAAATACGATTTCACCCGAACTACTACTATGCGTCTCTCTGCAGGTACCGGTTGGCGAACTATAAATATTTTTAGTGAGAATATAAATTTGTTTGCAAGTTCACGTGATATCGTTATTACTGAAAAGCTAAATCCCGAACAAGCATTCAACTGGGGTATTAATCTCAGTCAGGATATAACGGGTGAAAATTTTAAAGGTATTGTATCCTTGGATTTTTATCAAACACGCTTCTCCAATCAGATATTTCCAGATTATGATTCGGATCCTCAAAAAGCGTTTATCCGTAACTATACCGGCACATCCATTTCAAACGGATTTCAAGTTGAAGGTAATTTTACTTTTTACAAACGTTTTACGGCTAAACTCGCTTATACATTTCTGGATGTATTCAGAATGGAGCAAGGTGAAAAATTTATACTTCCATTTAATGCACGAAATAAAGTAATGGGTAGTTTTTCATACATGCCTGTTACGAAGGCATGGCATGCGGATGTGAATGTTCATTGGTTTGGAGAGCAGCGTTTACCGAATACATCAAGTAACCCAGTAGAATATCAACGGCCTAAAAAATCAGATCCGTATACAATTATTAGTGCCCAATTCACAAAAACATGGAAAACCGTTGAACTATATGGTGGTTGTGAAAATATCTTTGACTTTCGTCAGCTAAGACCCATTCTTGGATGGCAAGATCCATTTGGTCCCTATTTTGATTCATCCTTTGCATGGGGCCCTACCAGAGGGCGTGAATTTTATCTAGGAATTCGATTTATGATTGATTAAAAAAACGCTATCAGATGTAGCGTTTTTTGTTTAAATCAGTGCATGAAACGAATCACATTTAACTTTATTCTGCTTTATCATAACCTAGGTTGCTTTCTTATAATTCAAGGGTAAGAATGTTACAGCACCTATTATTACAATAAAAAAATCAATAATTGCGATTGAAACAGAAACATCAAATCCTGCATTTTGTCTGGGTTGAATAAATAAGTATCCTAATAATGTGCCAATTGGTCTGGTAAAAATAAATGCAATCCAAAAGCCAAAACAGCGTTTATTGACTTAAAATAATACAAAATTCCAGATAAAATAAAAATTGACTCAAAAAGGATTAATGAGTGCAAATATCATACGTTCAGGTATTCGGTATCGTTATGATACTTTCTGCTTACGATTCTTAATTCTACTCAAAGAAACATTTGTAATCCCTAAATACGATGCAATGATGTTTAGGGGAATTCTATTGATAATATTGGGTTCTTGTAGAATAAATCTTCGATATCTTTCTTCAGGTTTGTATTTTAATAAATCAACAGTACTTCTTATATGTCCAATAGATTGTTTTAATAATGTTTGATAAAAGAAGTCTTTGCTATTCTCTGATTTCTTTAAGAATGCATCGAAACTCTCTTTCGTTACATATTTTAATATACTATCTTCCATTGTTTCAAAAATATAAATACTAGATTCATTGAACAAAAAGCTTTCTGCTGAAGTGAAAATTTTATTATCTAGAAATAATTCTGCTGTAACTTCCTTATTACCCTTTTTATAGAATACCCTTACGGAGCCTTTTTTTATAAAATATAATTTATCGGTATGTGTATTATCTTTAATTAGTACAGTCTTAGCTGGTACAGAAATTTCGTTTGTAAAAAGAGTATCAATCAATTCTTTCATATATACATATTATAAATAAAAAAAATGTAAAATTCAAATTTTAGACTATAATTTAATGGACTATAATGAAAATGAATTTATAATTATGAAGCTTTAAACATTAGCAATGAGTATATAGCAACTCCTACCCATATAATATTGACAAAAGCTGAAGGAAAAGCTCCATTGTAGCTGGTATGAATAATAAGACCCAATGCTCCAACAATATTTAACCAATGGTATGTTGGTTTAGAAACGTCCGTACGTTTGGTAGATATTAAAAAAAAAGCAATTAGCACACATATTGCGCCAATCCATCCAATGCATTCTATTATTACAGATGTTGTAATCATTTAATAGTGTTCGTATGAGCGTTCAAAATTAGGACACGGAATGGTTCTGTGATTTGCTTTCGATTTTTTATACGGTACTCTGAATTCATAAATTAAGGACAGTTCATGCGAGCCTCCACTTTGCTTTGTTGTTAAACTTGAAATGGTATAATCATAACTATACGTGAACGTAAAACCTTTTTGAATAAAACTAACCATCGGTATGATTGCTTCGTTGTTGGGTTTTCCATTGTTCGGTAATACGGGTATACCTCTATACCAAATTCCAAATCGTATGGGTTGATAGGTGTAATATAATCCTATATCTAATTGATTGTTTGATCCTTGATTCTTGAAGTTTAAAGTGGGAGTTAAACTAATTTCCTTACTCCCTTTTGGTCGATAATTTTTATACCCCCCCGTTCCGTTAAGTGAAATTTTATACCCAGTTTGTACATTAATGCGCATCGGTAAGTCAAAACCTTGCACATTGGTCACAGATTGATTTGGCGTATTGATATGGTTAAATCCCAATCCAATCCAAAAGTTTCTGTTATAAAGTAAACCACCCGCACCGATGTCGGCAAATGTTTTGGATGGACTATAACCTAAAATTGGATCTGTTGATGTTGCCCCTGTTGTTCCGTTATTATCTATTTGATCACCAAAAAGTGCATTCGTATAATTTGCGTTTCGGTTAATCATGCCCAATTGTAGTCCAGCTCTAAAAGACCAGCCACCTTCAAACGGAATTAAATACGATACTGAAGCATTCACTTCCGTAGAATTTGTGCGAGCTTGACCTTGTGCGTCGCGCATAATCCACAAGCCTACTCCCAGTCGTGCAGACTCAATAGCGTGATCTCCCCAAACAGCAAAGGTATTGTATGGTTTTGCAATATTGGTCCACTGTGTGCGATATATGGTTCCTACGCGCGTGTTATTTCCAGTACCAGCAAACGCAGGATTTGAAAATATGGTGCTGTTGTAATATTGTGAAAACTGTACGTCTTGTCCCTTCAATAGTAAACTATTGAATACAAACAGGATTAAACTGAATTTGAAAATGAATTTCATAGGTTGTAAAAAACAAAAATAAGGAATATTCAATCATTTTTGCTATTTGAACGGAAACAATACGTATTTTAGTACATAATTATTTATATATGATTCATACCTATTGGGAATGTACGCGCTTGTTGTTGCCCTTAAAGTATACTTGGAAAATATCTAGAAATGCATCGACCGAAAAAACAAACTTGTTGGTACTCTTACACATTGATGCTAAAATATATGCAGGTGAAGCTGCTCCAAATATTCGGTATGGAGAAACTATAGAATTAATAGAATCTCAATTTAAAGGGTTTACTACAACATGGGATGCCGCGTTATTGCGCGATGAAAATAAATTCAACGATTGTTTAGACGCCTTACGTTTGTGTCAATCTTTACGTTTCGCAATTGAAAGTGCTTATGTTCATGCACGTTGCGATTCGGATCCATATTTTTTTAAGCGGTATACAGGAATTGAATTAAATACTGCCCCCTTAGCTACATCCTATACCTTGCCCATTATGGAGCCAGGTGCCATTCAGCATTTTATCTCAGAGCATAACTTAACGCGTTTCGATTCCTTGAAAATTAAAACAGGAAAAGAAGAAAGTAAAGAATTAATTAAAACAGCACATCGGTATTTTAATAAATCTATACGAGTAGATGCAAATGAAGCTTGGCAAGATCCGGATTTATTGATCAAAGAAATGGAAGATTTAAGCGCTTTACCCCTTGAATTTTTGGAACAACCTTTCCCATCAGATCAAAAAGATGCCTATAAATACCTTAAAAAGTACAGCAAAATTCCAATTATTGCCGATGAGTCGATAACTTTTGACCCAAATCTAAAAGAAATTAAAGAACTTTTCCACGGTGTAAATATGAAATTAATGAAGGCTGGCGGATACCGCGAAGGTGCTCGTATATTACTTGAATCCAGAAAGTTAGGTCTTAAAACCATGGTTGGTTGTATGGTCGAAACTACCCTCGGAATTAGGTCCGGAGCATGGATTTCGGGCAATTCTGACTATATTGATTTAGATGGAAGTTTTGTAATTGACAATGAACCTTTTAAATTAGTATCCGAAAACCTTGGCAGGTTAGTCATTCACACAAGTAAATTTTTTCATTGAAAGATGGCAAAAGTAGCGAAAAAGAGCACGGCTAGTGCTAAAAAAAGTGTAGCAACTAAAAAAGTTGTTGCTAAGAAAGTTGAAAAACAGAAGACATCTCCTGTTAAAGCTACAACTACGGCTTCTAAAAAGAAGGTTGTAGAAAAACCTGTTGCTAAAAAAACGGCTCCAGCGAAAAAAGTAGCTCCTGCTAAAAAAACGGTTGCTAAAAAAGTTGTTCCTGCAAAAAAAGTTGCACCTAAAGTAGTAGCTAAAAAAACTGTTTCTAAAACGGTTACAAAGGCTAAACCTGTTACTAAGGTTGTGGCTAAAAAAGCTATACCAGTACCAGCTGCTAAAGTAGTTGCTAAAAAGGTAGCTCCTGCTGCTAAAAAAGCTGTTGTTTTAGCTAAAGCGAAAGTTGTAGAAGCACCTAAAAAAGTTGTAGCAGTTAAAAACGTAGTAGAGCCTAAAAATGTAGTTGCTAAAACAGTAGAAAAGAGTCCAGCTCCAACTCCTGTTTCTAATACTATGAAACCTGCTGCCAAACCAAGAAGAAAAAAGAAAAAGAAGGACGACGACGATGACGATGAAGAAGTTGTTGTATTTCGTAAACCATCGAAAACACCTCGTTCTGTAGTTGCAAAAAAGACCTCTTCTAGACATCTTTCTGAAGAATTAACCATGGAGGGACCTGCTCCGAAGCGTGTAGGCGTGATTAACATGAGTTCGGATGAAAAGATAAAACTAAAAAAGGCTTTATTAAATAAATGTATTGATATTCAGAAGAATACCGTTGCAATTGCTAAAAAAGCAATGGAAGATGCGTTGAATAGTGCGAATGCAGAAAAAGTATCCGAAGAACTTTCTGATTCATTCAGAGAGTCCATGCATGCAACTAGAGATATGTATGCAAGACAAGCAAATGAAGGTGTAAATAACTTAGGTTTGTTGCATCGAATCAACGTGGTTGAACAAGATAAAGTAAAGTTTGGATCTGTTGTATTTACAACCTTCCAAAACTACTTTGTAAGCACAGGTATCGGTGAAATAAAAGTAGATGAATTGAGCTTTCATGCAATCTCAACCCTTGCTCCTTTATTTCAAATATTATGGGATAAGAAAAAAGGCGATACTTTTATGTTCTTAGATCGTTTGTATACTGTAATTGAAGTATTTTAATATTGATTAATAGATATTTAAAAAGCCTCATTCGATTTGTTTCGGGTGAGGCTTTTTACTTTTAAAGTAAATTCCAAATAACAAAAAACAAATTCCAAACGAACAATAATTCCTCTTATGAGTACAAAATAGTCTAATGGTGAATTAGCGCAATCATATCCCAAACATAAATCTACGCCTTGTTGTGTATTTCCTTCCCAACTTTGTTGAAAGTTAAAATTTATGTTGGGCTCTATTTAATTTAGGTTTAATATAATAACAATTCCTAAATTCTTTTTGAAGTTTTCTCTGTTTGAAATTTGTTTTTTGTTTTTTTGAATTTTAACAGCAGAGAATTAAAAAGAAAACGACTAACTTTGTTGTATGATTATTCAAGACTACATCGATTACTGGGAAGAGCAAGATATTGAACTCGATAAAATTAAATTTGAATCGGTTCATTCTATTCCCTTACCTGTTGATATATTAGAGTTTCTTTCTATGGTTGGACTTCCAACCGAGGCTGCTCCTTACCTTCGATTTAATTTGAGCACCTTCCCTGCTTTTATTTCTCCAGACGATCTGTACGATTTAGAAGATAGACCGGAACTTTCGGATTGGTTCATTATTGGCGAAACAGGTGATAGCAATCCTATTTGCATTGACCCGATGGACAACTATCGGATTTGTTATGTGGATACGGAAAACGATTATAAGCCGGTGTTTATGAATAGCAGCTTGGATAAAATGGCTATTTGTATTTATCTGTATGAAAAATTTATAGAAAATTATTCTACGGAAGAAAGTGAAAACTTAGTATTCGTCGATGCAGACTGGGAGTATTTGAAAAAACAATTTATTGAAATTGACCCTGCAGCAGTTGAAGTAGATTCGTTTTGGGATTATTATTTGGAGTATTTGTTGGTGGATCGAGGGTAAGTACGGAGTATTGAGTACAAAGTACAAAGTACAAAGTACAAATAATTAAGTCATACTACTGCTAACTGGGGTTATAAATGAACGGTGTTAAAATCTGATACCGTAAAATAAACGGTGTCAATATCTTAAAATTTAAGATTTTGACACCGTTTATCGTGAAAGAGAAAATAGAATAATTTGAATTGGATACGTGTTTCATTGTAACCTCAAGTAAGGCTTTGGATGAAATATCTGAAGCTTTTTTGGGTACTCTATACTCTATACTCCGTACTCCGTACTCCATACTTCATTAAAACTAACCCACAGTTCTAGTTTTTCAAAGCCCGAAACCGTATCCTTTTAGCTTCAATTGACCTTTGAGCATCATTATTTTTTTTGCAAAAACGTTTATGTCTTGTTAATCAAAAAAAGTTATTAATTAGATTTACCCTTTAGCTGTTGTTTTATTTTGAGATTTTAATTTAAAGTAACTACAGGTTGATAGAGTGTAAAATATTTTTACATATATAGTTATTGTCTTTTCGTCAACAATTATAAGGCTATCGTCTAATTTTAGGTTGGTTATTTTATTTAATTTGTATTGTTGTGTATTGTTTAATAGACATTTAAAATGTTTTTTTTATTATTTAAACTTAAATCAATTATGAAAACTAATTTCAACATGTTTTTAGCTGTATGTGTAATCATTGGCTTGGGAATGCTAGGTTCTTGTACAAAAAAAGAAAAAACGCCTCAACCAGATATTTCACAAAAATTGTATTTTAAAGGTACTTTTGGTGACGATACTCTTAATTACCAAAACGGATTTAAATGGTATAATGATCCTACGTATTTTTCAGGAGGATATTTAATTCATGAAAATACAACAGATAAATATTTTTTTAATACCTATTATAAATCATGGTGGTATAGTGGCGATAATTCTTCTGAAGAATTTTTATCAATAGAAATTCAAAATATCCAATCGGTAGATAAAAATTACGTTTTTTCTCATCAAGAATATTTTGATTACCTACAAAGTGCACCAATAAAAAGTACTGAAAATTATTCATTTGGAGAAAATTCGGAAACCTTCGAGGTTAAAAAAGGGGTGACAATTTCTTTTACCGATAACGATGGTATTGTTTGGAAGTCCTTAGATTATAATAGTGCAAATGGAAATAATGGACATTTATACATATTCAATAAACAAAATGTTGATATGAATAATCATTTACTAGTTACTGGTTATATAAAATGCTTTTTGCAAGAAGAAAATAATCCCCAGAATATTAAAACATTAAAAGGTAATTTTAATCAGTTAATGTCATCGTATTTTTACGAAAAAGGAAATGTTTCGGAATATTAGTAAATACTAATCTATTGTAATTAATATTCAATTTCTTTAATTTGTAAGCCCCCTACCTTTGGGGGCTTGTTTTATTGAAAACGGTCCATATTCTTTTCCACCTTCTCTATTTATTAAGCCACCGAAACCGTATCTTTGTCCCTTCAATTGACCTTTGAGCATCATGATCGTTTTCGCGAAAAAAAGCACTGGCACCATCTATGCCATTCATACAGAACATTCCTTTTCAACAGAAGATATACAAAAACTAAATTGGCTACTGGATGGTGAAGTTCTTTCGGACGCATCTGTACGTGGTTTTTTTAAAGGTCCACGTAAAGAGATGTTGACGCCTTGGGCAACCAATGCAGTAGAGATTACTCAAAATATGGGCATTGCAGGTGTTCTTCGTATTGAAGAATTTACCTCTGTTGCAAACGGTGAGGCGCATTACGATAAGATGTTGGAAGTGATTTATCAAGATTTGAAACAAGATCTTTTTAATATTCACGTTCAACCAGAGCCCATCAAATACATAGACGACATTGCAGCCTTCAACAAACAAGAAGGTTTGGCATTGAGTCAAGAAGAAGTTGATTACTTAGATACGGTTGCAAAAAAACACAACCGCAAACTAACTGATTCTGAAGTGTTTGGTTTCTCTCAAGTAAACTCCGAACACTGTAGACATAAAATTTTTAATGGTCGTTTTATCATTGATGGCGAAGAAAAAGAATCTTCCCTATTTAAAATGATTCGCAAAACCTCCGAAGTAAATCCCAATAAAATTGTTTCCGCATACAAAGACAACGTATCGTTTACAAAAGGTCCGGTGATGGAGCAGTTCGCACCGGCTACACAGGACAAACCCGATTATTTTGTATGCAAAGATGTGGAATCTGTTTTATCCCTTAAAGCAGAAACACACAACTTCCCTACTACGGTTGAACCCTTCAATGGAGCAGCAACAGGTTCGGGCGGAGAAATTCGCGATCGTATTGCAGGTGGTATTGGCAGCGCTCCTTTAGCGGGCACGGCAGTGTACATGACCGCATACTCTCGTTTGACGCAAGATAGACCTTGGGAAAAAGGAATGAAAGAACGCGATTGGTTGTACCAAACGCCGATGGATATATTAATCAAAGCATCGAACGGAGCATCTGACTTTGGTAACAAATTCGGTCAGCCAGTTATTAATGGTTCGGTGTTTACCTTTGAGCATGAAGAAAATGGCAAGCGTTATGGCTTTGATAAAGTAATCATGCAAGCAGGTGGTATTGGGTATGGCGTATTGAAAGATGCACAGAAAAATATACCAAAGCTTGGAGATAAAATTGTGGTAATGGGTGGTGACAACTACCGCATTGGTATGGGTGGTAGTGCGGTATCTTCATTGGATACAGGCGCATTGAATAGTTCCATTGAATTGAATGCCATTCAACGTTCCAATCCAGAAATGCAGAAGCGTGTGTACAATGCAATTCGTGCCATGATGGAAAGCGGAGAAAATCCAATTGTTTCCATACACGATCACGGCGCAGGTGGACACCTAAACTGTTTATCTGAATTGGTAGAAAGTACCGGCGGTAAAATTGATTTGTCAAAATTACCTGTGGGTGATCCTACCCTATCTGCTAAAGAAATTTGTGGCAATGAATCACAAGAACGTATGGGACTTGTGATCAACCAAAAAGACATAGATACACTTGAGCGTGTTGCAGCCCGCGAGCGTGCACCCTTATATGTAGTTGGCGATATTACAGGCGATGATCATTTTACGTTTGAATCATCTGTGACGGGTGAAAAGCCAATCGATTGGCCATTGGAAGATATGTTTGGCAATCCGCCTAAAACAATACTTCGCGATGAAACACCAACAACTACATTCGAAGAAATAACATACGACCAATCTAAGCTACGCGAATATTTAGATGCTGTCTTGCAATTAGAAGCCGTTGCATGTAAAGATTGGTTGACCAATAAAGTAGATCGCTCGGTTACAGGTAAAGTTGCACAACAACAAAATGTAGGTTCTTTGCAATTGCCCTTAAGTAACTATGGTACGATGGCATTGGATTACAAAGGTAAGGTTGGTGTAGCAACTGCTGTGGGCCACGCTCCTGCTGTTGCCTTAATTAATCCAGAAGCAGGTTCGCGTATTGCAATTACAGAAGCGCTTGCAAATATTGTTTTCGCACCGATTGAGGGAGGATTAAGCGGTATTTCATTGAGTGCAAACTGGATGTGGCCTTGTAAAAACAAGGGCGAAGATGCACGTTTGTACGCAGCTGTTGAAGCCGTAAGCGACTATGCATGCGATCTAGGAATCAATATCCCAACAGGGAAAGATTCTCTATCGATGACACAAAAATACAAAGATGGTGTCGTATATGCGCCTGGAACGGTTATCATCTCTGCTTCTGGCGAAGTTACGGATGTTCGTAAAGGAGTAACACCAAATCTTAAAAAAGAAGCTGGAACGGGATTAATCTACATCGATTTAACGTCTATGCCACTAGAATTGGGTGGTTCATCTTTTGCACAAATACTCAATAAACTCGGTAATACCGTACCAGATATTTTAGATACAGACCATGTTGAGCGTGCATTTGATGCGATACAAGGTTTGCTTGAAGAAGAATTAATTTTAGCCGGTCATGATGTATCGAGTGGTGGTTTAATCACAACTCTACTTGAAATGTGTTTTCCTGAAAATGGAATTGGCGTTCATGTAAATCTAGATTTCTTAGGAGAAGTAGATTTAGTAAAATGTTTGTTTGCTGAAAATCCAGCCTTAGTATTACAAGTAAAAGATGCAGCTAACGTTCAAGATTATTTAGTAGGTAAAGGTGTAGGTGCTGCTGTTATTGGTACGGTGGAAATGGGAACGAGTGTTTCTGTTCACTTAAATGGCAACACTACTGATTTTGATGTTGCTGCCTTACGAAATGTATGGTACAAAACATCTTATTTATTAGATGAGAAACAAAGTACCGCAGAATATGCAAAAGAACGTTTTGATAATTACAGCAAACACGAAATTCAATTTACATTCCCAAATAATTTTTCTGGAAAGCTTAGTGCATACGGTTTAGATGCTGCTCGTACTTCGAAGAGTGGAAAGAAAGCTGCCATCATTCGTGAGAAAGGAGTAAACGGCGATCGTGAAATGGCTTATGCCATGTGGCTTGCAGGCTTTGATGTGAAAGACGTTCACATGACGGATTTAATTGCTGGTCGCGAAGATTTAAGCGATGTAAACTTTATCGTATTTGTTGGGGGCTTCTCTAACAGCGATGTATTGGGTTCTGCAAAAGGTTGGGCAGGAGCATTCTTATACAATGAGAAAGCGAAAAAAGCATTGGATAATTTCTATGCCCGTCCGGATACCTTGTCTTTAGGTGTTTGTAACGGTTGTCAGTTGATGATTGAATTGGGATTGATCAATCCAACGCATGCAGAAAAATCAAAAATGCTTCACAATAGTTCAAGTAAATTTGAATCTATTTATCTGAATGTTGATGTTGCAAAAGAAAATAAATCCATTTTATTAAAATCGATTGAAGGTTCTAAATTAGGAATTTGGGTTGCACATGGTGAAGGTAAGTTTTACTTCCCATATGATGTAACGAAATATAATGTTGCCTTACAATACAGTCATTCTACCTACCCTGCCAATCCAAACGGTTCACCTGCGAATGTTGCTGGTATTGTATCGGATGATGGTAGACATTTAGCAATGATGCCACATTTAGAGCGTTCTATTTTCCCTTGGCAGTGCGGTTACTACCCTGCTGATAAAGCAAAAGATGAATGCACACCTTGGTTGGAAGCATTTGTGAATGCTCGTAAGTGGGTAGAAAATAAAAAATAACTGAATTACCTTAATCAAAAAAAAAATGCCCTAAATATATTTAGGGCATTTTTTTTTATTTTTATATAAAAGGGTTACTGCATAATAGAACTATTTTTTTCAAATGACTTAATTGAACAGAGTCAGTTACATCCATAGAAAATCCCAAAATATTTATTTTCTCGGTAATGGGATTGAAAAAAGGGATTTTATGTGTTTTAAAAGAATATGCTGAACCGTTGGCTAAAGTGAAATTTTGAGAAGGAAGTTCAATAGCTTTATTACTTTTTAAAACTTGTTCGTCCGTTTCTTTTATAAATGTTAATTCATCTAAATCCGATATGAAATCTCCATCATTTTTCCCAATAATTTCATTTTCATGTAATCCAAACAGTTTTGATTCAAGAGAATTTATCAACAGGTATGTACTATTTTCATCCTTAATAAATACAGGAAAGGGCATACTCTCAATTATTATTTTCAAAAAGATGTTTGTATTTAATTCTATTGAAGTAGAGAGTTGT
>NZ_CALMGQ010000044.1 GCF_937863595.1 uncultured Cytophaga sp.
ACCTGTAAAGTTAATATTTTATCAGTTACTCCCCAGCTTTTTTACCTGACCCTTTTTATGATAAAAAAACGAGTGAAATGTAGTATATTTACTCAATTCCAATTAGATACAATATAATTTTATGTCATCGACATTTAACGACTTTAATTTCAATGCAGGTTTATTAGACAGCTTAAACTCCATGGGCTTCAATAAACCAACGCCTATTCAGATAGAAGCCATCCCTGTAATCATGTCCAATAAGGATTTGGTTGCGTGTGCACAAACAGGCACGGGCAAGACAGCAGCTTACATGCTGCCTATCTTAAACAAAATAATCGAATCAAATACAGACGGATTGGATACCTTAGTTCTGGTACCTACTAGAGAACTTGCAATACAAATAGATCAACAGATTGAAGGTTTTTCGTATTTCATCAATGTAAGCTCTATTGCTGTATATGGTGGTGGTGATGGCGCAACATGGGATCAACAACGTAAAGCGTTAACGGATGGTGCGAATATTGTCATTGCTACTCCTGGTAGATTACTTGCACAATTACAATCTGGTACTGCCAACTTAACAAAGATCAAACATCTTGTATTAGATGAAGCCGATCGTATGTTAGACATGGGTTTCTATGATGATATTGTTCGTGTAATAAGTTATTTACCTACAGAAAGACAAACCATTATGTTTTCTGCTACCATGCCTACGAAGATGCGTGCATTAGCAAACAAATTGATGGTAGATCCTCAACAAATCAATATTGCGATATCTAAACCTGCTGCTGGTATTTTACAACAAGCATACTTGGTTTACGAAGAACAAAAAAATAAATTAATAAAACACATCCTTGCTAGTGGTAACTTCAATAGCATCATCATTTTCTCTTCTACAAAAGAACACGTAAAAAAACTAGAACGTGATTTGTCCAATATGGGCTTTTCTCTTAAAGGTTTCCATTCGGATTTGGAACAAGAAGAGCGTGAAGAAATCATGCGTGCCTTTAAAAGTCGTCAATTACAAATGTTGATTGGTACGGATATTTTATCACGCGGTATTGATATTGATGGAATTGATTTAGTTATCAATGCAGAAGTACCAGGTGATGCGGAGAACTACATACACCGTATTGGACGTACAGCACGTGCTGCAACAACAGGTACAGCAATTACATTTATCAGTGATACCGATCAATATAAATTTTTACAAATTGAAAATTTAATTGGAAGAGAAATTGAAAAATTAACCATCCCAATTGAAATTGGAGAGGGTCCTGTTTACGAACCAGAAAAAAAACCAAAGCATCAAGCAAAAGGCTATTCAAACGGTAGTAAATCTAAAAGTAGCAGTAATAGTAGCAGTAGTAATAATAGAAGCGCTCCTAAAGAGCATTCAAAACCCATACACCGTGAACCAAGCGGTATCAAACACACGATTGTAAAAAAACCAAATCCACCGCAGGAGTAGATTGAATTATGAGTTATGAATTCATAACTCATAATTCATAATTATTTTTCCCACCATCTGCTGTTAGGAAATATACTATCCAATATTACAGTTTCCCCAATCATCGGAGTAACAACAGTAACTTTTTTCTTATGCGCTTCAAGTGTTAAGCGATTTATAGGTTCATTCCAGGCATGAAATGCAAGCGTATATTTCCCCCAATGAACGGGCATCAATACTTTTGCCTGTAAGTCAACACTTGCTTGTACAGTCTCCTCAGGCATCATGTGAATAAACGGCCAATATGCATTGTATTGACCGGATTCAAGAAAGGCTATATCAATCGCTCCGTACTTTTCGTTTATTTGCTTAAAGTGGGTATCATACCCAGAATCACCACCAAGATAGAGTTTATGCGTTGGCGTTATGAGCAGATAAGATGCCCATAAGGTTTTATTTCTATCGGTAATACTTCTACCAGAAAAATGTCGAGCAGGCAAACACACCAACTTGATATCTGAAGCTAGATTTATTTCATCCCACCAATCCAATTCATGAATTTTAGCTGTATCGATTTCCCAAGATTCTAAATGCGAACCAACACCAAGTGGCATATAATAACCCCCAACTTTAGCTCTCATATCAAGCGTTGTTTGATAATCTAAATGATCGTAGTGATCGTGGGTAAGAATAACCACATCAATATTTGGAAAATCGGAGGGACTATAAATTTCAGTTCCCATATATTTTTTATTGCCAATACCTTGGACAGGAGAAGTACTATTACTGAATACAGGATCCACTAAAATATTTTTTCCATTTAATTGAATAAGATACGTTGAATGCCCAAACCAGGTGATTGTTGGTTTATCAGATGGAAGAATTGTTAAGTCGCGTTTAATATTTGGGATAGGTTTCTGTGGTTCACGTGTAGAATCGCTCACAAATTGTTGTTTGAGCATATCCATGTAAGAGGCATCATCAGACATCATTGGAGTGGGAGACGTATTTTGAAATGCCCCGTCTTTATAGTTGGGTGATTTTATAATTCGTTTTAAACGTGTATTCGACGGAGTATTGCCAAATGGAGCAGTTTGAAGAAATAGGATCGTTCCACTTGTAAAAATGGCAAGTATTATACCTGTTAGTAACATGATTTTATAGGTGCGTTTTAAGCTCATGATTAATAGTCGTATGTAGGATAGAAATATTGTTTTTGGTGCAATAATAGTAGGAATTATTTAGTGCACTGATCACGAGCCACTTTATTTTTTTGCTCAATAGTAAACAGTTTCGTTTTTTTTCTCGTTTATTTACAAAAAGCTTATTTCCAATTCCTATGGATGTTTCAAACAAAAGTTTCGAAAAACTATCAACTACAATATATGCCTCTGCAGATGAAGCCTCTCAAGCTGTAGCGCATGAATTAGCTGCAATAATCAGACAACGACAAACAGAAGGGAGACAGTGTATACTAGGTTTGGCTACAGGATCTACACCCAAGGGAGTCTACGCTGAACTGATTCGCATGCACCAAGAGGAAGGTTTGAGTTTTTATAATGTAACAACTTTTAATTTAGATGAATACTACCCCATCGACCATACTGCTTTACAAAGCTATGTACGTTTTATGTGGGAATATCTATTCGACCACATAGACATACCAAAAGAAAATGTAAACATTCCAAATGGAACGATACCCAAAGCGGATATAGATGCATTCTGTAAACAGTACGATGAGAAAATAGATTCCTTAGGAGGTTTAGATGTGCAGCTATTAGGTATCGGCAGAACAGGACATATTGGCTTTAATGAACCTGGTTCTCGTTTAGATTCTAAAACGCGTATTATAACATTAGATCACGTAACACGCATTGATGCAGCAAGTGATTTCTTTGGCGAAGAACACGTTCCTAGAACGGCGCTCACAATGGGAGTAGGGACTATTTTTAAAGCTAAGCGCATCATATTAATGGCATGGGGCGAAGGGAAAGCACACATCATTAAGAAAACAGTAGAAGGAGCAATATCTGAATCCATACCAGCTACATTTTTACAAACGCATGGAAACGTAGGGGTTATATTGGACGCTGCATCGTCAGCAGAATTAACACGTATCAAAACACCTTGGCTGGTAGGTTCTGTTGAGTGGGAACAAAAGACTCGAAAAAAAGCAATCGTATGGTTGAGTTCGATGGTACATAAATCCATATTAAAATTAACGGATAGGGATTATAATGAAAATGGATTATCAGAATTGGTTGCTCAATACGGTCCAGCATACAACATCAACATAGAAGTATTTAATCTCTTACAAAAGACAATAACAGGTTGGCCAGGAGGCAAACCCAACACAGACGACACCAATCGTCCAGAACGGGCGTTTCCATTCCCAAAGCGTGTGGTTATATTTAGTCCGCATCCAGATGATGATATCATCTCTATGGGCGGAACATTTATTCGTTTGGTAGACCAAGGACATGATGTACATGTTGCCTACCAAACTTCTGGTAACATTGCAGTATATGACGAAGACGTAATTCGTTTTGCAGATTTTGCAACCGACTTCAATCAATTTATTCATGAAGGAGAAGATACAACTACTGCTTTTTTCAAAAACACAGTTCAAACATTGAAGAATAAAAAACCGGGCGAAATGGATCCAACTTCAGTAATGAAAATGAAGGGATTGATTCGTAGAGGTGAAGCTAAAGCAACATGCAGATATGTTGGCATACCCGATGCCAATGCACACTTTTTAGATATGCCTTTTTACGAAACGGGTTTGGTAAAAAAGAATCCGATTGGTAGAGAAGATATAGATTGTGTAAAAAAAATATTAATAGATTTAAAACCCAATCAAATTTTTGCAGCGGGTGATTTATCAGATCCACACGGAACGCATCGAGTATGTTTGAAAGCTATTTTCTTGGCGTTAAATGAATTGAAAGATGAAGAGTGGATGCAAGAATGTCGCGTATGGCTATACCGTGGTGCATGGCAGGAATGGGACATCGATCAGATTGAAATGGCAATACCCTTAAGCCCGGATGAATTGATGCGCAAGCGTAGAGGTATCTTTAAGCACCAATCTCAAAAAGATGCACCGATGTTTCCGGGAGCAGATCCTAGAGAGTTTTGGCAACGTGCCGAAGATCGAAACAGAACAACCGCAAACACATACAATACACTTGGCTTACCTGAATACGAAGCAATAGAAGCGTTTGTAAAGTGGGATGGAAGATTGATTTAAATTTCTTATTTTATATTTATAAAGCTTGCACATTCAAAGGGGTTGCACATTCAAAAGAATGTGCAACCCCTTTGAATGTGATTTTAAAAAACATACTTCAGATTTTAAATAGAATGTTTTTTTATATTAATCTATATTCTTTTAATTTATTTTAAGCATGAATCAAACAGAACAATACGATATAATAGTTATAGGAACGGGAGCTGGAGGAGGCACACTAGTGCATACACTTAAAGATTCTGGAAAACGCATTCTTGTATTGGAACGCGGTGGATTCCTTCCTCAAGAAAAAGAAAATTGGGATCCAAAAGCAGTTTTTATAGACGAGCGCTATCATACCAAAGAACGTTGGAAGGATAAAAATAATAAAGAGTTCAGGCCAGGTACTGGATATTGGGTTGGTGGGAATACCAAGGTATTTGGTGCAGCATTATACCGAATGCGTGAAAAAGATTTTGAAAAGGTTGAACACGAAGGAGGAACTTCTCCCGCTTGGCCTATAAAATATGCTGACTTTGAACCGTATTATACCAAAGCAGAAAAATTATACCAGGTTCACGGACAAGCAGGCATAGATGCTACAGATCCATTTAGGTCAGAAGCATATCCAGAACCTAAAGTGAGCCACGAACCGATCATTCAAGAAATACACAATCATCTTGAAAAGAACGGATATAACCCATCGTATATTCCATTGGCTATAAAACTAAATGAAGCCGATAAGGTAAATAGCTTATGTATTCGCTGTGATACCTGCGATGGATTTCCATGCTTGGTACATGCTAAATCAGATGCAGATAGAAATTGCATACGACCTACCATTAAAAATACCAATGTCACCTTACTCACCCATGCTGAAGTGTTAAAACTTCATACGGATGACACAGGAAAACATATTAATAAAGTTGAAGTCAGGATCAACGATACCATTTATTACTATTCATCCAACATAGTTGTCGTTTCTTGTGGAGCAATAAATAGTGCAACATTATTTTTGAAATCCGCAAATACATTGCACCCGAATGGCTTAGCCAATGCATCCGATCAAGTAGGACGCAATTTTATGAAACATCAAAATGCGGTAGTTCTTGCATTAAGTAAAAATGAAAACACCTCCATATTTCAAAAAACCTTGGCAATAAGTGATTTTTATTGGGGTGAAAAAGAATATAATTTTCCAATGGGACACATTCAAATGATGGGCAAAGCAAACGGAATCATGTTAAAAGGAGATGCGCCCAAAATCACACCTGAATTTGTGTTGGATACAATGGCAACACACTCTATTGATTGGTGGCTGACTACAGAAGATTTACCAGATCCAGAAAATAGAGTTATGGTAAAAGATGATTGTATTCACGTACATTATACAGAAAACAATACAACGTCTTTTCACAGATTGATTCATCGATGGAAAGAATTATTAAATGAATCCGGCATGTATAGTTCTATTTGGGATTATTCATTGAACATTAGTCAAGATATTCCCTTATCTGGAGTTGCACATCAAAATGGCACATTGAAATTCGGTACAGATCCAACAACGAGTGTACTAGATATCAATTGTAAAACGCATGAAATAGATAATTTGTACGTGGTTGATGGTAGCTTTTTTGTTTCAAGCAGTGCGGTGAATCCTTCGTTAACCATTATTGCGAATGCAATTCGGGTAGGAGAGATTATATTAAAACGATTAAATAATACTAATTTAAGTGACTAATCAGACTTTATATACATTTGTCATTTAAACGAATCAATGAATAAAATTGCAAACACGTTCAAATCCAATTTACCACTTTATCTAATTGAAGCATGGGGATTGGGTTTATTCATGATATCAGCATCCCTGTTCACCATTTTCTTTCAACATCCCGACTTTAAATTTTTAGAACTTATTCCTTCTGATTTTATTCGGCGAATGATAATTGGTTTGGCAATGGGACTTACAGCTATGGGGATTATCTACTCACCATGGGGAAAAAAATCCGGCGCACACATTAATCCAGCAGTAACACTATCGTTTTTATTTTTAAAGAAAATAAAAACGATAGATGCATTCTTTTACATGATTTTTCAAACCATCGGAGGTACACTTGGTGTTTATTTGATAGCACTTATCTTACCAGTTTATATGAATGATTCAAGCGTTCAATATGTAGTTACAGTTCCTGGTATCAGTGGTTTGAATGGAGCAATCATAGGTGAGGGTGTCATCTCATTTATACTGATGTTTACGACTCTCCTAATTTCTACTAATCAAAAATTTAAAAAAGTGACTGGTTTTGTAACCGCAATACTTATAACATGCTTTGTCGTTTTTGAATCGCCTTTTTCTGGATTCAGCATGAATCCTGCTCGTACCTTAGCTTCCGCAATTCCTTCTGCTATCTGGACAGATTGGATAATGTATATGATAGTCCCTACAATTAGTATGTTAAGCGCTGCGAGTATTTATAAAATCTTTTTTTCAAAAAGAAAGACATAGAATGTTATAAATTTTGTATTCAATGGTATTATTTAATATTTTAGTGTTGTTCAATCACACCTTATACTATTTTTAAGAAAGTTTTAGTCTTACAAATGGAATAAATATATCAAAGTCATTTCATGGACGGTAAAATCCGATCGAATATTGTTAAAGGTTCAAAAGTCAGCATTGTACTAAAAAAAGATCAAAAATCCGGATTACGTACAGAAGGGATTGTCAAAGACCTATTAACAAGTGTACCCAAACATCATAGAGGAATCAAAGTACGCTTAGAGGATGGCCAAATTGGTCGTGTACAAGAGATCCTTGAACAAGATTGAATTACAACTTTGTAAACGTTTACCATAAAATATATAAAAATGCTTAGTCACCACGTATTATTCTGGCTTAAAGCCGATACAACAGCTGAACAAAAAAGTGCATTCCGCAAAAGTTTAGAAACGCTTAAAGATGTTGAAACCGTTAAAGGTTTATATATCGGTACACCTGCACCAATAGAACGTGCAGTTGTAGATACCACCTATACATTCTCCTTGTTGTTATTATTTGCTGATATCGCAGGTCATGATGTGTATCAAGTACACCCATTACATAAAGCATTCTTAGATGAATTTAGAGCAACGTTTGAAAAAGTAGTCATTTACGACGCTGAATAAATTTAACATATTTCATTATATAAAAAATGCCCTGTTAAAATATAACAGGGCATTTTTTATATAATGTGGTTAATGAAGGCTATTGCTTTATTAAACGTTTCATTAATTTTCCTTGAGTCGTATTGACTTCAACAAAGTATACTCCAGATGGCAATTCTTGAACATTTAACTGTCTATTCGTATCACTAACAGTTGAGAAGCTTTCAACTAACGTCTTACTTCCATCAGCCGAATAGATGGTTACAATGACATCATCAAACGAACCATTAAATTCTAAGTTAGAATACCCAATAGAAGTAGGGTTCGGATACAAATCAATGGCATTTGAAGCCAAGGTTTTAGTAATACTTGTTGGAGTACCAACCTGAACCGAAACATTAATCGTAAATGGAGAATTCACATCCGAACTAGCAACGGATACAGCGCCGTTTGTAGGGGCAAATGCATCTGTCGGAATACCTGAAACTTTAAATGTTGCACTTCCATTTGGTTCAATTGAATTTGAAGAAATTGAAGTAATCGTAAACCCTGTAGTACTCGATACAGAAAATATGGTTAAGGTAGTAGATCCCATATTTTTAATTGTAAAGGTATAAGGAGATGTAGATACATTTTTCAAATTTGAACCTATACTCATCATAGTGCCATTGTTAGCTAATACCGTTGAACCTGCCATAACTTCCATAGAAGAAATAGAACTTGGATTCGTTACCGTTAACACTTGGGTTACTGGTGCAGCAGCATTGAATGTTGCATTACCCGCTTGATTTGCTACTATGTTTGTTGTACCAGCACTCAAAATCGTTACAACACCAGCAGCTGTTACCGTTGCTACAGCAGGATTGCTACTTGTAAATGTTACAGCCAATCCAGATGATGCAGTTGCTGTTACCGTAAAGCTAGCATCACCAACTACTTTTGGAGCAAGAGGGCTCAATGTAACGGTGTGATTCGTTTTAGCAGGATTCGTTACGGTTAACACTTGAGTTACTGGTGCAGCAGCATTGA
>NZ_CALMGQ010000045.1 GCF_937863595.1 uncultured Cytophaga sp.
TATTAAGTATTAAGTATTAAGTATTAAGTATTAAGTATTAAGTATTAAGTATTAAAAACGAGTTCGTGGTTAATTTAATTTAACTACGAACTCCTTTTTTTGTCTCTTTTTATCATCTATTATTCACCACCCATTATTCATTTTTAGATATTCTAAACATATAACCTATATTAATAGATACGTCTCGGTTATTAATTTTTTGAGTGTTATTATACATGTAAAATAGTCTGCTGTTAGGATTGTTTATATTATTTAAACCAATCATATATTTTGCATCCAGAAAAATATACCCATTACCAATATTCCTGCTAGCACCTATGCCTATTACTGTTCCAAAGTCAAATTGTTTTATGTCTTCTTTTTTAATATCAAACGTATTTTGATTTTGACTACTATTTTCTTTGATCTTACCCTGAATAAGATATGATGCATACATACCTGCTCTAGCGTATATTGAGAATTTATTTATTGGTAGAAATACATTAAAAGTAAGAGGGGCAGATAGGTAATTTAACCTATATGTGTAGTTTGTATTTAATAAAGATTGATATATAGGGTCATTTTGATCGATAACGTTATAGGAAGTAAAATTAGGATAAATTTTTGATCCCATGTTGTAATATCCAATACCTGATTGGATTCCAATGTTTTTATTGAATTTGAATAGAACAGGTACTTCTATGTTTAAACCATTTATATACTTCGTACTGGATCCATCATTTTTATTTTCGTGTTGGATATTAAATCTGGTTGCGTTTAATCCTGCAGATCCACCAATAAATATTTGAGCAAAAATAAATTGACTCATTATAATAAAAATGGACGTAAAAAACATTTTTTTCATTTGTATACTTATTTTTTTAAGGAAGGCAATATATCAATATTAATAGAAATTAATATCTAATATTACTTATTGACAATCGATTATATACAAATGGGGCTTATTTATTTTACTAAATCTAAAAATATTCTTAAATATTTAAATTGTAATGGATAGAATTATTATTTAAAAAAGGTAATATTTTTAGTTACTAAATTTGTTTTACGTAATATATGATATGGATCAATATTTAATAGACATAGATTATCCCGATGCACCTGATGACGAATTCATTTCTTTGATTTCATCACAAAGAACTATGATTAATGCCTACATGCATGAGGGGATAGTGACTTCCTATAGTTTATCTTCTGATAGAACTAAATTGTGGGTTACGATTGTGGCTTCTTCAGAAAGGGAAGTTGGAGAAATCTTAAGTACATTTCCTTTGATTGGTTATATGGTGTATTCCATACATAAACTTGCTTTTCATAATACTGCTCAGTTCAGTATGCCACCAATATCTCTTAATTAATCTAGATGTGTTAAGTTATTTTTAATTCGATTAATTAATATTTAATGGTTTGTACTCTTTATTAATGGCCTTTGTATATTGCTCCAGAAGTAGGGGTTTCTTTTAATTTTATTTTTGAAAGACGTGGAATTCTTGGTTTTATTTGATTCCATAACCACTCACTCATTCTTTCACAGGTTGGGTTTTCTAAACCAATAATCTCATTTAAAAGTTTGTGATCTAGTAATTGAATGGTCGGCTCTACTATTTTTTTTATGTCTGAAAAATCAATAATCCATCCAAATTTAGGATCAATGTCTCCTTCAAAATAAAGCGTTAAATGATAGGTGTGTCCATGAACTTTTTTGCATTTATGATCGTCGGATACATTTGGTAAATAATGAGCACAATCGAAGGTGTATTTCTTAAAGATTTCCATTTCCAGATTTAACTAATGGTGGTGCAGTATGTTTGAGTATAATAATTACATTTAATGTATACAACAAGGCACACACTAATAGAAAGATAGATCCTATTTTTAAGAGTATGATTGATTTGGTGAAAATTCCAAATACAAATAGAATTAGTCCAATAAGATATATCACACTCATTATTTTAAACAAAAGTGAATTGAATAAATCTTTTGGGTTAGGGGTAGAGGGAAGGTGCGAACGTGAAAAATACTCTTTAGTCCAAATAATAAAAGGCAACGTTTTAAATGTCATGCCGAGAATGAGTGCTGTTATCCATCCAAAAATAATAATGAAACCATAACTTAGAAAGAATGCATTTTGTTCTTCTGCTACATAACGAAACGTTAGTATGATGGTTGAAATTAGAAGTATAGGAATGGATATGATTGTGATGGAGAATAATGATAATTTCATCTGCGCATCAACGGATTTCCTGATTCGACCCTTGTACGATTTATAACAAAAGTAGGTGAAGAGAAGTATACCTGTTAATAAAATGAACAAAGGAATAAGAGTCCATTCCTGTGGTAATGCATATTGAAATACAAAAAAGTAAGTTAGGATGGAGGCATTTATTAAGTAGTAAATGACTTTTAAAAGCGTATTGTTAGTATACTTTGATATTAAGAACATTGGGATTAATCTAGAAGCCACACCAATTACTAAAAGGATAAACCAGCCGATAATTCCGAAGTTTACATGAAGTGGTAAATAATGAAGAGAATTGTTTGGAAGAATGATATCTGTGAAGTTATATACCAAGGTCAATCCAATACTGGCTGTCAGCACAAGCCATAATGCAGCGGTAAATATGTATACTGCATGAATGTTTTCTTTAGCACTTTTAGTGATGCTAAAGCCCAAATTAATGAGGTACGACAAGAGTGACAAAATGATGAGGCAACCGCCAAGTTTTGTATAGAAGCCCATATTGAAAAAGTAAAATCCATAAGCTAGCAAAGGAATACCTATGGCTGAAAGAATAAAGGTGCTGTATGCTAATGTATCGCTGTATAATTCACTTTCGATCATAACAGGTAAGAATTGATAACTCGCGCCTAATATAATCATAGTTGCCCAACCCAAAGTCATTATATGGGTGATAGCAATAATATGTGGTTGAAAGTAGTGATTGAGGAAATTTTCTGAAGAGAAAAATAAAAGAATTGTAGCCATTAAAAAAGAGAGCGCTGCGTATGCGTAGAATGGTAATACTACTTTGTACGAAGTTGTTTTAGATCTTGCGGACGCATCTTTTTTATCAAGCATAATTTATTTGAATATAATTAAATGAACTTCATTGGTACTTATCTCATTTGTTCTGTAAGATAATTTTTTTTCTAGAAGTTCAGGTATCAAATATACAGGTATACGTTTGTGATAAACAAATAAAGCTGAATCATCTTTAATATTTTCCAAGGATTCTAGAATCTGTATCATTGGCTGAGGCATTTCTAAATTACGGACATCAATACAATGCATGTTTGATTCATATTTTGCCATTAAAATATCCCAGTCGTTTGATTTTTTTGTAGGTGTAATCGTATTTGACTCGGATAGTCCTGTTTTTTTTAACAGATACGTTTCTGTGGTGTTTTCATCTAGTTGGTTTGTATAACTTTCAACGCCTTTCTTTTCTAATAATTTAATTAAAGGTGTTGGTTCAAACGTGTTGATAATTTTCAATATGTGATTTATTTCTATCTGTTTTATGTGAGACATGATGATTGCCAACGGATCATCACCAGATGTTAAAATTGGGCGAACATCTAAGGTTACGCAATTTTTTTCGGTTGCATTTAAAACGAAATCTGGAACCTTACTTTTTACGTTAACGGCAGTCATTTTATTTCGCTCTATTTCAAAACCTAGAGGCTCTAGTTCGTTAAAAAAATCCTCGATGGAACATTTGCCTATTTTAGATGCCGCTTCAATACTTGTTCTTCCTGCCATTATTTTCCTTAAAAATGGGTTCCGTAGTTTTTCAAACGTAGGGCTAATTTGAACGATTGCATCCAGTGCATCAGGATGATGTTTCAGTATAACGGAAATTTTTGTTTTTGAATTGATAACCATAATCCTTAAATAAATAATACAAGAGTAGATACTATCTACCCTTGTATTTATAAACTACAAACAATAATCCTTAGTTAAGCAATTTCTTCTCCAATGCAATAGCTTTAGGGAATAATATATTATTTTCTAAATGTATGTGTACTTGTAAATCGCCCTCAAAGTCTTCTAACATTTTATACAATAAATTATAACTAGAGCATGCATCAGCTGGCAATGTATAATTGTTTGTCAATTTTCTGATTTGAGCTAAACTTTCACCAACTGTTTCGTGTTCCGTTTCCATCATTTTTATTGGATTTTTTACGGTTCCAAATTGCGGATTGCTTACTGTCTGACTACTAATCTCAGCAACTCTGAGCGTTTTAATGTATGGGAATAATGTTTGTTCCTCTTTAACCATGTGCTCTAACAATTCTTCTTTAACTGATTTAACCAATTGCTCTATTTGCAATAATTCAGGGTGCACATTTCCATGTACGCTCATTACTTTTTTTGCATAGTAATACATATCTGCTATTGTGTTATTTACATATAGATGATGTGTATTTACAATGTGGTCAATTAAGAAATCCAAACTCCATTGATCATATGGTAGTGAGTTTTGTTTTGGATTTTTATCTAATTGCTGTAATTCTTGTTCGATGATTGTTACGTCGAGATTTTTTTCTGCACACGCTTCCTTAACTGTTTTTTTACCTCCACAACAGAAGTCTAGACCATATTTCTTAAAGATTAAGGCTTTCTTAAAGTCTTTAGTAACGAGCTCACCCAGTGTTTCATTATTTGATCCGGCAACAATTTTGGAGATTTTAACTTTCCATTCAGTTGGTCCGTTTTCTAAATATTCCCAATTAAAAATATTGCCTCTTTCACCTAATAATTGATAATACAAAGGTTTTGGATCATGATCGTTATGAATAGTTAAACTTTCCCCTTCCTTAAGTTCGTCAAAACGTGCAAATATAGTTGGGTGCTTCATTCTTGGTTCAAGAACAGTTACGTTTAATACATTATCTAATACTGTGTTCATAATTTTATTTTGTCTTAGTTAATTATTGACACAAATATATAAAAGTATTTAAATACTTTTATATATTTGTGTCAATAAAATAAAAGTATTTGCTGATTTGATTTATTCTAATTTATATAAGTGCTTCTATTTTTATATATCGAACTAGTTTAAATAATTTAATGATTGTTGTCATATTTTAGTAAAAATTAATTTCAGTTTTTGTTAAACTTTATTGTTTATGGATGAATTAGTAGAAAATGTTATTGAACAAAAGATGTCGTATACCTACGACGACGTATTTACAAATACACTCAACTATTTTGGTGGTGATAAATTGGCTGCAGAAGTGTGGATTAGTAAATATGCGTTAAAAGATAATTATGGAAATATTTATGAACGCAGTCCAAGTGAAATGCATAGACGTTTGTCGAAAGAATTTGCGCGGATAGAGTCTCTGTATCCCAACCCAATGGATGAGAATGAAATTTTTGGATTGTTAAATGAATTTAAATATATCATACCTCAAGGTAGTCCCATGTCTGGTATTGGGAATAATTATCAAGTAGTATCACTCTCTAATTGTTTCGTAATTGGTTTAGAAGGCTATTGTGATTCATACGGTGCAATCTTGCATACGGATCAAGAACAAGTTCAATTGATGAAACGTAGAGGAGGCGTTGGTCATGATTTGTCGCATATTCGACCGAAAGGATTTCATGTAAATAACTCTGCAATTTCTGCTACGGGTATTCTGCCTTTTATGGATCGTTTTTCTAATTCAACCAGAGAAGTAGCTCAAGACGGCAGACGTGGAGCATTGATGCTTACCTTGTCTGTTAAACATCCAGAAATAAAGTCGTTTATAAAATCAAAGGATCAGAATGATAAAATAAATGGTGCGAATATTTCTGTAAAAATTGATGATGCATTCATGTATGCCGTTGAAAATAATACAACATATACACAAACATATCCTATTGATGGAAGGGATGGAGCACAGAATATTGAAATCAATGCAAAAGAAATATGGGATTTATTGATTCATCAGTCATGGAAAAGTGCAGAGCCGGGTATTTTATTTTGGGATACGATACTAAAAGAATCAGTTGCTGATTGCTATTCTGAATTTGGATTTACTACTACCGCAACAAACCCTTGTGGTGAAATTCCGCTATGTCCCTACGACAGCTGTCGTTTGCTTGCAATGAATTTATACGGCTATGTTCAATCGCCATTTGCAGATAATGCGTATTTTGATTTCGATCGGTTTAAAATTGATGTGAAAAAAGCTCAGCGATTAATGGATGATTTGGTGGAGTTGGAGTTGGAAAAAATTGAACGAATCATTGATAAGATAACTATAGATCCCGAATTAGAATCCGTAAAGAGAATTGAATTAGAGCTATGGGAAAAAATAAAAAATAAATGTCAGCAAGGTCGACGCACGGGTCTTGGTATAACTGCCCTTGGAGACACGCTTGCTGCCTTGGGTGTATGTTATGGTACGAAAGAGGCGAATGAAATAGCTATTCATATTCAAAAGACCTTAGCATTAACGGCCTATGAATGTTCTGTGGATTTAGCGGAAGAAAGAGGTGCGTTTCCCATTTTTAATGCACAATTAGAAGAACAGAATCCATTCATAGCAAGGATTAAAGAATCCAATTTTGATTTGTATGATCGTATGCGGAGACATGGTCGTAGAAATATTTCCATATTAACCATTGCACCTACTGGTACAACAAGCATTATGGCTCAAACATCTTCAGGAATAGAGCCTGTGTTTTCCTTATTTTATATTCGCAGAAAAAAAATAGAATCAACTACGCGCGAACAAGCAGATTTTATTGATGAGAATGGAGATCACTACAAGGAGTATGCTGTCATACATGAAGGCTTTAAACATTATTTATTGAGTCAAGGTTTATCCAATGAAGATATTCAGGCGTTATCTAAAGTAGAATTAGAAGAACGGATTATAAAATCTCCGTATTATAATGCTACAAGTGAAAAAATTGATTGGCTTTCAAAAGTCGAATTGCAAGGTGCGATGCAAAAATGGGTGGATCATGCAATTAGTGTGACTATTAATTTGCCTGGTGACGTCACAGAAGAGCTCGTTGAGAGTATTTTTATGAAGGCTTGGAAAGTTGGGTGTAAAGGTATTACCATTTACAGAGATGGGTGTAGAAGTGGGATCTTGGTAAATGCGAAATCACCTACTCAGATAGAGAATAAGCCACCTAAAAGACCTACTGAACTTCCTGCAGACGTACTTCAATTTATGAATAATGAAGAGAAGTGGATTGCCGTAGTTGGTTTGTTTGAGAATAAACCGTATGAAATATTTACAGGTAGAGCCATTGATTCTTTTTCTATTTTAAGTAAAGTAAAATCAGGTATCATCATTAAAAACAAAGACGCTTCTGGTCAAAATAGATACGACTTTCAATACGTAGATAACGATGGATATAAAATTACCATCGAAGGCTTATCTCGCACATTCAGCGAAGAATACTGGAATTACGCAAAATTAATTAGCGGGATTTTAAGGCATGGTATGCCATTGCAATATGTTGTTGATATGGTCGAGGGATTGAACCTGGAGGATAAGTATTTAAATACTTGGAAGAATGGTGTCATTAGAGCCTTAACCAAATTTATACCGAATAAAACAGCACCTAAAAATAATACCTGTTCGTCTTGCAATACAGCAAGTCTTATTTACGAAGAAGGGTGTTTGAAATGTAAAAACTGTGGTTATTCTAAATGTGGGTAATGCATACGTGTATATTCTAATTATTTGCATTGGCAACATAAAAACTATTTTGTATTAAATTAGAATTTGTGTTGCTCATGCAAATGGAATTATTTGAGTTATATAATTAATTCGTACTGATTTTATATGAGTGATTTGGCAATTAAAATAAGAGAAATCTGCAAAGAAAAAAATGCAGTTATCTTAGCACATTATTATCAAAGTTTTGAGATTCAACAAGTGGCAGATTATGTTGGCGATAGCTTAGGCTTGGCTCAACAAGCATTAAATAGCAATGCAGACATCATTTTATTTGCGGGTGTCGTATTCATGGCTGAAACTGCTAAAATTATTAATCCTAATAAGAAAGTACTTGTGCCAGATTTGGAGGCAGGCTGTTCATTAGTAGAAGGCTGTCAATACACTGATTTTAAATTGTTCAAAGAGCAGCATCCCGATCATGAAGTTGTGATGTATATTAATAGTTCTGCAGAGGTAAAATCTTTGAGTGATGTTATTTGTACTTCTGCCAATGCAGTAGATATTGTTAATTCCATTCCTCTAGATAAAAAAATAATTTTTGCTCCTGATTATAATTTGGGAGATTATGTAAGGCGTAAAACCGGTCGAGATATGGTTTTATGGAATGGCGAATGCATCGTGCATCAAGCCTTTTCAAATGAAAAATTAGACAACCTATTTTTAAAGTACCCTACAGCTAAATTGATCGCCCATCCGGAGTCTCATCGGAATATTTTGAATCGAGCTATTTTTGTAGGGTCTACAACCGCATTGATACACTTTGTTAAAAACTCTGAATTTGATGTATTAATAATAGGTACAGAAGTAGGCGTGATTGGTGAAATGAAAAAAGTAGCACCTCAAAAGCAATTGATTCCATTACCAATTGACGAAAATAATACGTGCGCCTGTAGTGAATGTTCTTATATGAAGTTAAATACGATGCAAAAAATTTATGATGCATTGGTTTCTGAATCACCCGAAATACATGTAGACATTGATACTGCAATAGAAGCAATAAAGCCTATAGAAAGAATGCTCGCCCTTTCAAAATAAAGCCATGTTAGAAAATTATCCAGTTATAATTATAGGTGCCGGTATTGCTGGTTCCACCTTAGCTCTAAAATTGTCTGAATTAAGACCAGATTTAACTATTTTAGTTCTGAGTAAATCTGCATTGTCAGAATGCAGTAGTTTTATGGCACAGGGAGGAATTGCCTCAGAATATAAAACTTCCGAATCGGATATTGAAACACATATTGAAGATACCTTAAAAGCTGGACGTTACATGAACGATGAAGATACTGTTCGTTGGTGGGCTCATCAAACGGAGCATGGTATTGATCAATTATTGAAATGGGGAGTTGTTTTTAATTCAGAAATGGCTTTAGAAGGAGGGCATACAACACGAAGAATTTTTAAAGTAGAAGATCAAACAGGCAAGTCCATCATGAATGTGTTATGGGATAAAATGTTGGAGCAGAAAAATATTACCATAATTCAAAATGCTAGTGTAGTGGATATTCAAAAAGATTCAGTACAGAACATTTTTCATGTTGATTTTGTCACGGATCAGCTTACACAAAACAGAATACGTGCGAAACATGTTGTTTTTGCTTCTGGTGGACTTGGTCGATTAATTGCACCATCAACTTCTAGTCCCATTGCTACTGCAGAAGTTATGGGTATGGCAATTCAGTTGGGCGTTCAAACTAATTTTTTGTCCTGCGTCCAATTCCATCCAACGGGTTTGTTTTTAAGAAATGTAAAACAAACCTTATTGATTAGTGAAGCTGTTCGTGGAGAAGGTGCTAAGTTAGTAAATAGTTTGGGTGATTACTTTATGGTACGGTATGACAAAAGAAAGGACTTAGCACCTAGAGATATTGTATCGAGGGCAATTTTTGAAGAAATGAAATTAACAGATTCAGATTGTGTTTATTTAGATGCTCGAAATATAAGTAAGGAGGAATGGTTGTATAAATTTCCTTATATCTATGCACAATTGGTCCGTTACAATCTATATCCGGAAAAGAATCTTATTCCTGTATATCCAGTTGCACACTATATGTGTGGAGGGATTGTTACGGACACAAATGGCTCTACGAGTATTGATGGGTTATATGCAGTGGGAGAGGTATCTTGTACGGGGATTCATGGTTATAATAGATTAGCTAGTAATTCGCTTTCTGAAGCTGTTGTCTTTGGATTGTCTTTAGCACAATTTTTATCTGAGAAGGATATTTCTTTTGATAACGAATACTCTTCTCGGGTGTTATCAGAAAAAAAATCAAATGAAAGAGATAATGAAATTACAACAGAGATGAACCTAATCTCAGAAACATTATATGCTGTTTTTAAAGATCAAAAAACTAAAGAAGAAGTTGAGGAATTGATTTCTTTTTATGAGCATACGTTTAAACTGAATCAGGAAAAATCCACGTTGCATTATTCATTGATCGTAGTGATTCGATTATTGAAAGATTATCATATGCGTTTTACGAATAATAATATCCAGATTCAACACGTCTAATATCATAATATGAATACTGTAATTAATAGGTAGTGTGATACACTACCTACAATTACAAATAGATGCCAAATTAAATGTGCGTATTTCATTTTTTTATCTATGATGTAAAATATGATTCCTATGGAATAGGCTAAGCCTCCAACAACCATTAGTATAAAAGCAATATGTGGCAAGGAGATTAGTAAATCATCAATTTTTAGAACAATAATCGAACCCATAACGAGGTACATCAATACAAATAGTAAATCTACTTTTCCTGTAAAAAATAATTTTAAGCATATACCTAGTATTGCTAATGTCCATTGTAGGATGAAGATGTTTATGCCCCAATCCCCCTTTATATGTATTAATAATATTGGACTATAAGTACCGGCAATTAAAATGAAAATACTTATGTGATCAATGACTCTGTATCCAACCCAAGGTTTGTGACTTTTTAAATGATAGAGCATCGATGCCGAGTACGTGAATACAAGACTAATGCCGAAAATAAGTGCCGTTATGAAACTCCATTTTCGATTGTCAATAGCGCCATAGTAAGCCAAAATGAGCAAACCAATGAATGATATCGCTGCTGCTATTCCGTGAGAAATTCCATTTAATTTTTCTTCAAAATCAAGTTTTTTTTCGGACTCCATTATAATTGTCTATTTTTATAATAAAAGTAAGTAAATGCTTTTATTATAAAAACAGATTTATTACTTTTACCATACATCAGGAGAAAAATATTCTTAATATTAATAGGGGAAATAGTGGAAAATAAATTATATAAAGTTGTATTTCCGTTTTTTATATATGCTGCTATTTCTTTTTTTCTTGCTATGGGGTTGTTGGTTCTTCATTCCGAAGTATTTTTAGGCTTCTATATCCAACCCAACATTATAGCTATTACACATATTGTTGTTTTGGCTTGGGCAACAATGATAATCTTAGGGTGTTGTTATCAATTAATTCCCTTTATGAATCATGTTGATATATACAGTTATAAAATTGCTTATTATTCATTTGTATTACTAGCATTTGGTATTCCAATGCTTATATATGCATTTTTTACTCTTAATTTTGATTACTCAGCCATTGTTGGAGGAGTATGTATAGTCAGTTCTGTAGGTCTTGTTTTAGTAAATTTGTATAAGACATTACGCGTTAGTAACATAATGAATATTAATTCTATTTATATTTTAATATCAATTTTTTTGCTCTTCATTACTGTTTGTATTGGTTTATTAATGATTGTTAATTTTAACTATTCCTTTCTGTCTGTGCACTCGCTTCATTATTTATCCCTTCATGTACATGTTGGTATCGCAGGTTGGTTTCTAATTTTAATAATAGGGGTATCGTCACGTTTGTTTCCTATGTTCTTAGTATCAACTTATTTAAATGACTCCTTGTTGAAGACAATTTTAGTTACGATACATATTGGTTTATTCAATTACTTACTTTGGCATATGGATATAATCCCTACTTATTTTTATTGGTTCAGTATCGCTGCGTTCGGCAGTTCTATTTGTATGTATATCTATTTTTGCGTTCAAGTATATAGGAATAGGTTTCATAAAAACAATAACACACTTTTAGATCTTTCTGGAGTGTCATTGATCTTTTTAGGGGTATCTGTTTTTATTACTTGTTTGGTAACGTATTTCTTAGATTCTTATATTAATCTTCAACTGATTAAACTATTTGGTATTGCTATTTTCTTAGGTTGGATTGCCGCCTTAATTTTGCAGATGACTTTTAAAATTTTGCCCTATATTGTTTGGACGATGAAATATTCAAAACATAGAAATGCGATTCCTTATTCACCTTTATTGTTATATGATAAAAGAGTTTTAACTGTTATGGGCTATGTTTATGTAACAGGTATATTCTCGCTTATTCCTGGCATTATAATTAATGAATCTATATTATTAAAATGTGGTAGTTTTTTGTTACTTGTAACCGCGTTGTTATATAATTACAATGTTTTTAAAATTTTATTTTATAAACCTAAAATAAGTATACATGAAACCGACTGACAATATTCAAATAGCATTAGCTCTTGATGAGTTAAAACAAGTTCTAGATCCCGAGATTGGTATTAATATTGTTGATCTTGGAATGGTTCAGAATATTGATATGTATGAGCAGAGCAAATCAATACAAGTTGCATTGATTTTGACTTCTGAATTTTGTCCGATGGCAGATTCGATTAAGGAAAATACGAAGAATACATTGGAACATTATTTTTCTGGCTATATTGCTACGGTTACTCTTTTGTCTGAACCGAAGTGGAATGCCGATATGATTTCGGATGAAGGTAAAAGACTTTTAAACTTATAAGAATATGTTGTCAACAACGTGTAAGACTGGGATCAAAGCTGTTTTGTATTTAGCAAAATTTGTTGATCCGAATGACAAAAAATCTATACAAGATATAGCAGATCAAATAGGGGAGAGTCAACATACTGTGAGTAAAGTACTGCAAACCTTGGTTAAGGAAGGCATCATCAACAGTAATAAAGGTCCTAATGGTGGGTTTTATATTACTAAAACACAATCACAGCAACCGCTTATAAAAATCGTAAAATCAATTGACGGAATGGAGGTTTTTAAAACGTGTGGTTTGGGTTTGATGAAATGTACGGCAGTGAAACCATGTCCTATTCATTTTCAATATGAAAAGGCAAAAAAAACAGTGGAAGATTTATTAACTCAAAATAAAATTTGTACACTTTCTGAATCCGTAATTAATAAAACATCGTTTTTAATTAATTAAGTATATACGAATTCTTTTGAATGTATAATCTAAATACATACTTATTATGATAGCTATTATTGGAGGTGGTATTTCTGGATTGACATTGGCATATAATTTACAAAAAAAGAATATTCCGTATGTACTTATGGAGGAAGCGTCCGTATTGGGAGGCTGCATTCAAACAGATTATAAAAATAATGTAATTGCAGAAAAAGGCCCTAATTCCATATTGGCGGATGAATTTATTTTTGATTTTTTATCAGATTTAGGTTTAGACAACGAAATTATTTTGGCAAATAAAACGATCAAAAAAAGGTTTATTTATAAAGGCGGAAAATACCGTGCTTTGCCATCAGGTCCTATTTCTCTGCTTTCAAGTTCTTTTTTTTCTTGGTCTCAACGTATTAAAATATTTAAAGAATTTAAAAATAAAACATTAAGTAAACATAATTCTACTCTGTATGACCTCATTCAATCCCGCTTTGGAAATGAAGTTTCTGATTATGTATTAGATCCTTTTGTTACAGGTATCTATGCCGGTGATAGTAAAGAGCTGATTGCAGATTTATGTTTTCCTGTTTTGACGCAGAATATAAAACAATACGGTTCAATTCTAAAAGGTTTTATTAAAAATCCACCAAAGCGTAAAAAAACAATTACGTTTAAAAAAGGCCTGAGTCAATTGATAGATACGCTTCAACAACGGTTGCAACATATTCGATATGAAACAAAAGTTGTTGCATTGAATAAAGAAGGCGAGAGTTGGTCACTTTTAGTTTCTTCTAAAGAAGGAGAGGAGCATATTTTATGTACTAAAGTTGTACTGGCTATACCAGCATATCGAGCAGCATCGCTTGTTCGTCCTTATTTTCCCACGATTGCAAGTTTATTCGATAAGGTAGAATATCCATTGGTTTATTATGTACATATTTTGTTTTATAAAAAACAACTAGGCTTTCAACCCAATGGTTTTGGTGCATTACACCCAACAAATGAAAAATTATTGATTGCTGGGGTTATTTGGAATTCTTCTGTTTTTGATGGTAGGACTTCTGATGATGTTGTGTTGTTAACCTGTATGATTAACGAGAAGAGAGCGCCATTCATAAAAACGATGTCTCAGGAAAAAATACAAATAATGGTTGTGGCTGAAATTAAAGAATTGTATTCTGTTGCCGGCCATCCAATTTCTGTTACGATTGGTTCTTGGAAAAAATCGATTCCCCAATATAATATTGATATGGTTGATGTAAAAGACAATATCAGCTATTTAGAAAAGGAGAATATTTATATTTTATCGAATTGGCCAAATGGAATAAGTATTGCTGATTGTATTTATCATGCATCTGAATTTTCAAATATAGAATAGGATTATATAATGTTCTATTATATTGGCTTTTATGTTGATTAAAGTCATTTAAATACTTTTATTTAATCATCTTTTCATTTTTAATTATACGCTAAATTCGTTTGTTATTTAGTATGAACATCGACCTAGAAATATTGAAATTTTATGGAGGAACTTATTATAAAGTTCCTAAGGGAGAAGTATTGTTCAGTGAAAATGATATACCACGCTTTTATTTTCAAATTCAAAAAGGCTCTGTTCGTGTAATATCAAGTAATTCAAGTGGTAGAGAACATTTTCACAAGTTGTGTGGTAAAGGACAATCATTGGGGCTCTCTTCACTTTTTACAGATTTGCCCTATATTGTTTCCGCAATCGCTTCAGAAGATGTATATTTATTTCGATTGCCGAATGAAAGTTTTAAAAAAATGATTGCTGAAAACAATCAGATAGCGTTAAATGTAATGACGTGCTTGGCCATGAATATTCATGACAAATTTAAAACCATACAATTACTTACTTGTGCAAGTCCAGAAGAACGTTTGATGAAGTTCTTTAATATTCAAAAGAAAGCTCCTGGCATGAAAGCGATTGTTCCATTTACAAGGCAACAAATTGCAAATTATACAGGCTTAAGAGTTGAGACAGTTATTCGAACACTTTCTCGGCTAAATCAAGAAGAAAAGGTAAAAATATTTAATCGCAAAATATATTATTAAAATGAAATTGTTCAATCGCTTAAATATCGTTTCAATTTGTTTATTTAATTTTTTTATTGTTTCGTTACTTGGCTTGTTGATGCGGTATAAAATTGGATTCGAGTTTCCGTATCTTGATCAACGAAATCTTCAACATGCACATTCTCATTTTGCATTCGCTGGCTGGGTTACTTTATTGTTAATGGCTTTGATGGTGAAGGTGCTTAAATCTAAACAAGATTTTAACAATACCTATTTTAATATTTTATTAGTTATCCAGTTGATTTGTTCATATGGTGTATTAATTTCGTTTATCATTCAAGGGTATAAATTTTGGACAATTCTATTTTTGGTACTATTAATTCTTACATCTTTTGCATTTAGTATAGAGTATATACGTAGGGCGTTTAAAATAAAACTCTTTGAAGGGAGTAAATGGTTTCTTGCCGGTTTATTCTTTAATTTCATTTCAACTTTTGGGACATTTTATTTGAGTTATATGATGGCCTCCCATGCATTTGATCAAGATAAATATCTAACCTCAATATATTGGTACTTACATTTTCAATACAACGGTTTCTTTTTCTTTTGTTGTTTAGGTCTATTAATAGATTATTTAGAAACACAACAGGTAAGTGTTTTGCCCTTAAGGTCTGCTTTTAATTTATTTTTCATCGCATGTATTCCTGCAGTTGGACTGTCTTTGTTGTGGATGAAACTTCCTAACTGGATTTATTATCTAATAATCCCAGCAGCACTAGTACAAATTTTTGCCTGGTTTAAAATACTTGCTTTCATTAATAGAAGTTCATTCAAACAAGTATTTCCTGTGTTATTAAAATATTTATTTATTTGTTTAGCACTGTCCTTTACTATCAAGTTTTTGTTGCAGTTAGGTTCAGCATTTCCTGTTTTAAATCAAATGGTTTTTGGCTCAAGAGCTGTAATCATAGCATATCTGCACTTAGTGTTGTTGGTGTGTATTAGTGTTTTTTTATTGGTGTATGTATATATAAATAATTTTATTTTTATAACTAAAACACTTCAAATTGGATTGATTGTACTTATTTTAAGTATCTACATCAATGAATTGTTATTAGCAATTCACGGAATATTTTCAATGAATTATGTGTTGGTTCCCTATATAAATGAGATGTTGTTTTCTATTTCGTTGGTTATTTCCGTGGGACTTTTTATGATTGTTCTTTCCGTTTTAAAACAGAAGAAAACAATTGCTACTTATGATTTGGGTCATAAATAAAAAATGTGTTATAAGGTATATTTGAGTTATAAACTAACTCTAAATAAGGCCATGAAACACAACTACTTTTGCGCTCTATTAGTCATCTCGGTGACGCTATTTTCTTGCGGTGAATCTGCTTCAGAAAATTCTCAATCTGCAACACCTCAACAAGAGGAAACGGCAGCAACTCCACAAGGTCAATCAGGAGTGGTTGATGAAACATCTGCTCCAAATATTGTTCAAGTAGCAATCAGTAGTAAGGATCACACGACACTTGTAGCTGCTGTTAAAGCAGCAGGTCTTGTAGATGCGTTAAGTAACGCAGGACCTTTTACTGTTTTTGCACCTACGAACGCTGCTTTTGATAAATTACCTAAAGGAACAGTTGAGGAGTTGTTGAAACCAGAAAAAATTGCAGACTTAAAAAATATTTTGGAATACCACACGTATGTAGGCGCATTAAAAACCGAATACATGAATGATGGACAAGAGTTTGAGCAAGTGAATGGCGGAAAAGTAATTATTACCATAAAAGGGGATAAAACGTATGTTAATGGATCTGAAATTGTTGCTTCAATCCCTACTTCAAATGGGATTATTCACGTAATTAATGATGTATTGCTTCCTAAATAAATTATGTGTTGTAACACTATTTTAAAAAAATAAAAAATAGTATATATTAAA
>NZ_CALMGQ010000046.1 GCF_937863595.1 uncultured Cytophaga sp.
GGATTAAAATGTAAATTTTTAGGAGCATGTTTTCCTGCAGGCACACCAATTGCTGTAAAAGATGGCTTTAAAAATATTGAAGACATACAAGTGGGTGATGAAGTATGGGCATGGGATGAAGCAAGTGGTGAGGTAGCGTTGAAAAGAATAAGTTCAACTCTACAAAGACAAGTACATGCACTGGTAGAACTTACGATAGATGGAGAAGTAATTTATGCAACACCCGAGCATCCTTTTTTTGTAGATGGAAATTGGAAAGAAGCAGGTTTACTTGAAGTGAACGATCAAGTTCAATTGTTTAGTTCCAAAAATGCAACAGTTGAATTCGTTCAGATTAAAGGAGCATTTTCCAATGCAGATTTGTTGCAAGTGAATGATAGATATGAAGTACTTGATATTGGAAGTACAGAGTCAGTTAAAAATACAACGGTTTACAATTTGGAAGTTGATGGATTTGCAACGTATTTTGTAGGATGGATTAAGTCGCTGGTTCATAATTCTACTAAGGGTGTTTGTGTTAAAGCAGGGATAGATAAATTTAGGAGAAGCATGAGCGAACGTAAAAAAGCGCTTTTAAGAGATGCCGCAGATCCTAAAAGTGGATTAAGTGATAGAGCTAGAAATTTTATAAAACAACATAAGGGTGATAAAGTTCCTAAAGGCCAAGAAGTTTCGCATGAAGTTCCTTTATGTAATGCAAGAACAGTGGGTGGAAAGAGGAAATTAGTACAGTAGACAATATGAAGACTCAACAAAAGGCTGCTCATAGAAAAAGACATAAAAAATGTGGTGATCAGTTCCATAAATTTGGAGCAACAAGTAAACCTAAATTTTACGTAGATTAAAATGGATATACAAGAAGTAAAAAAACAATACGAGGAACTTATTCGTTCAGAAGATCCTATTGCAAGCATATTTAAATTCAAAGTAAATTTACTTAGCTCTGATAGTGATCAGTTCTTAGATTTTCATCTTAGTATTTTAACAGATAGAAAAAAAGAGGCTGTGTATAATATAGTCCGGAGTTTTTTTGATGAAAGAAAAGATAAGATCAAAACAGGGGAATTCCTATATAATGAATATAAATCTGGGATTGGAGATATTACTTTGAAAGCAGATGTTATTCAAATATTAGGATATTTGCGCAGCAAATATGCAAAAATGGTAGCTCTTGAAAATCTTAATGCCGATAAAGGGGATTTAAGATATAGGTGCATCATTGTTTTAGGATGGGTGGGTACAGCTGCTGATCTAGTGAAATTAAATGAAAGACTTGTACAAGATAAAGATCCGAATTTAAGGGGCTATGCTGCGACGGCCATGAGACAGCTATGGTTTAATCATCCTAAAACCAAGGATGAAATATTAATTTATATTAAAGAAGCTATTGTTAATGAAAAAAGTGAAGAAGCATTGCAAGGTATGATATTGACTGTTCAAGACTTGACTAAGAAAAAACTTGGATTGAAAGAATCGAAATATGGAGACGTGAGTGGCGATATCGTTGTTGCTACAGATAAAACTATAGAAGCTTTGCAAAAGATTTAAAATGAATAAGATATTTTATTACGACGATGAAACTGAGAATCTTTTTGCAGAAGAAGATGCAGAAGAAACAACTTTGGAAGAATTGATCGAAGAAGCATACGAGCTTGCCAATGATGATATCTGTTATGTATGAGTTATATCAAATGCCCAAGACAAATACAAAATCTAATTAATGCTTCAGGTTATGAAAGCATGGCATAATAAAATAGTAATTATGCTTAATAATAATCAGTGATTGTTTAACGCTAAATGGATGCCAATGTAAAAGTGCAGAAAGACAAATTTGTGATTTTATATAATCATGTACAATAAATTTTATTTAATTTTAAACGACAATACATTTCAACCACATTAAATTAAAATTATGAAAAATAACAACATTGACACAACAGACTTTGATGCATTTTTAGAAGATACGCCTTGGTTTTTACAAAGCACAGATACCGTAGAATTTTTGGATGCGGGAAACAAAACAATACTAAATCCAGTTTTTCAAAAGGTATTTCCAAAATTAAGTAAACTAATTCAGCAGGCTCGCGTGTTGAATCTAACAGTAAATAATCAGCCCTATAGGTTATTCTCATGGACCAATATATATGATTTAAGTTGTGGTTGGATGAATAAGATTGAATCAACCATCGATTCAGAATTGAAATTCATTGATGAGCATAAAATATTACTTAACCAAATCGGCGGGATTCAAGAAACATACAATGAGCCTGAGCCAAGTCTAACAAATAATCAAAATTTTTTATTTATAGCTTCTGAATGTATAAAGGGTATAGGTGAGTTAGAGGAATATTACCAAGAAATTTGCGAAGAAGAAGAGTTGATTAAATTGGATTGCAAAGATTTTATCACGTTTGTTGTTGAAGCAAATGGAGATGTTACCGTTTATAATTCCATTTCAAAAGAAGTGATGTTATTCTCACACGATAATGGGTTTGATGATGTGGCGTGTTTGGAAAATCAGCCTGAAGGATCCTTTTATACAATCAACGAAATCGTAACGTTCACAGATTACGTTGAACGAATTGCAGAAGAGTGGAGTGCTGAAATTGATTTGTGAGGCAGTTCTTCTTGAAGAACTTCTTATACATGAATCGTTGTCAATTAGAAGGAGATATTTTATTTTCTTGTTGAATAACATTAGAGAATAAAATATCAACTATTTAATATTTAACGTTCGGATCAAAAAAAACACATCGTATTTCTCATTTTTATGGGCGAATATTTCCATCTATTGATGGTGTTTTCTGACTGCTCACTCTTTTCCAATAGTTTTAACGAGGCTTATTAAATATTTCCTTCCTTTTCTTCATGGTTGTATCTTTGTCCAATCGTTGTTTTAGCTATGCTTGTGCCTTTTTTGGCCAACCAGCTTAGAGGCATATCAATTATTTCTCCAAATAATACGTATCTTTACGTATACTCAAAGCTGTTCTATCAGATCATGGGCAGATTGCTTACCTACTTATTACTGATCACTAACAACTATTGCTCATGCCCGCACTCTTATTGCAAATCCATCCCGATAATCCACAGATAGCCAAAATACGTGCTGCTGTAGAAATAATAAAAAAAGGAGGCCTAGTCATATATCCAACCGATACGGTTTATGCAATAGGCTGTGATATATACAATCAAAAAGCAGTTGAGAAAGTGTGTCGGTTAAAAGACATACAACCTGGGAAAATCAATTTGTCTTTTATTTGCAAAGATTTGAGTCATATTTCAGAATATACCAAATCGCTGCCCACAAATATTTTTAAGTTGATGAAGCATGTGTTGCCTGGGCCTTATACATTTATTTTAAATGCCAGCAGCAATGTGCCTAACATTCTTAATACAAAAAAGAAAACCATAGGTATACGTGTGCCAGATCATAAAATCATACAATTGTTGATAGAAGAATTGGGTAATCCAATCTTAAGTACCTCTATTAAAAACGACGATGCAATTTTAGAATATACCACCGATCCTGAAGAAATATACGATCGGTATAAGAACTTGGTGGATGTAATTATCGATGGTGGATTTGGTGGCAATGAAGCATCCACCATACTCGATTGTACAGGCAATGAAGTAGAAGTTGTGCGAGTAGGAAAGGGTAGCGTAGAGGAGCTATAGAAGGACTATAGTTTTGTGTATGTTGTGCGTTCAAATAACAAAAAACAAAAAACAAAATCCAAACGGCTATAGAATTCCGGTTTTTAGATTTTCATGGGAAACGATCTGGGAGTTTGATAATCTCGCTTATAAGTAATTATTCATTCGGAACAAAGACCATTGCTATCATCGTTACTACAAATAATGCAACTGCAACAAACATAGATTTTTCTAGCGTTGGTATTTGTACCTCGGTAGATTTCTGAATAGAAAGAAGGATTTTTAAAATGCCTGGAATGAATGATACACATCCACATAGTATAAATGGTATCCCATAAAGATTGTTCTCATGTACATCTTTTCGTGCTAGTATAGCAAAGGACGTAAGAGGGGTAAAAATCATAAATATCACCAAAAGACTAATAAGTTCAAAAACCAACTCTGAAGGATAGCTTTTTGCTAAAAATGAGCGGGTAATCATTACAACTCCTGAAAAGATACTTACTGGAATTACGAAGATGCCAAATAGCCAAGCATAGCCAGCACTAAGATTCCCTTGTAAGGCAATTGAAAGCAACAGTACTACTATAGCTGACGATAGAATATAGACTAATAAGAAAAAAGATGTTATCATATTATTAATTGCTTGGCTATTTTAATTACAGATGTTTTTGCATGTAATTGATTATTGTTTTTTGTGCGATTTTATAAAATCAAGGACTTGGAACTAGGAGAATTGAAATTAGTATTAATACAAAGAGTGCAATCGTATTGAATAGAGATTCTTTAAAATTTATTGGCGGAGCATCTGTATAGTTTTTTACCATAAGGTTGATTTTTATAATACCAGGTATTAATGATACAAATCCATATACAGAAAAAGTAATAGTATAAAGTTCGTTTGATTGTACATGTTTTCGTGCAAGTATAGCAAAGGTTGTGAGTGGGGTAAAGATTATGAAAAACAATAAAAGACTGACTAGCTCAAAAATCAATTCAGATGTGTATTTTTTTTTCAATAGCGAACCTATGACTGTCAATACTCCTAAAATAACCGTTAATGGAATTACAAGGAAGCCAAAGAACCATCTGTCCTCGGAGCTAATATTTCCTTGAATTGTCACTTCAAATAATTTCATTATCCCGAGACAGAATAATCCATATAATATAAATACAAAAGTGGTCATGATATTAAAAGGTTTTTAAATAGAATCTTATAGTAATAAAAATATGGGTGAGTAAAATGTACGATGCTATTAGGTATTTGTAATAGCATCTTGTAAAATAATTATAAATGTTATTGATCTATCTTTAGAATAAAACTTTCCGAAAAGTGAATGCACTAATTTTTATTATTCCTTCAAATAAAATAATATTTTAAAATGCATCTAATGAAGTAAAAGAAGTAAATTATTTCAAATCAATTTTTTTACCATTTTTATAACCAACAGAAATTATTCCCAACGACTCTTTATAATAAATATAGCTAACCGAATCATAGACAGACGGAAAATATTTAGCATGAATGCCAGTTATCAATGTGTTGTTGATAGTTTTTGAAAGGTTGCTGCTATCAAATTCAGTAAAACCTATTTGGTTTAAATTATAATGAACCGAACTGCCTGTATTATCGGTGGTAATGTTAAGACTAAACCTAAATGAGTTATCATTGCACGTTTGTTCATATCCATCAGATTGAGAATCATCACTAGGGCATACACATATTTTCTTTCTTAAAAGAGGCATGCAATTTCTTCCTCTATCTAAATTATCATAATGAAATCGAGAAACACCAACGTTGATCGTTTCATCTATATTTGTTTGATTTATAAAATCAAGCATTGTATCTCTTTTAAAAATAAGCAACGCATTATTTTGGGGACTAATGACTGGAGCACCACCCTCGCAGTGGCAGTTGTTGCAAGAAAAAAATATAATTAAACTGGCAAGAATTAAATGTAGACTAGATTTCATTGGCTTAAAAATAGACTTGATTGTTTAATCTATTAAGCAAATGTAATGATTATTACTACCAATGTTTTTATAGGAGTATTATCTTTTGATAATAAATTAGCAATTTTTAAACAGAAGGTTGCCTCATGAACTAAATAAAATTCAATAGGAGTAATTTTAACGAACCTTTTATTGGAAGCATCTATTATGCATTAAACGAACTTTAAGTGTGAATTTTAGAATATGCTGAATAATTTAAGCTTGTATTAGGAGTACGGAAGACGTTATAATATGTATATTTGATACTTATAATTGGATAGAACGGCGACTTTCCAGAAAAAACTTTAAAATAAAATTTCTACAGATGAAAAAGTGTTTCGTGATTATTTGTATTGCCTTATGTATAGTATCGTGCCAGAGTGAATCGAATTCTGTCAATCCCGTTAATCAATGGATAAAAGTAGCATCATACCCCTTGCAAAGTGGCAACAATGCGCTTTTTTTAAAAGATACATTAATCATTACGGACACCGCTACTGCTGCAGTCTTTTATAAAGTAAAAAAGAATGAAACATCTTTCAATACATCCAATGCTTCATTCGGGCATGTTGAATCATTCGTATCCTATGGTGGAGGATTGTATTGCGTGTCTATGGGAAATACAGTAAACTATTCAGGTGATTTTTGTAGAACATGGGTTCAGAAAAATAATGGTTTGCCTAATACTATTTCTATTTCAGATCTTGTGGCTACGGATATAGGTTTATATGTATGTGGAAACGGTTTATATTACTCAAATGACAACGGCGATTCCTGGAACGATATAAGTATACAAGGAACAACTCTCGTATTGTCTGTCGTTTATCTAGATCATACACTTATTGCTAGCACAAATAAAGGTTTATACAATTCTGCTGATAATGGAGCCCATTGGATTCTTATTGCTTCTTCTTCGGGTATATCAAATGCGTCGATTTCTAAGTTTGCGGTTTTGCAAAATGGTATTTATGCAGCCTCAAGTATAGTAGCTAATTCTACTGTATATGCTTCTTTTGATAAAGGGAACTCTTGGATTGTGAGCTCCGGCTTAGATGCTTTAGGCCCTAATTCTATTTATGCGTTTGAATCGTACAATGGTGCATTGTATGTTGCCAGCAAACATGGTGTATTTGAATCTGTGGATAATGCAAGACATTGGGTGTATAGCGGCTGTGATGATGCGCGATCTTTTGCAAGAATGGGTGATGTTTTATATGTAGGAACGGCTTCTAATGGACTATGGTCATCTCCATTGGGACGTGCGAATTGAATACAGAAGTCTCATTCATAAGTTATTTTAATGAATGAGACTTCTGTATTAGTTTAAAGGTATACTTTGCAGCTCCAATCAGAACGAAGCTGTACGAATGTTCATTCTTTGCTGGAGCATACATGCCGTTTGTTCCTTTCTGTCCTGGCTCGAATGTCGATTCTTTTATTGTTTAACAAACTTGGTTGTTTGATTATCAAATTTTAGAATGTAACTACCTTTCTGTAAATTTTTACAATCAATTATCTTTCCTTTGCCCGCCAAAAGGTTGTTGCCATAAATGTCTTGAACTTCATAGATTGTAATGGCACTAAAATGCAAGTAATCCCGAATAGGAAATTTATTTTCTATTTTTACTTTTGTTTTTTTAGCTTCAATTATAATTTCATTCCCAAAAGAATCATCCTGAATTAGGATGTTGAAATACGCTCTATTGTTGATGTAAATTTCAAATTTGTTTGTGCCAGAATGTAAAAATAATGGATAGTTTACCAAGTTAATATATTCATTATTTGGGTTGATGAATGTATCAATTGTTTTCCATTCATTATAGGTGTAATGTTTAATGGTGAAGGTATCGCCAAAGTGTTTTATTTTAAATGTAAAAAGACCATCGGGTGTTATTTTACATACTTGCTCGTCCCGTTCTTCATTATATATAAATGCATTTGGCGCTAGTTGAATTTTATGTTGATTGATATATAGCAGCGTATCGAAATACGCTATTTTGCGATCGTTAATTTGATATAGAGTTCGTTGGTTGTTAGGGTGTCATATTGGATAAAAATGGAATCGTTGTGAAGTGTGTATTTCCCACGTAAAATAAGTTTATTCATGCAACCCCGTAGTTTGAAGTCTACATTTTCTAGTGAATCAAAGGTGTAGACCAATGCACTAAAATCTACTGGTGTTCTCCATACTCCAACAATAGAATGTTGTTGCCCAAATGCATGTGCAGATAGTGAAATAAATAGTAATATATTTAAAATGGTTTTCATTTTTTAGTGGTATATCTACTTTCTTCCGTTTATACTCTCTGTAAAGGCATAACAAGTTTTGTTGTTTGAATTGAATATGCCCATTCTAATTTTACTTGTACTCAGTACTCGACACTTCGTACTTTTCTCTATTAATTCATTCCGTTTGGAATTTGTTTTTTGCTATTTGGAATTTGAACGCACCACTCACCACCTGCACATCAATTCTAAATAACCGTACTCTTACGTACCACTTTTGCTTCTTTATGTTTCCATCTTCTATGCGACCAGAGCCAATTTGCGGGCTGCTCTTTGATACATGCTTCTAATTTTTTAATATACAAATCCGTTATTTCATGTCCTTCTTTTGCGATGGGTAATGATTTTAACGTTTCAAAGGTTACTTCATAATAGCCTCGTTTGATACGCTTCATGCTTAAAAATAAAGCAGGCATTTGCATGGCGCCACCGATTTTATCTCCGCCAACATAAAATGCTGTATACTGATTTAAAAACATTGCCCAATGTTGAATTTCACTGTGTGGCGGAGTTTGATCTGCAACCATTGCGATGGAGCGCACCGTTTTTCTGTTTTTTATCAATTCACGTAGGGTATCTTTCATTGCTACAGGATGGGCACCAAAACGCGCACGCAAATTGTAAATAAATTCATCCATTTTGATGTTATGTATGGGTTTGTAAACCGCATCAATTGGATAGCTAGATTGGATGGTGCATATTTGCAAGAGCCATTCCCAATTACATAAATGACTTGTTAAACCTAAATGCGATTGTCCGCTGTCCAGAATTGAAAGAGGAAGATCAAGGTTGGTTATGGTAACACGCTTTTGTAATTCTTCTTTGCTGATGTCTGCTAATTTCAGCGATTCAAAACTTATATCTGTAAGGTTGAGGTAAAAATCTCTTGTTATTTGTTTAATTTCAGCGATAGATTTTTCTGGAAAGGAGTTTTGTAAGTTATCATGTATTACCTTTGCTCTATATCTTACAATGTATTGCAATACAAATGCAGTAAAGCTAGATAGTGCATATAATAATGGAAAAGGGAGTTTTGCTATTCTTCTTAATATAAATGGTAACATAATATCAACGTATGAATGAAGAAATCAAAAATACAGCAAATAAATCAACCTTGCTTATAGATTTACATTATTTTCCGCCTATTTCCTACATAAAAGAAATAGTAAAGGCGGACACTATTGTCTTAGAAGCACATGAAACATTTCAAAAACAAACCTATAGAAATCGTTGTGAAATTTTAACTGCAAATGGGAAAGAAGCGTTGATCGTTCCCATTATTCATGGCTCTAGTGGATTTATTAAAGACATTAGAATCGATTATTCCCAACGTTGGTTTCAAATTCACGATCGTACATTGCGTGCTGCTTATGGTAAATCCCCCTTTTTTGAGTTTGTAATGGATGATATAAGCGCTGTTTTGGAAGCAAAACATCCCTTTTTATGGGACGTAAATTACAATATGCTGACACTCTGTCTTGAGAAATTAACCTTAAAAAAGGAGATTATAGAATCAAATGCGTATCTTGATACAACTGAATTGACAGATTTTACGCTTGATATGCGCGGAAAAATCAATCCTGGTTCAAATAAAGAAGTAGGGCAAAATGACAGTAAAGTTTATCATCAAGTTTTTGGCAATGAATTTGTTAGGAATCTTAGTGTTCTGGATTTGTTGTTTTGTGCAGTATTAGATTCGTCTGTAATACTGCGCTAAATTCAATTAATGCAATATTGACTGAACCAATTTGAATATCATACGTTAATTACATCGTATATGATTCAATTTTAATTGCCAATATTTCAGTTAAAAAGAATACATTTACAATAGTTTGAATTAAATAAAGAATCTAAGTATAAACACATGGAAGCAAAATTTTCAAATCGCGTTAAAGAGGTTATATCCTTAAGTCGTGAAGAAGCATTGCGCTTGGGTCATGATTACATCGGTGCAGAGCACTTGTTGTTGGGTATGATTCGTGAAGGAGAAGGTGTGGCGATTAGTTTGTTGAAAAAGCTAGGCATCACGTTAGATTCTTTAAAAAAATCATTAGAAGATGCCGTTCGTGGTACAGCTACAGGTAATGTTAAAAATCTTACTAATATTCCCTTAACAAGGCAGGCGGAAAAAGTTCTAAAAATTACCTATCTAGAAGCAAAGATTTTTAAAAGCGACTTGATCGGTACAGAACATTTATTGTTATCTGTATTACGAGATGAAGACAACGTTGCAACACAAATATTGCATAAGTTTGATATTTCGTATGATGTTATAAAAGAATTATTAGAATACCATACGCATACACCCAAAGCTTCTGATGCAGAAGATGCAGACGACGATAATGCGCGTTTGTTTGGCGGAAGCGGTGCTACGGGTGCTGGTAAAGAAGCAAACAGGCCAGGTGCTGAAAAATCTAGAACTCCGGTATTAGATAACTTTGGCAGAGATTTAACAAAGTATGCGGAAGATGGAAAACTTGATCCAATCATTGGTCGCGAGAAAGAAATTGAACGCGTAGCACAAATTTTATCGCGTCGTAAAAAGAACAACCCAATTTTGATTGGTGAGCCTGGTGTAGGTAAAACAGCAATTGCGGAAGGATTAGCCTTGCGTATTGTTCAGAAGAAAGTATCCAGAGTTTTATTCAATAAAAGAGTCGTAACACTTGATTTAGCTTCATTGGTTGCTGGTACAAAATACCGCGGTCAGTTTGAAGAGCGTATGAAAGCAGTTATGAATGAATTGGAAAAATCTCCAGAGGTAATTCTGTTCATAGATGAAATTCATACTATTGTTGGTGCAGGTGGAGCTTCAGGTTCCTTAGATGCATCAAATATGTTCAAACCTGCATTAGCAAGGGGGGACATACAGTGTATTGGTGCAACTACCTTAGATGAATACCGTCAATACATAGAAAAAGATGGCGCTTTGGCTCGTCGTTTTCAAATTGTAATGATTGAAGCAACTACTCCTGAAGAGACAATACAAATCTTAAATAATATCAAAGATAAATACGAAGACCATCACAATGTAATCTATTCTCCAGAAGCAATAGAAGCATGTGTTAAGTTGTCGGATCGTTATATTAGTGATCGTTTCTTGCCGGATAAAGCCATTGATGTGTTAGATGAAGCAGGTGCTCGTGTACACATTAATAACATTCACGTTCCGGATGATATTATCAAATTGGAAGATCAAATTGAAGATATTAAGAAAGAAAAAAATAAAGTTGTAAAAAGTCAGAAGTACGAAGAGGCCGCTCAATTGAGAGACACGGAGAAAAAACTGATTGAACAATTGGATAATGCGAAGGTTCGTTGGGAAGAAGAAACCAAGAAAAAGCGTTATCATGTAAAAGAAGAAAACGTTGCGGATGTAATTGCAATGATGACTGGGATTCCTGCTGCACGTGTTGCACAAAAAGAATCTGCCAAGTTGTTGAGCATGGGTGATGATTTGAAAGCTGCAGTGGTTGGACAAGATCAAGCGGTTGCAAAATTAGTTAAAGCCATCCAACGTACACGTGTAGGTTTAAAAGATCCGAAGAAACCAATTGGTTCATTCATTTTCTTAGGCCCAACGGGTGTTGGTAAAACAGAGTTGGCAAAATCGTTGGCGCAATATTTATTTGATAAAGAAGATTCATTGGTACGTATTGATATGTCTGAGTATATGGAGAAATTCTCTATATCTAGATTGGTTGGTGCACCTCCAGGATATGTGGGTTACGAAGAAGGTGGTCAATTGACTGAAAAAATTCGTCGCAAACCATATAGCGTAATCTTGTTGGATGAAATTGAAAAAGCCCATCCAGATGTATTCAATTTATTGTTGCAAGTATTGGATGATGGTATCTTAACAGATGGATTGGGTAGAAGAGTTGACTTTAGAAATACCATCATTATCATGACATCAAACATTGGTGTGCGCGACTTGAAAGATTTCGGATCAGGTATTGGTTTCAATACACAATCGCGTAAAGACAATGTAGATGAAATGATGAAAGGCACGATTCAAAATGCCTTACGTAAAGCATTCTCTCCAGAATTCTTAAATCGTTTGGATGATGTTATCGTATTCAACTCACTTTCTAGAGAAGATATCCATGTTATCATTGATATTACCTTGAAAAAAGTATTCGCTCGTATCTTAGCGATTGGGTATACAATTGAATTAACTGAAAAAGCAAAAGATTTCTTAGCTGAAAAAGGATACGATGCACAATATGGTGCACGTCCATTGAACAGAGCGATTCAAAAATTCTTGGAAGATCCCATTGCAGAAGAAATTCTTAAAGGCGAAGTTCTTGAAGGCGATACCATTCTTGCGGATTACGAAGAAGGTGCTGAAGGTTTAACTGTTCGTAACAAGAAACAACCGGAAGAGAAAAAAGAAGGCGAAAAAGGTAAGTAGTTATTAAGATGAAGTCTTAGGACAAAATGCTAAATGATTTAAATAAATAGAAAGTCCCGCTGATTTAATTGGCGGGACTTTTTTATTATGTACTAGTTCATATTGAAAATATGTCAGTAGATAAAGTTTATGTCATTCTTTGTAGGAGGTGATTTTGGTCGTTTATACTTGTGAATAAAATTCTATATGCTATAGACAGTGCTAAGTCGTACTCTAATCATCATTTTTTAATAGAATAAATTAACAGATTGTAAAACATATAGGTTTGGTTACATACATAAGGCTTTGGTTCATTTTTAGTGGCTGAAGCTGGAAGGAAATGTTTGTTATATATAGAATGACATATAAATTTTTTTTCTGAATTTTAAATCGATATACTATTGCTTATTACTTAAAAACAATAGATATTTAAATTCAGCTTATTTTAAAAAAAAACTATTTAACAATTATTACACGTATGGGATTTAACATTGCAGGACTCATTTTTAAAAATGATGTTGGTAACGAAAAAGAACTTGAAAGACTTTTAAATATTAAACTTGAATATAAAAGCACTGTTAACTTTGAAGATGCAACAAGTAGTTCTAGAGATGAAAATACAATTGATGTATTACACACGGCACATGGGGCTTTAGTAATTATGACATTGGGAGAGATCTTTGATATATCAACTATTCAAAACGAAGTTGTGCAGTTTATGGTTTCAGACGTTTCGGATACGTATTATTTTGAAAAATACTCTGAAGGCAAACTTGATAGGAAATACATATCTTCAATGGGGGAAGTTATTGAAGATGTTGGAGATGGTATTGTAAATGAAGAGAATGATTTAATGGAGATTGTTTGGGAGATTGCAGATGATTATTTGCAAAATAATTTCTCGGACAATATGTTTGACTTGAATTTTAAACGATACGAAATAAAATAATTTTTTTATAATTAAGCAAATGCTACTAATATAGATAAAATGCCTTTTCGGCTGCGAGGATTGCTTTTTATTTAATTGCGAAACGACGTTTAATTTGTTTTATAGAAATACAACAGTTCAATTTTAATATCTTTTATTAAATAAACCAGACTCACGTTTAATACGATTAACCATGACAGAAGATCAAGAATTTATTTATCAATCCATTGTATCCCAAATGAGATTGGGATTTTTATCGAACGAAGAAATTACAGACAATATCATTGAAGAAGTTGAAGACAATGAATTTGAAGATGAAATTTCTAAAAAGTGGATTAAGGCAACGATTAAATCGGAGTTTGAAAAGTTGAAAATGGAAAGTAAAAGTTGGGAGAACCCAACTAAAACAGAAAAGCTTATAGCAGCTTTTGAAGAACTACGCACTCTGAATATTATAGCCCTTCATAATGCTGGTTACACAATGAGCGATGGAGAATCCGATGTTGTAGAAGTTGAAATTGCATTAAGAGAAAATGGTATTGAATCTGATGGATATTGTTTTTACCATCAGCAAGATCTTGAACGTGCTATGGATTATAAAGCACCGTCTTTAATGATTGCTTTTCAAAAGGTGAATAACACAGATGATGCAGTTACAATTCGTGTTGGTAAATTGGTGGTAGCGATTTTGAAAAGTCATGACCTGAATGTCGTGTGGGATGAATCAGTAAATAAAAAGATAGAATTGCCGGGTTTTGCATGGCAAAAAATATATGATGAGGATGACGACGATCTGCTGGATTCTAGCAGAGTAGTTGGTGTTATGATAAAGAAGTAAGTTTCGTATAGAATAGCCCCACTATGGAACCTACATTTTTCAAAAAACAATCTGACTTCAGAAAATGGCTTGTGAAAAACCATTCGAAGGAAACAGAATTGATTGTTGGTTTTTATAAAGTTGGTAGTGGAATTGCCAGTATGTCTTGGTCGGAGTCGGTTGATGAAGCGCTTTGTTTTGGTTGGATAGATGCTGTCCGAAAATCCATTGATCATGATAGCTATCAAATTCGTTTTACGAAACGTAAACCCAATAGCATTTGGAGTGCCGTGAATATTCGAAAAATGGGAGCGTTGACAAAGGCTGGATTGATGCAACCTGCAGGGCTTGAAATTTTTAAAAATAAGCGAGAACATAAATCAAATGGTTATTCTCATGGAGATGCAGAAATTCCTCTTTCTATAGAATTTGAAAAGCAATTTAAATTAAATAAAAAGGCCTGGGACTATTTTCAATTGCTTGCACCTTCTTATCGAAAGCCTTCAACCAAATGGGTTATGAGTGCGAAACAAGAATCAACTCAACTAAAGCGACTAAATAAACTTATTGGAGATTGTGCTGCAGGAACAAATATGTGGAGGGAGAATAAATATACTAGCAAGAAAAAAACCAAATGATCTGAGCATGTTTTATAGTGCTTACTATTTATACTATAAAATCCATAACATACTGCATGGACTTTATAGTATAAATAAATAATACCCTAAAATTACTTCACTGCTTTAAGTACTTTAGGAGCACCACTCAAAATGTCTGTTGTTGCTTATAACGAACTTTATTGAATTCAAATCAATGCATACTTAAAACTACATGTAAAGCAGTATTTTAAAGGCTTTCAAAGAGCTTTTACTAACTTACATGTAAGGATAGTGAATTAATCGTATGTAATCATCCTGGGAGAATGTTGTATAAATCTGTCTAGTAGTTATCTATTTATTAGGATCAAAAAATTAGACACGAACTAATCTTCATTCCTTTGAATATGGTTTCAAAAGTTTTTAGGTGGAATTGAATGAGTTTTTTAATGCTTTTTTATTTAAGAGTAAAGCTGAATAATACTAAAATATAAATGGTGTTGTTTTAATTAAAAATGAATCGCATGTTACTTAATATCATTTAATAATGTTAGTTTGTTTTTTGTAATAAAAGTGTCAACAACTACTACAATCATAATTCCATATAAAGGTGCTCCGAAATAAAACATACGAGCCGCATCACCAGAGATGAGCACATGTATCAATATGCATCCGAAGAAAACCCAATAGTATTTTTCGATACTATTTATCCACGCACAGCGGGTATTTCTATTTAGTGCGCCAAAAATCAGAATGAACGTAAATATACCTAATACGGTAAAGACTTCTCCAAGTCCTCTTACATTAGCAAGCTTCGCTATTGTTGATGTTGTTTTATGTATATGACGAATGCATACCTCTACCAACGATTCTTTAATTAGTGTTGCAGATTCGTGTAATGGTAAAAATGAATCAATGATATAATGCTCGCCAAAAACAACAAGTACACTCAATAAGATTAGTCCAGACCGTATATACCAATTAAAAGGGCCTGCAACGATTATGAGTGGTGCAAATAATAAAAAAGATTCTTTCATTACACCTCCCAATAAGACACTACATATAAACAGTGCTTTATTATTTGATTTAATGCTGTATAAAAGCGTTGCAATCGCAATTAAATATAGACTATCTGTTAGAGGTAATCCTGCAATGTATGCCACCCATCTACTGGTGAGCACAACAATTAATGCTATTAGTAATGCAACATAATTACTTGTATATAGTTTCAATAAACAATAAACAATCCAACCATATAAGGCTACGAATACAGAGTTAATTAAAAAATAAGCAAGTTGTAAAGGCCAAGTACTTTCAGCTCTCTGCGGCCATAATTTTGTATAAACCGCTTGTAAAGGCATAGCAACTACCTTCGCAATAACGGGAAGGATAAACCTATATCGATGCACTGGATTTACATTGTAGTCTCCCTGAGACATGGCTAAATAACTTTCCGTATCTGAGGAATGAGAAAAATCATAATGCACATACATGTTGTACGCAGGGCCAATAATCACTGCAAGACAGAAGAGGAAGGGAAGGAGGAAGGAATTTTTCAATTATGAATTATAAATTATTAATTATGAATTATAAATTATGATTTTTTTTCAGAGTTGCTCAATAACTAACGAGTGTAAAAAGTGTAAAGTGTAGCTGTTTCATTTATTTTGAATCTTCCATTTTATTTAAAGGTGTATTTACTTATATAGATGTACATTTAGTTAGAGAAATAAATACGCATTACACACCAAACTTTAGACGTTCTTAATTATTTTGACTTGTATTTCTTATTTAGAATTGTAATTACTTATATATATGTACATTTAGTTAGAGAAATACATACACTTTACACTCTAAACTTTACACTTTCTTAATACCCGCCCTTCAACTTTCTTATAATCCATTCTCCACTAATAAGAGCAAGGAGTAATATTAAAATCCAAGGAAGGTTTATGATTTCGTTTAATGTTTCTTTTGAACGAATGAGCGTTTTGAATTTTTGATTTTTAAGTTCGTTGATTAATGCATCCGTCTGATTAAGCAAGTAGAATTTTCCGTTGCTCTTAGCGGAAATGGTTTTCAATAAATTAAAATCTGCTTTGATGGATTGTGCTTCTAAACTTGTTTTACGAATAATAAATTCTCCTGTACTTTTTTCAAGTTTTCCATTTAATGTAGCACTGGCAGAGTAATGATACACACCTTCCGTCAAACCCTTTACTTCAAAACGATTATTGCCTACGCTTGTAGTAAACGAAAAATTAAACAATTTGCCAGATTCATTTTTAATTTGAAGTGCAATATCTGTTCCATACGTACGTTCCATGATTTCATTGTACAACTCTGCTTCAAAATATAGATGTTCTCCGCTTTGTAAATCATTTACGGTTGGGTATACACGAAATTTACGTTTGTCATTTTGATTTGAAATATACTGCACACATTTCTGAATAAATTCATCAAAGGTGTTTGTATTCTGTTGGGTTAATTGATTGTGTAATCGCCACTGCCAAATACCCTCTGCGGCCAATACCATCGTTTCTTTATTGGTAGAAATACTTAATAAGGGCTTTGTTGTCACTACTCTACCCACACGTTGAAAGAGAAGCGTAATGCCATCTTGCTTTAGTTTGTAGTCGCCAAAATAACTTTGTAAAGGAGGTGCACTTAGCAATAATTCTTGCAAACCAGCTGGCATAACAAATCGATCAAACGTTGGGTTTAAGTCTCCATAAACCAAATCTTTTTGCGCGCTGCGTACATTGATTTGCATCAACGAATTTGTTTGATTAAATGTTGGAATGCTCGTTTGGTTTCCAACGATATACCATTTGGGAGCTTTGTTCGCGAGTAACAAATCAAATTCTTTTTTGCCTGTAAGTGTTCCTTCCGGGAAATGATGAAAAATAATCAAACTGTAATTGTCGGGTTTGTATGTTGTAATTCCTGGAATGAAAATGGAAACTTCAATATTTTCTTTTGCCGATAATGCTGCTACGATTGCTTTAATATCTGGGTGCGGGGAAGGAGCAGCAATTACTATTTTTTGTTTGTTGTCTACTATATCAATGTACACATGTTGACTGTTATTTTCTGTTGTAAACTCTCCTGGTAAAGGAATGATCTCTACAACATAATGTTGAATACCTACCACCTCCGAAGAGGTTCTAAATTCGATAGGTGTTTGGGTTTCTGATTTAGGAAAGGTTATTTTCTTAGCCGCAAGAACAACTCCTTTTTGTTTTAATTGAATCGTTGCTGTAGCGCCGTTGTATCCTTTTTGTGCAAACTCAACAAGGATAGGAAATTCATTGCCCTTAAATGCTAATTTGTTATGGACAGCAGATAATAGACGTACATCTTTTTTATCTATCGTATCGCCAATGCCAATGGTATAGATGGGTTTAGAAGATGGAGTAATACTTGGATCCATTCCTACATTGTATATGCCATCGGTTACTAAAATACTTGCTACGATATTTTTGCCACTTTCTTCTTGTTTTGGTTCAATCAGTAATTGGTTGAGATTTGTACTTGTGTGGTTAAAAATAATTTGATTGTTATTTATAGCGCCATCAAAGGTATACGTTGCAGTCTCGATGCCTTCTGCATTTAATGCGTTTGTTATTTTGTCTAATATTGAAATCCATTGTTGGCGTTGTGTACTATCGCTTATCAATTTTAATGAAGCAGAATTGTCGACATGGAAAAGTACTTTTGGTTTTTCAAGCGTGTTGTCAAAATAGCGGATAACAGGTCCAAATAAGAGATATACTAAAATACTCACTAAGATAATTCGAAGCGCCGCTAATAAATAATGTATGCGTTTAGACCAAAGAGTTGTTGGTTTTGAATAGAGTATATATCCATATGTTATACCTATGGCAATGCATAAGAATATAAACCAGGGAGAACTAGAAGCGTAAATTGAAAAGCCGTTCATATAATAAAAGAAATCCTGCATTGTTAGGATGCAGGATTCAAGTTAAAGAGAATATTTCAAAACCTATGAGGTTTTGTATAGTAAGATTGTAACAGATTCGTATTTGCAGGTAAGTACGAAACCTATGAGGTTTTTTAAATCCTCGTAGGCTTATGATTATGTTAACATTCCCCCATCCACTTGTAATACTTGTCCTGATATATACGTAGATAAGTCTGAACCAAGGAAAATACAGGCATTTGCAACATCTTCGCTTTTGCCAGCACGTTTTAAAGGGATATCTTTTTCCCATTCCGCCTTTACTTTGGGATCCAAAACCGCCGTCATTTCGGTTTCAATAAAGCCAGGAGCAACAGCATTGCAACGAATATTTCTAGAACCCAATTCCTGAGCAACGGATTTTGTAAAACCAATGATACCCGCTTTAGAAGCAGCATAATTGGTTTGTCCAGCGTTACCGCTGATACCTACAACTGAAGTCATATTGATAATGGAACCAGATTTTGCTTTCATCATCGGTTTTAAAGCCGCTTTAGTGATATTAAAAACAGACTTTAAATTAACTTCCATCACAGAGTCCCATTGTTCTTCTGACATGCGCATTAATAAACCATCTTTTGTGATACCTGCGTTATTCACTACGATATCTAATTGGCCAAAATCAGCCATTACAGCAGTGATTAATTCTTCGGCTTCAGTATATTTAGATGCATCTGAGCGGTATCCTTTTGCTTTGATACCCAATGCTTGCAATTCTTTTTCGAGGGTTAGACCTTTTTCTACACTTGATAAATATGTAAACGCCACATTAGCACCTTCTTGTGCATAACGCATCGCAATTGATGTACCTATCCCTTTTGATGCTCCAGTTATTAAAGCAGTTTTTCCACTAAGTAAGCCCATTCTATGATGTTTTATTGATGTATCTAAATTCAAATATAACTTAGAAATCCCAAATGGCAAAAAAACAATTAGATTAGCTCCTTTATTTATAGCCTAATGCTAAACGCTGAAGGCCTAAAGCTTTGCGCCTTTGATTTTGAACAATATGCAATTGGTTGTTGCGTGGGCATATTTGCGGTACTAATTTTACTGCCTAAAGTCTAAAGTTGATTGCTTAACGCTTTGCTCGTTAAATTTTGATCAATATATAATTAGTTGTTGAGCAGATAAATATGCGTATAAATGAATGATCAGTATATCTTTGAAGTGTAATCTTAGGCTTCTAGAAGTGCAAGAAAGCATTAAGTCTTAAGTATGATGTTGGCGCAAAAAAGCTTTAAACGCTAAGCTTTTAGTCTTAGGTTTCATATATGTTAATGTACTAAAAAATAGATGCTTGCGACACTGTTCAAGAATCAACGCTGCTTTTTCCGACTGTTTCCTTTCTTATAAAGCTAAATACCTTAAATTTGCACCGTAATAATACCATATATAGATATGTCAACAAAATTCGATGTTATAGTGATCGGTAGCGGTCCTGGTGGATATGTAGCTGCAATTAGAGCCTCTCAATTAGGTAAAAAAGTAGCAGTAATTGAAAAAGCAGAATTAGGCGGTATTTGTTTGAACTGGGGATGTATCCCTACAAAAGCATTGTTGAAAAGTGCGCAAGTATTTGAATACATCAAGCATGCAAAGGATTACGGAATTAATGTAGGAAGTGCAGAAGCAGATTTCTCAGCTGTAGTTAAACGTAGCCGCGATGTAGCTTCAGGCATGAGCAAAGGTGTTCAGTTTTTAATGAAGAAAAACAAAATCGAAATTATTGCAGGTTTTGGTAAATTAGCAAAAGGCAAACAAGTTGAAGTTACAGACGATAAAGGGAACAAAAGTTTGTATGCCGCAGATCATATTATTTTAGCAACAGGTGGTCGCGCCCGCGAATTACCAAATGTTAAAATAGACAATACTAAAATTATCGGTTACCGTAAAGCAATGGTTCTTGAAACAAGACCAGATAGTATGGTGATTATGGGTTCAGGTGCAATTGGTGTTGAATTCGCATATTTCTATGCAACAATGGGAACTAAAGTAACGATTGTTGAATACTTACCAAACATCGTTCCGGTAGAAGACGAAGACGTTTCTAAGCAATTAGAAAAAGAATATAAGAAAATGGGTATCACCATTATGACCAATGCTGCAGTTGAATCGGTAGATACAAAAGGCAAAGGATGTAAAGTGACTGTTAAAAAAGGCGATGCCGTTGAAGTGATTGATTGTGATATCGTTCTTTCAGCAGTAGGTGTTACTACCAACCTTGAAGGCATTGGTTTGGAAGATGTAGGTGTTGCTACAGACAAAGGACGTGTATTGGTAGATGATTTCTACAAAACAAATATCCCAGGTGTATATGCAATTGGTGATATTGTTAAAGGTCCAGCTTTGGCACACGTTGCATCGCACGAAGGTATTATCTGCGTAGAAAAAATTGCAGGTTTAAATCCAGAGCCAATGGATTATGGCAACATTCCAGGTTGTACATATTGTACTCCAGAAATTGCTTCTGTTGGTATGACGGAGAAAGCTGCAAAAGAAAAAGGATACGAATTGAAAGTAGGTAAGTTTCCATTCTCTGCATCTGGTAAAGCAAGTGCTGCTGGTGCAAAAGAAGGTTTCGTAAAAGTGATTTACGATGCCAAATACGGCGAATTGTTAGGTGTTCACATGATTGGTGCAAACGTTACTGAAATGATTGCAGAAATTGTTGTAGCACGTAAATTGGAAGCAACAGGGCATGAGATTTTGAACGCAGTTCACCCACACCCTACAATGTCTGAAGCAATTATGGAAGCGACAGCAGCTGCGTATGGTGAAGTGATTCACTTATAAGAAATGATTTAAAAGATTTTATATTGAAAGGCTTCGTAGGGATACGGAGCCTTTTTTTTGTTCTTAATAGATATCCATTTTTAGTTTTTATATTTATAATGTGACACGCATGAATGATATTTAGGCTATCATTTCTTATCGGTGGAAAACTAGTTTAATAGTATGTAAGTCCACAATATATAAATAGGTTAATTTAGGTGAATATAAATGAAAAAATGAAAATAATTGAAAAAATTGCAGGTTGGCACAAAAAGTTTTTTTACGGAAAAGAAGCTAAAGTTTTTTTACTTTTTGTGAGTTTAATTTTATTTAAAAACCCTATAGAATCATTATTTAACCAATACTTAATTAGTCCATTTTTATCAGAGGTTGCTGAAAATCCTTATTCAGATTATTGCTTCATGGTTGTCGCTATTTTAATAATTGTTTATTTTATCCCTAAATTTTTTACACGTTATATTATTTCTAGTGATTTAATAATACTAGCGAATGTATATTTATTCAGTTATCTAATATTGTATAGATTGAATCCTGAATATGATTTCAAATGGGCGTATTTTGATTGGAAGTATCTGAATGGTATTGCATATGTGGATATATTCCTTTTGTATGTATTAGGGATTAATGTTCTTCTAATAAAAAGTATAGTTCAAAAAATAGTACCCAACTTTAATACAGAAAATAAAGCTCAATTACGTGATTTATTCAGCTTTGAAGAAGACAAGCCAATTAGCTCTTTTAAGGAAGATTTGCTATTTCGAAAAGAACTTGCTGAGGCTATTGCCTTTACAATAAAAGAAACCAATCCGTCAAAGTCTTCAGCATTCGGAGTTGTTGGTGAATGGGGGACAGGAAAGACTTCATTAATGAATTTGGTGAAGTTGTATTTAAACAAAAAGGAATTTGTAGTTATTGATTTTTCACCATGGATTAGTTTCTCTAAAAATGACATTATTCATGATTTTTTTAAATCAATATCTAATGAATTGGAAACATCTAGCTCTGAATTGCCAGACTTGTTGATGTCTTATGCGAAAGGGATTTCAGAAGATAAGAGTTTTGGAATTCTTTCATTTTTTACGAATTTATTTGAAAAGCCAGATTATAATTTACAAGCTAAAAAAATAGATTCTATTTTAAAGAAAATCAATAAGCGCATTGTTGTTTTTATTGATGATTTGGATCGAGTTGAATCTTCTGTAATTATTCATATAATTCAGCTAATAAGGAGCTCAGCTGACTTTAAAAATTTAATCTTTGTAGTTGGATATGATAAAGGATATATCACTAATGCTATTAAAAGTGTTAATGATTATAACTCGGAGCATTATCTTGAGAAAATATTTTTAAATGAATTTACATTGCCAACTATTGATGAAGAAACATTGAAACATTATATGACCCAATCTTTAAGGAATGCTTTTCCTGAAGATTTAGATTTAAGTGATGCATTTAATAAGAAAAACGGGTTTGGTCAAAAATATAACACCTTTAATAAAGATATTATAAAAACGATAAGGGATGCGAAAAGATTTGTTAATTTTTTTACTTCAAGCTATAGTAAATCAAGTATAAATGGAGAAGTTTTTGTAGAAGATTTTTTAAAAATTGAATTGCTTAGATATAAATATTACTTAGTATATCGTTTATTGGAAACTAAGTCTTCACAATTTTTTACTTCACCTAAACAAAAAGTAATTGGACATAATACTGAAGTTAGATATGTTTTAAATAAAGATGGAGAAGAATGTATTTTAGAGAATAAAATTAGGGAGAATGCTAATGAATTATTGATATCTCAAAATGATGTTGGAATTATTATGCAACTATTAAATTCCATATTTTATGAAAAGAAAGATTATTTTAATTTAATTTCAGATAGAAATCAACTTTCTATTATATATGCTAAAAACTTCAAAAAATATTTTTCAAGACGTATTTCCCAAGATGAATTATCGCATAAACAATTTGTTAAGTTTTATACTATGCCATTTGGTCAGCTACAACCTAAAGTAATTCAATGGTTAAATGAGGGCAAACAAACCTTAGTAATAGATAAATTTAATAAAATTGATTTGAAAGAAATTAAAGATATTGAATCATATGAAAAGCTCATTAAAATATATTTTGAATTAGGAAGGTATAAGGATCCTAATTCAAATAAGTTATTTCAATATCCCGACGTTGACGATTTGATATCTAGAATCCAATGGAATAAAGTGACTCAAGATATTTATAATGATAAAAAGGATGTATTTGCAGATTTTATAAGTGACCTTATCTCTAATGCTCCATATCCATATCAATTCGATTCTTCATTGTTAAGTAAAGTAAATGAATCATTTCATTATGATTTTATTTTATCTAAAAAAGAAGTAGAACAATTAAGATTGGTTTATTTAAGTGACTTTTGTAAACACACTCCTACTTTTTCTTCCGATGTTTGGAACCTTATGGATGATTGTGAAATAGTTACTTGGATACCTAATGGTGGTGGTTCAGTTACAAAAGAAACAAAAAAAATCCCGAAGGCATATGCAATTTTTTTAGAATACGGGAAGAAATATCCAAATGATTTCCTTTGTAAGATGGTTGATTATTCTCATGATAAAAAGGCATTCAGTTCAAGTGTTAAAGAATTATTTGGTTCTTTTATTACATTTAAAGAGTACTTATACACATTTACAGAAGAACAAATTCCTTATTTGTCGGATTTGAAAGGTCTGTATGATGAGTTTGAAAAAACAGATTTTAAAAATTATGTTGACTATGATTTTATATACCTGCCTAATAAAAGAAATGGATAGTAATAAGCTTCTTGTTCCTAACCGATTGAATGGGTGGGCCAGCAGTTACCCAAAATGGATTAGGTAGCACTTCTCAATCTACGGTTCGTGCAGTGATTGGTTCTTATGCCATGGTTAATTGGGTGGTAGAAAAAAATGGTAAACTAGATAAAGTAACTGATACATTTTTAATGAAGTATTGCCTGAATATGTAAGTGATTGTCCTGAACTTTCCACTAAGATTCGTAAAGAACAACTTACCTACGATGATCTTGAAAAAATAATTACTATGTACAATGCCTTTTTTAAACGGTAATTGTATGGTTTTTTTTGCTTTAAAATGTTTTCAATTGCCTTAAATTTTCATTGATTCATAATTTTTTCACCCAAATGTTTACTTTTTGTTGTTGAATAAGTAGTTGATATAGTGCTCAACTGTTTTATTCACTACACCAATTTATTTAACGCATGATACAAACGCTACTTTCTAGATATTCTATAAGCTTGCGCATGTTTATAGTCTTTTCTTTACTGTTGTTTATAGCTTCACAAGCATTTTCGCAGACCGTAACACAAAATACCCAATCTACCAATAACGGTTATTTTTATTCGTTTTGGAATGATGGACAAAGAGGGTCAGCGTCCATGACTTTAGGTGCTGACGGTAATTATAGTACAACTTGGTCCAATATTAACAACTTTACTGCTGGTAAGGGTTGGGCTGTAGGGAAACCAGATCGTGTTGTTTGTTATACAGGCTCATTCAATGGAGGAAGTAATGGTTTTTTAGCCTTGTATGGCTGGACTAAAAATGCCTTGATTGAATATTATGTATGTGAAAATCATGGTCAATGGACACCACCTGGTAACACAGGTGGCATCCAGCAAAAAGGAACATACACAAGTGACGGAGGTACATATACCATCTATGTTGCCCAACGTACAAATGCACCATCTATTGAAGGCAATAGTTCTACTTTTAAGCAATATTGGAGTGTTCGTACGCAGACAAGATCAAGTGGTACAATAACATTTGCCAATCACGTTGCTGCGTGGAAAGCTGCTGGAATGGTTATGGGAAGTACATGGGATTATCAAATCATGGAATCAGAAGGATATCAGAGTTCAGGTAGTTCAAATATCACGATAAGCGAATGCCCAACAAATTCATGTAAAACTGTTGCGCCAACGGTTCCTTCTGCAATTGTGAACTACGATTTAAATGCAACCGCAACACAATTGACCGCAACAGGTACTGCTTTAAAATGGTATATGGCAGAAACAGGAGGTACAGCATTATCAAATGCACCAACACCATCTACATCTACCGTATCAACTACCGTATATTATGTTGGACAAACATTAAACGGTTGTGAAGGACCTAGAGCTTCTGTTACTGTGAATGTAGTGAATAAATATAAAATTTTTAAGGTCGCAACACCTATAGTAATTGATGGTACGCCAGAATCACCTTGGAGTAATGCAAGTGTCTTACCAGCTGCTGCAACCAAGCTTATCGCTGGTGCAGTAAGCAATAGCGCAGATTTATCAGGCAATTTTAAAGCACTTTGGGACGATACCTATTTATATGTATTGGCAGATGTAACAGATGAAAAATTGATGAATGAAAGTACAAATGTTTATGACGACGACGCGGTAGAAGTATATGTTGATATAAATAACGATAAAGCAAGTACCTATGGTGCAAATGATGTACAATATTCTTTTGGCTGGAATGATGGAACTACAGTAGGTTCTTTGCCATCTGGCAGATCCGTTTCTGGTATTGCCTATTCTGCGGTAGCTCGTACAGGCGGATATATAGTTGAAGCACGTATTCCGTGGTCTACCTTACAGGGAAATCCTGTTATTGGACAATTGGTTGGTATGGATTTTATGATCAATGATGACGATGATGGAGGTACCCGTGATGGAAAACTATCTTGGAATGCAGGTGCAGATGATGCATGGGAAGATCCATCTTTATTTGGAACAGCAGTGTTACAAGGTTTATTGCCATGTACAACTCCGCCAACGCCAACAGTAACAGCATCGGTATCGTATTGTCAGAATGCTACAGCTACAGCTTTAACAGCAAGTGGTACAAGTTTATTATGGTATACCGCTTCTACAGGTGGAACAGGCTCTTCTACAGCACCCGTTCCAGCTACCAATGCTACTGGAACAAAGAATTATTTCGTATCACAGAATTCAAATGGTTGTGAAAGTAATCGTGCTCAAATTGCAGTAACGGTAAGTGCTGCTCCAGCTACACCAACAGTAACAGCAACGGTATCGTATTGTCAGAATGCTACAGCTACAGCTTTAACAGCAAGTGGTACAGGTTTATTATGGTATACCTCTTCTACAGGAGGAATAGGTTCTTCTACAGCACCCGTTCCCGCTACAAGTGCAACAGGTATAAAGAATTATTTTGTTTCTCAATCCACAACTGGTTGTGAAAGTAATCGTGCGCAAATTTCAGTAACGGTAACTGCTGCTCCATCTACACCAACAGTAACAGCAACAGTATCGTATTGTCAGAACGCTACACCTACAGCTTTAACAGCAAGTGGTACAGATTTATTATGGTATACAGCTTCTACAGGCGGAACAGGTTCATCTACAGCACCCGTTCCAGCTACAAGTGCAACGGGTACAAAGAATTATTTTGTTTCTCAATCCACAACTGGTTGTGAAAGTAATCGTGCACAAATTTCAGTAACGGTGAATGCTGCTCCAGCTATGCCAACAGTAACAGCATCGGTATCGTATTGTCAGAATGCTACAGCTACAGCTTTAACAGCAAGTGGTACAAGTTTATTATGGTATACCGCTTCTACAGGTGGAACAGGCTCTTCTACAGCACCCGTTCCAGCTACAAGTGCAATAGGTATAAAGAATTATTTTGTTTCTCAATCCACAACTGGTTGTGAAAGTAATCGTGCGCAAATTGCGGTAACGGTAAATGCTGCTCCAGCTACACCAACAGTAATAGCCACGGTATCGTATTGTCAGAATGCTACAGCTACAGCTTTAACAGCAAGTGGTACAGGTTTATTATGGTATACCGCTTCTACAGGTGGAACAGGTTCATCTACAGCTCCCGTTCCAACTACGAGTGCAACAGGTGCAACTAATTATTTTGTATCTCAATCCACAACTGGATGCGAAAGTAATCGTGCACAAATTGCTGTAACGGTAAGTGCTGCTCCAGCTACACCAACAGTAACAGCAGCGGTATCGTATTGTCAGAATGCT
>NZ_CALMGQ010000047.1 GCF_937863595.1 uncultured Cytophaga sp.
ATCTGAAGCCTTTCTGTTTTTTTAGCACTTCGTAAGCTACATTTTGTTCTTTTTTCTAGAAACTAGAATCTAGCAGCTCGTAACTATACTTTTTAATTCTCCAAAATTTTAATCTCCGTTCTTCTATTCAACTGTTTATTTTCTGGTGTATCATTTGTTGCTACTGGTTTTTCTTCTCCGTAACCAACATACTTGATTCTTGTTTCAGATATCCCTTTACTAATCAAGTAATCCATTACTGCATGTGCTCTTGCATCGGATAAGATTAAATTTTGAGCAGCTTCTCCATCACTATCGGTATGGCCAGAAACTTCAATTTTTATTTTAATATTTTTCGTTAATATATCAACTAGTTTATTTAATTCTGCTTCTGATTCAATTCTAAGTGTCGCTTTATTTACATCGAAGAATACGTTATTCAATACAATAGTAGATCCAATATCAATTTTCTCTAAACACAATTCGTCTTCAATTTCTTTAAAAGTTTCTAGTTTTGGTATATCTATATTTTTTGAATGGAACAAATATCCTTTTGCTTCAACTGTAATCGAATAGTTTTTACCTGCAGGTAGTGTCACAACATATTTACCCGTTGAACTATTGGACATATACGACCCAATTAATTTACCTGTTTGGATATCTGTAACCGTAATTTTAGCCTGAATAAAGTCGTGTGTGTTGCAATCAGAAATTGTACCCTTCAACAAAACCAATGCTGCTTTGGCTTCTGGACGTTCTAACATGTATAAATCTTTATCGCCAAATCCTCCTTCTCTTGCAGAAGAAAAATATGCACGTTTATTATCTGCCGACCAAACGAAATAGATTTCATCGCCAACAGTATTAATAGGATATCCCAGATTTGTAGGAATAGAAGACGTTATTAAACCTTGACTAAATTGAATTGTAGATTGAAAAATATCAAATCCACCCATAGAATTATGACCTTGAGAACTAAAATAGAAAGTCTTACCATCTGCATGTAAGTAGGGCGAAAATTCATCTTCTGAAGTATTTACTTCTTTACCCATGTTTATGGGAGCAGCCCATGTTCCGTCTGTATTTCTTTTCGACCAATAAATATCCGTTCCTCCGAAGCCACCTTTTTTATTCGAAACAAAAAACAAATAATTACCATCAGCAGAAAAATTTCCGCATGCCTCCCAATAGTCTGTATTAATGGACTTTCCGAAAGATATAGGTTTCCCCCATTTTGTTCCAGACAATTGACTATAGTACAAGTCTCCACCTCCATCATCCTTATATATAATCATTGTTTGACCTTCAGATGAAATCCCAACACAGGCATCGTGATTTGCAGTATTAATCGTTTGATCTAATTGTACACTTTGTCCCCAGGCATTTGTTGGTGTTTTGGTAGACATATAAATATCTTCAAAATAATATCCATCCATCTCGGATATTATACCTCCTGTTGAATTAGATCTACGCGAGGTGAAAATTATTGTGGATTCATCTGCACTAATAGCTGGATTATAATCTGGAAATTCAGAGTTGATGTTTTTACCTAAATTACTTATTTTCATTACAACCGGTTTGGCTATAAGAGATTTGGCATTGGCACAATATGTCAAGTATTTATTTGTTTGAAGAAGCAATTCTTTATCTGAAGGTCTTAAACCACTCTTAAATTGCGTTAAGCTTTCTATAGCATCATCAATTTTATTATTAGCATGATATGCAACTCCTAAGTAATACTCTAGCATCGGATCCTTTATCCCAGCTTTTTTTGCAGGTAATAGATATTGCAATGCTTTATCGTAACTATAGGTATTTATATAGCACAATGCGATGGAGTAATTAACTCCAGGATCTGTTGGAACAAATTTGTACGCAGATAAATATTGATCCAATGCTTTTAAATAATTTGCTTGGTCATAAAACGTCTTCCCCGCTTCTAAATAATTTCGGGCTTCTTTTGGCATGGATTGAGCAAATGAATACTGTATACTCAAGAACATGACTACTATAAAGAAATATCTAGATTTAAACATTCTGTTTCTATTGGTAAGAAAAACTAATTATGTTAATTTGCGTTACAATAAATAAAAACGCATTTGGGAATGAAAAGGTTATTGATTGGAACGTTAATGTTAGCATCTTTATTATCTTGTTTAGGTAAGAAGCAATATTATATGAATAAAAAGCAAAAGTCCAAGCAAGAGGGTTTTCATGCCAATCAAGCCAATAAAATTGTATCAGAAAACGAAAAAAATAAAACTGCAAACCAAAAAGCTTCTGAAAAGAATAGACAAAAAACAAATGAAGCTGCTGCAGAAAAGTCCAAAACTACAGGTAAATCAAAAAAACCGAGTGGTGAATTTAAATTCTACTTCCATTAATTAAAAATATTTCTCATACTGATATAATGAAAAATCCCGCCATAAGCGGGATTTTTCATTATATCAGTATGTTCTTTTAATGTTTGTAGAAACTTGGACATGGTAAACGTCTCATTGGTTTATGTTTTTTAACAGGCTTGTGTATGTAAGTAATATTAAACTCATGTGATCCGCCTGGCCCGGCAGCTGTCAATTTTGATATTGTTAAATCGTAGCTGTATCCAAAACTCCAAGTTTTATACATCCAGCCTAATAAAAATACAACAGATTCTCTGTTAGGAATTTTGTAATCCTTGTCATAATGTTTGATAGGAATACCTCTATACCACACACCAGCCATTAATTGATTGTACATTCCATATAAACCAATATCCAACTGATCTGATTTTCCTTGAGATTTATAATGAAATGTTGGTGTAATGCTTATTTCTGATTTATCTTCTGTATAGGCCAAATACTTACGCTGAGATAAAGGGATTTTATATCCCCCTGTCAACTGAAAATTCATTGGTAAGTTATCTTTAGTAGCACCTGCAAAAGATTGTACAGGTGTATTTAAGTGTTCTACAGAAAATCCACCCCACATTCTATCTGAATATACGAGTGTACCCGCACCAATATCTGCATATAATTGATTTTGAATACCTGTTGGTTGATTCGTAGGCCCCCCAACAAAACCATTTGGGTCGTCAAATTGGCCAGGGAATCTTAAACCATTATAATTCAATGTGCGCTGTATACCAGATGCTTGCAATCCTAACCGTGCCGTAAATGTCTTGGAAACAGGTATTTCGTATGAATATATAAATGAAAATTGAGTAGATGAATATACGCTTGAACCTTGAATATCATGTAGTACTTGAAAGCCAAGACCACTTTTATATTTAGCTAAATATGTATCTCCAGAAGCATAATATGTTTTATAATTCGCATCTAAGCCCAACCACTGTAATCTAGTATGTACCGTTGCCCTAGGTGCGTGTACACTGCCAGCAAATGCTGGGTTGTGATACAGTGGTACTGCATAGAATTGAGAGAACTGAATATCTTGCGCTTTAGCAGTATTGCAATAAAAAGTTGCAATTATTGCAATTAATAGAGTAAACCGTAAATGAAATTTACTAAACATGAAATCTACATTAAGATTGAAATAGTGTACAATATACGAAAATATACATTCGTAAATCTGAATACGAAATTAATTGATAATTGTTTAATTTTTTGAATTAATTTTATAATAAACTGAATATCTTACACAATCATAAATTATCTAATTTAAAGACTTTGTAATTTTTCACTTCTACTTA
>NZ_CALMGQ010000048.1 GCF_937863595.1 uncultured Cytophaga sp.
TTCTCCCATGCGAATAGATTCTTTAAACGAAGGAGCATTATGTGGCGCAATCATAAATTCTTGAAAATCGATTGTATTGTCTGCATGTTTTCCACCATTGATAACATTCATGCAAGGCACAGGCATAATGTGCGCATTACTTCCTCCTAAATATTGGTATAAAGGAATATTTGAACTGATGGCTTTTGCTCTAGCAAAAGCCATTGAAACTCCGAGTATTGCATTGGCTCCTAATTTTGATTTATTTTCGGTGCCATCAAGTTCAATTAAGAAATAATCAAGTTCTCGTTGGTTAATAAAAGATTTGTTCTCAATCTCTTTGGCAATGATCTTGTTTACATTATTGACAGCTTTCAAAACGCCATTACCATTATACCTTTTTTGATCGCCATCTCTTAATTCTGTTGCTTCTCGTTCACCGGTTGATGATCCACTAGGAACCATCGCACGAGCAGTTGTACCATCTTCCAAGGTTATATCTACTTCAACCGTTGGGTTTCCTCTTGAATCGAGGATTTCAATTGCTTCAATTTTTTTAATTTTCATAAAATATTTTTTGTGTTGTTTAATTTCATAAAGTATTCTACTCTATGTTTGCTAAATATGTAAGAGCTGTTGATGCTTTGCAAACAACGGTTTAGATTCTGTTTTAATATTGAATGAATAGCTTGGAAGCTATAATTAAACAACCAAATCCTACCTTCTTATTATATAATTTAAAAGGAATTGATTGGATTTGAAATGATTTGGCTATAAAGAATCAAAGAGATTTACTATATATATTCAATATAAGTAAGGAATATAAAATACAATGAGACGGAAAGAATCGTTGTAGCTATTGAGAAGGAGTTTAGATTGGATAAGTATGATATTCATCATAATAAATATGTAATGAATCAAAAAAATGAGACAAAAATAATCACCTTGTTTTATTGAATTTCTAATTGAATAAAAAGAGCATATAATCAAATATATGATTTGATTATATGCCCTTAAATACTTTGTACTAAGTACTCCGTACTATATGCTTTTTAGTTCTTCGCTAAATAATCCGCTACACCTTCAACCGTAGCTTTCATAGCTTCTTTGCCTTCACCCCAGTTTGCTGGACAAACTTCGCCGTATTTTTCAACGTGTTGTAATGCTTCAACCATACGAAGTGTTTCGTCGATGTTACGACCAAGTGGAAAATCATTTATTGTTTCATGGCGAACGATACCTTCTTTGTCAATCAAGAATGTTCCTCTGTAAGCAATCGGTGCACCGACAAAAATCAAATGTCCGTTCTCATCCGTATCGTAGTCGCCTGCTAATACACCATAATTTGAAGCAATTGTTTTTGCAGTATCCGCAACTAATGGGTATTTAACACCTTCGATACCACCTTTATTTTTTGGCATAGACAACCATGCAAAGTGAGAGTTCTCTGTATCTGTAGAGCAACCTACTACAACAGTATCTTTCGCTTCAAATGCAGCTAGTTTTTCTTGAAAAGCTAAGATTTCAGTCGGACAAACAAATGTGAAATCCTTTGGGTAAAAATAAAATACAACATATTTTTTACCTAAATATTGATCCAATGAAAAGTCTTCAATTACTTCATAGCCTTTTAATACAGCTGGTGCAACAAATGATGGAGCTTTTTTTCCTACTAATGACATATTATTTATTTTTTATAAGTGAACGTTTGTGATTGAATTATGAATTATGAATTATGAATTATGAAAGTTACTTTTTAAAAGTTTTTTTTTCGTGGTTAAGTCTTTTGGTCCAACCTCCAAGTAAGCTCACCACCCTAATAATTTATAGTAAAGATATTTTCTTATCCGGATTTATTATTTCTGCTTTAATATGCACTCGAAAATCTTGTATCGTTATATTTTTGAATTTCTTTTTGGTTAAATACGTTGATAGCAGCTGTTGCAATTCAGGATCGTGGTAATCTATAATTTCGTCTGTATTGGAAAGATAAATATGATGATGTTGATGTGTATTGAAATCATATCTACTCTTGCCTGCTTCAGTTGAAACTTTCGAAATAAGTTTTGCTTCTACAAAACTATCTAAGGTGTTGTAAATAGTTGCTAATGTAATGGATGGATTATCCAGATGAATTAAGTCGTACACATCTTCTGCAGATGGATGTAGGCTAGTTTTTTGTAATGCATCATACACAACCAATCTCTGATGTGTGGCTTTCAAACCATAGTCAGAGATTTTGTCTTTAATTTCCTCAAAAGAAAGTGTTTTTTGCATTATTTTAAATAATTATTAGTTGATAATTTTTATTAACTAATAATTACTTGCAATAATATCGAATTTTGGACTACAAACAAATTAAATGCTGCCAATTATGCGATAGTTATAAATAAATTGGGAAGATTAATGGGTTAAAACGCATTGTGAGACAATAGAAGTAAATTACGTAGTTTTCTGTGACAATGAAACAGAAATAATTACGTTAAAACTGAAGGGGGAATTCAATTAAGGATTAAAAATAGTTGATTGGTACGTGCTTTTTATTCCGTAGAACTTAAAAAAGAAAATAATAAATTTACCGAACCTGATGTGGTGCAAAAGGGTATTGGAATAAATCTTGAAAGTTTGCAATTTTTTTGCTTGTAGGCATGGAAATAGTCATTCTTAAAAATGCTTTATTCGAGTAAGATTTCATTAACAAACTTATAAAAATAAGTAGATAAAGAATGAAAACTTTAGCGTAAAATGTATCTTGTTTCTTCATTACTGTCTGTTAAGCAACTTAACATGTTGGTGCAATATACTACATCTTTACGTAATAAAATATAAAAGGATATACCATGAGTTGAATATTCAAAAGAATACATATTGAAATTTTGTGCTACTTTGTATAACAAATAAATGCAATACTATGAATCAGATTAATGTACTTTTTGTGTGCTTAGGTAATATATGTCGCTCTCCAATGGCGGAAGGAATATTTAAAAAAGTTGTTGAACAAGAAGGTTTGTCTGCTTATTTTAATATTGATTCTGCAGGTACAAGTAATTATCATATTGATAAAAATCCAGATCCAAGAACTATTTCAACCTGTGAAAAAAATGGGATCCTTATAAATCATAAAGGCAAACAAATTTTTTCAAACCATTTATTTGAACAAGATTATATTATTGCAATGGACGCGAGTAATTTTGAGAATATAGAAAAGTTGTACACATCGGTAAAGCATCCAGCTAAAATAGTTTTGATGCGAGATTTTGATCCTTTGTTTAAAGGTCATGATGTTCCCGATCCGTATTATGGAGGAATCGATGGTTTTTCTGAAGTTTTTGATATGTTAATGCGTTCAACCTTCGAATTATTACAGTATATTCGCACTGAACATTCTATTTAATGTAAAACACTGAAATTTGTGTACGAATGAATAAAGAAACGATAGAAACCTTATTGATACAAGTTGTAGGCGCAGATGTAAAAGTCAATGAAGTGCGCCCTATCGGTGGCGGAAATACCAGCAGAGCGTTTGCTGTAAAGTCTACACAGGGGAATTTCTTTATTAAAACCAATCGTGCAGGTTTGGTAGATATGTTTGAAAAGGAAGTGCGTAATTTAGAATTGTTGCGAAAGGTATTACCTTTAAACACGCCGGAAGTAGTTGGTTATGGCACGGTAGATCATATCAGTTATTTTATTTTAAAATTAATTGAACCTGGTAAAAGAGTAGCAGATTTTTGGGCAGATTTCGGTCGTACGTTGTCTTTGTTACATAAAGAAACTCACACAACTTTTGGCTTAGAATACGATAACTATATTGGTTCATTACCTCAATCCAACAAACAAAATACCAATTGGGTGGATTTCTTTTTGAATGAACGTATCATGCCTCAAGCAAAGAAAGCTGAAAAAGTTCTTGGTCCTGAAATAATGTCTATGATCGATAAATTGGGTAATCGATTACCTGATTTATTAACTCAGTCTAGGCCAACTTTATTGCATGGCGATTTGTGGAGTGGGAATTTTACCTTGAATCAAAAAGGAACCGTTTGTTTGGTTGATCCTGCAACGTATTATGGAAATCGTGAAATTGAAATTGCATTTACAAAACTATTCGGTGGTTTCGAAGATGAATTTTATGATGCGTATAATGAAATATTGCCTTTAGATAAAAGCTTTTATGATACGCGTGCAGATATATATAATTTATATCCCTTACTCGTTCACGTTAATTTGTTTGGTGGTTGGTATGTAGCCTCTGTACGGGAAACGTTAAAGCGTTTCATCTAAATCGGAGGCCGTATTATTTTGATTTGAATACTTTCTACGAATCTCCATTTTTTGTATGATTCGTTTGAGTATTAAATCCGATAGCTTTTCAGCGATTTCACTTGTGTCGGGTATTCCTATAAAAATTTCTTTAACCTTACTTTCAGCTACATCAATGCGGTAAAGTCCGTTCCATAATGTAGCGATATCTTTCTCTAATAAATACAACAGTTGTTTTTTAAGATTGCTTTTAAAAAGAGAAACATCCGGACTTTCGATTTCCGGATGTTCAGGTATGTTTAGATCAAATAGTTGGAATGTTTTATTCACCTTTTGCTTTTGCTGCTTTTTTAGCTGCCGGTTTTTTAGCCGCTGGTGCTTTTTCTGTATCTGAATCAGCTTTTTCTTTTTTAGCCACAACTTTCTTAGCTGGTGCCTCAACTTCTTCAGCAGTTTCTGCCTTTTCTTTTTCCGAAGCTTTTGGTTCTGATTTTTTTGCAACCAATACTTCAGGGAAATTAGCAAATAAGATCGAATACCAATTAGCTAATTTTTTAATATCAGAAACATATACTTTTTCACGATCGTAATTCGGAAGAATAGAAGCTAAGAAAGCACCCAATTCATCATCCGAAGATTTAGAAGTGATTTTTGTATCTGCACCATATGTTGAATGGATTTTATCAAGTATTGTTTCCAATGATACTGAACCTTCTTTGTCCGTTGTATAGATGGAGATTTCATTCAATATGGATACACGTTCATTTGCACCTGCAACAAAACGTTTTTTTGAAGCGTCTACTGCTTCAAGTATAACTCCATTTTTTGTAGGCTTAAGTATTTTAAATAAACCGCCTCTGCCTGATACTGCTGCTACTTCTCTTAACTCCATTTTGCTTTTAATAGATTCGTGTTGAATAGATAATTATAATTTAAAATATACGGGTATGCTTGTTTGTGTCTTAAATCCGGGAGCATTGAATTTTAGTAATTTAACAACTCTCGCAGCTTCTTCGCCACAACCGCCACCGATGTTTTTGACAACTGAAATACTCGTCATTGTACCATCTGCTTCTAAAACTCCAGATACGATACATTCACCTTGAATTCTGTTTCTTTTTGCAGTAGGTGGGTATAGTAATTGAGCATTAATAAACTGATACATTGCTGTTTGTCCACCTTCGTAGTATTGTGCTGCAGGTACAGCTTTAGAGGGGGTAGTTTGAGCTTCTAATTCTTTAAAAGAAATAAAAGCAATTAAACCTAGGGTTAGTACAAATAAAAACTTTTTCATAATCTACATTGGTTATGGTTTAGTATACAAGTATAGGAAAAATCATTGTAAGTATTTTCCTTATTTTGAAATCTGTTTGTTGATTTCAGCAATATAATCTAATAATTCTTCTTTGCCCTTTCCTGTTTCGGAAGAGGTTGTTATCATTTTTGGAAGTTCCTCCCAATCTTTACTCAACTCTGTTGTCCATGCAGCAATATTCTTACCTAATTGAGAATTTGATAGCTTATCAATTTTAGTAAATATCAAACTAAAAGGAATTCCATTACTTGCAAGCCATGTAACTTGTTCTAAATCAGACTTCATAGGTTCATGTCTCGAATCTATAAGTAAGAATACGTTCATTAGGTTGCTACGGTTTTTTAAATAATCGTGAACCATTCTTCCCCATTTAATTCGGCTGGTCTGACTTGCTTTAGCAAAGCCATATCCAGGCAAATCGGCCAATATCCATTGGTCTTCAATATTAAATAAGTTAATTAATTGGGTTTTACCAGGTTTCGAAGAAGTTAATGCTAATTTCTTAACTCCTGTAACTGAATTTATTAACGAAGATTTACCAACATTTGAGCGACCAATGAACGCATATTCTGGAGTAGTTCTTTCGGGGCATTTTTGATAATCATCGTAACTACTGATGAATGTTGCTTGCAATTTCATATTTCGGACGCAAAGGTTATTGGGATCACAATTTACGAAAAATATTGTATACCCTCTGTTTGGTATGGGTATATTCATGTATAATTGTAACAAAGTTCGTTTATTTTTATAAATTTTTTTTTAAAATTGTATAATTCAAACGTAACCTTTACATTTAAGTTGATGTATTAAGTAGAAATATAGATTATTTCTAGAAATTTTAAAACGTATGATATTTAAGTATACTTCAATTCTTTCAAAAATTATTTTTATAAGTTATTTACTTTTAAATCTTTCTTTTTTTTCTAATGCCCAATCTGAAAAGAAATACATTAAAGAAGGAGATGCGGCTAAAGCCGCAGGGGATAATAAAGTCGCGCTTAAGCAATATCTTGAAGCGTATAAATTGAATCAAAACAATGCTAGCTTAAATAATAAAATTGGAATTCAATATATGAAGTCCGATTACCCACATAAATGTTTGCCTTATTTTGAAAGTGCTTATAAGATAGATCCTAAGGTAGATGTAGATATATTATTTAATTTGGGTGTAGCAAATCAAGAGAATCATCGTTTTGCAGAAGCATCCGAGTTTTATACCCAATTCAGAGCAACACTACCCGTTACAAGCCCTTTGTTAAAAAAAGTTGATAGAAGAATTTATGAATGTGCGAATGGCGTTGAATTTATGGCACAACCTGTGGATGTTAAAATTACATCGGCAGGTACGGTTATAAATTCTAATTTTCCAGATTTTGCACCTGTCATTTCAGCGGATGAAAAAGTAATGATTTTTACATCTAGAAGAACAGGGAGCACAGGCGGACAATTGGATGAAACGGGACAATTTTACGAAGATATTTACATTTCTAAAAAAGTAAATGGTGAATGGGGAACACCCCAAAATATTGGTGCTAACATCAATACCGATGGCCATGATGCGAGTATTGCACTTTCTGCGGATGGCTCTCAATTATTTATTTACAAAGATGATGGAAGCGGCGATATTTACTATTGTAAACTACGTGCTGATGGATCTTGGTCCAAGCCTTTGCCTATCGAAGGTTCTGTAAATAGTAGAGTCTCATATGAAAATGCCGCAGCTGTTTCTCCAGATGGTAATACCTTGTTTTTTGCTAGTAATAGAGAAGGTGGTTATGGTGGACTAGATTTGTACATGGTTAAAATGAACGAAAAAGGTTTTTGGGGTAAACCAACAAACTTAGGCCCTGTAATTAATACCGAAGACGATGATGAAGGTCCTTTTATGGATTTTGATGGAATAACACTTTATTTTTCTTCACGTGCCCACAAGGGAATGGGTGGTTATGATATTTTTAAAACATATTACGATTCTACCAGAGCAACTTGGACAGAACCAATCAACATGGGTTATCCAATAAATACTGCGAATAACGATATTTATTTTGTATTGTCTGGGGATGGTTCACACGGTTACTATGCATCTGCAAAGGATGACGGCGTTGGTGAAAAAGATATCTATATGATTTCTATGCCTCCAAGGGAAGATAAACAGGCATTGCTTGCAAAAATGAAGGCGATGAATTTAGAGATACAATCTGTCGCTCCACAAATTATTCCAACAGTAGCTGCTGTACTTTTGCCCATAACAATTAAAGGGGTTGTTAAAGACGCAGAAACCGGTAGTCCCATTTCTTCTTCAGTGCAATTAACTGACGCGAATGGAGTGTTGGTATCTGAAATTATGGCTGACCAGAATGGCATGTTTTCTTTTATAGTAAATAATAAAGAGGCAAGTCAGTATACCCTTTCCACAGAAAAAGATGGATATGGTTTTGTGAATAAAACATTTTCTGTTCCAGCAGCTGCAACTATAAGTCAAGAGATTACTCAAAACTTGGCCTTGAAAAAACTTGCTGTAGGTAACATCTTTGTACTGAGAAATATTTATTTTGATTTTGATAAAGCTATTTTAAAGGCTACATCAAATAAAGAATTAAATAACTTATTACAATTGTTACAGAAAAACCCAGCAATGGATATTGAAATATCGGGTCATACAGACAGCAAAGGTTCAGATGAATACAATAAAGTGCTTTCTAAAAAACGTGCTCAGGCTGTTGTGAATTGGTTGGTTTCAAAAGGCATATCTAAAAGCCGATTAACGTATGAAGGATATGGCGAATCTAGACCATTGGCTTCAAACGATGATGAACCAGAAGGTAGAGAATTAAATAGAAGAACTGAATTTAAAATTATCAAATAATAAACAATTACAAAATGAAAATAAGCTCCATTTTTTTTTCTGTTAGTTTGCTTTGTTTGTTTTTTTCAATGCGATCGCAGGCTCAGAATACAAAAGTATTGAAGCGCCAGGGTGAAAAATGCTATCGTAAAGAACAGTACAGAAATGCGTATCCATTTTTTGACCAAATATTAAAAACAGATACTGCTAATTTAAACGCTTTGTATAAACGAGGGGTTTGTAATTTGCACCGATTTTCAAAAGATCAAGCATTAAAAGACCTACAGCACGTCTATGCAATAGATTCAACCTATAATAAATATCTGTATTTTTGGCTTGGAAGAGCAAATCATTTAAATTATAATTTTGAAAAAGCCGAGTATTTCTATTCGAGATTTCAAAAAGAGATTTCAAAAAAGAAGGTTCAATTTAAAGAGGTTGAACGTTATAAATATCAACTTACATGTGCTGCTAAATATGTATCTAATCCAAGTGATTATTTCATCCGGAATTTAGGTAGTACTATTAATTCAAGCTTTTCAGACCATAGTCCTGTGTTATCTTTGACAGATACTTTGTTGCTTTTTACATCAAGAAGAACAAATGCAAAAGATCCAAAAGAAGAATATGATGGCGAACCTTTTGAAGACATATTCTATTCTACCAAAATAGATTCTATCCATTGGACAGAACCTGTATCGTTTCAATTAAATACTACAGGTCACGACGCATCCATTCAGTTATATGATAATGACAATAAAATATTTATTTATAGTTATTTGCATGGTGGAGATATTTATACTTCAACCAAAGAAAATGGAACATGGTCTACACCACAATCGTTAGAGGAAATAAATACAGTAGATTTTGAAGCAGATGCCTTTATAACTCCGGATGGTAAAACCTTGTATTATGCAACCAATCATTTTAAGAAAAATGGAGATTTAGATATCTATTATTTGACTAAAAATGATGATGGAACGTGGAGTAAGCCAACAGCACTTTCGTCTGTTATAAATACCAATGAGGATGAAGACGCGCCTTATATCTCTGCAGATGGTTTAACAATGTATTTTAGTTCTCGCGGGCATACAAGTATGGGCGGTTACGATATTTTTAAATCTACTTGGGATGGTGCTTCAAATAATTGGTCCAAACCTGTAAATTTAGGCTACCCAGTAAATACACCAGATGATGACTTGTATTTTATAATGAGTCATACATCTCCCAAAGCCTACTTTTCTTCGTATCGAACAGAAGGGTATGGAGAAAAAGATATTTACGAAATGTCGTCTATTGAATCTGTGATGATTGACGGGTTATTGGTTGACGGAAATAAATTACCTGTAAATCAATCGACATTAAGCGTTCGTATTCAACCCACAGCATCTGCATCTAAAAATGCCCAATCTAAAGATGTAGAAGTACAAAAGGATGGTACGTTTTCATTGTCCGCACTTTCGTCCAATAGCTATATCGTTTCTGTTTTTGATGGTAAAGAATTGATCTTACAAGATACAGTAGATGTTCCATTGTCTTCTGTAGTAGGAAAGCATCAGATGTATACGTGCGTGCTTCCGACAAAACAACAGCCAGATAGCAGTGTCGTTGATACTGTTGCAAATAATACGATCATTGCACGTGCCGATTCTACTAAAACGTCCAAAACATCTACTGTTGTAAAAAATAGTGAGTCGTATATCTATTATTTCGCATTGAATGTATCCGATGTGAGTACTTCGAACAAAGCTGATTTAAATAAGATTATAGAAGTTTTGAATGAAAACCCTGCAGTAAAAATAGTTCTTAGTGGCCATGCCGATGCATCAGGTACTGTAGCAATTAATACGATTATATCTTTAAGGAGAGCAAATAGCATTAAGAATTATATCGTATCTAAAGGAATTTCTGCTGCTAGAATTACAGTAGAATCATTTGGATCTAGCAAGCCAGTTGCTAGTAACGATACTGCGGCCGGTAGAGCTAAAAATAGAAGAGTGGAATTGAAAGTACAGAGTACTGAGTAATGAGTACTAAGTATAGAGTACAAATAGAGAAGTGCTGTTTTTTACGTTTGGGTTATATATAAACAGTACTTCTCTATTTTATTTTTTTTGGTATGGTATTGAAAATTAATCATATATATAAGTTTTTTGTTATACTTTGTACTTGGTAGGCATTAATTGGTACTTAATACTATATACTCAGTACTCTATACTTCGTACTTTCTTCGTACATTTGCACCCATGTCAGCAACAGTAAAGCCCTATCAAGAGCAAGAAGGTGATAAACGTGAGCAAGTAGAGCTTATGTTTAATAATATTTCTCCCAAATACGATTTATTAAACCGTGTATTGAGTCTAGGAATTGATAAAATTTGGAGAAAACAAGCGCTTAATTTATTAAAAAAAGATAATCCTACATATATTTTAGATGTTGCCACAGGCACTGCAGATTTAGCGATTGAAGCTGCTACACGCTTAAAAGCAACAACGATTGTGGGGATCGATATTGCAGAAAATATGCTGCAAATAGGCAGAGAGAAAATTGCTAAAAAACAGCTCGATAATATTATTACACTTCAAAAGGGAGATTCAGAAAAAATCAACTTTGAAGACAATACTTTCGATGCTGTAATCGTTTCCTTTGGAGTGCGTAATTTTCAACACTTAGAAATAGGTTTGTCTGAAATTTATCGGGTATTAAAACCTGGTGGCAATATTATGGTATTAGAATTCTCAAAACCACAAAAAGCGCCTTTTAAGCAATTATATCAGTTTTATTTTAAAAATATTTTACCTGTTGTGGGTAAGATGGTTTCTAAAGATACAGCTGCTTATACGTATTTACCCGATTCTGTAAATGCTTTTCCGGATGGTAAAGCATTTTGCGCCATACTTGAAAAAGTTGGGTTTAGCATACAACATTTCAAGCCATTTACATTTGGAGTATGTACTTCTTATGTAGGGAAAAAGTAGAATTTATCATTCGATTGTAAATAGAATTCATGAAGTCTTTAAGTATATTATTTCTTTCATTGTTTATCCTTGCAAAAGTTCAAGCGCAAGATCCACGCTGGACGAACTTGCCTTTCTACGATGATAAGTTCATGCATTACGGCTTTACGCTTGGTGTAAATGCATCCGGATTTCAGTCTAGAGTATCGCCTAATTATTTTAATGATACCGTTAGAAGTGCTGCAGGTACGTATACACCAGGTTTTTCTTTGGGTTTTATTGTAAACTTTCGTTTGCACGATCACTTTGATTTGCGCGTATTGCCAACCGTTGGTTTTTATAGCCGTAACATTAAATACGATTTTTATAATTCCTCCGAAATACAAACCATAGAGTCCACTTTTATGGAAATACCCTTGATGTTAAAATATAAATCCATGCGCAGAAACAATTCTAGAATGTATGTGATTGGTGGTTTAAAAGCAGCCATTGAGGCAGGCGCTAAGAAAAAACAACGCAAAATAACGGATTTACGTACAGACGGATTTGATTTATGTTTGGATTTAGGTGTAGGAATGGATTTATACTGTCCTTTATTTAAATTTTCTCCTGAAATACGCTTTTCTCACGGCTTATTAAATCTCTTAAGTCATGATCCTAACATATATAGCTCTAGTTTATCCCGATTATCGTCCAATACAATTTCTTTATTCCTAAACTTTGAATAAAATGTGGAATAATTTCTAGCCGATTTTGGACTTTAGTATTAAAATTTTATATATTTGGTACATCGATTGACAACAATTAATTAAACAAAATAAATCAAACAACTATGAAAAAAGTTTTACTTTCTTTATCAATGCTTGCAGCTGTAGCATTCGCTGCAAATGCTCAAAATCAATTTGTAATTTGGAATGCAGCAAATGGTACTACTCAGATTACTGGTTCACCATTCAATTTTGGTGTTCCTGGTACTGGAAATCCACCTCTGGTTCCTGCAGATCCTGTTGTAGGTCCAACTCCAGTAAATGCTGGTTTGTTCGTTGATACTGCAGCTTATGTTATAAGAGCTAATGGATCATGTGCAGCAACCAAATATTATGTTGGTGGTATGGGCGCAGCTTCATTTGCTGCTCCACAAGTTGGGAAACCATGGGGAACTGGTGTAACTATTTCTGGAAAGGCTTTATCAACTTATTTTTTAAATGTTGAGATTAAAGCAAGCGGTTCTACGGCGCCTAAAATTAAAATTCAATTGTCTGCTAGTGATTCTACAAATGTTCAAGGTTATATTTTAGATTTAAGTCCTACAGGTGCGACAGGTGTTGCAACTTCTGGTGGATTTAAAATGTACAGTATTCCACTAAGTTCTTTCAGTAATACAATTGGTGAATACGGTGATCCAATCAATAAAACTGGTCACTTTATGACAAAGGCTTTTGCTGACTCTCTATTTAAAATTGAATATTCAGTAAATCTTGGTACAACAACTGACGGTTCTGGTTCAGTAAATTTTGAAATGAAAAATCAGTGGTTAGGTAATTCTAAGACTGGCATTACTACTTCTACTACTTCTGCTGCTGTTGCTAACGTTTCATCTACAAAAGTTTATCCAAATCCAACTGCAACAGGTGAATTCTTCGCTCAAATTAATTTGAAAAATAATGCTTCAGTAAACATTATCCTTTCTGATATGACAGGTAGACAAATTTCTACAAGAGCTGCTGTAACTGGTGTTGATACTAAAATCGAAACAGTTGGTTTAGTAGCTGGTATGTACACTGTAACGTATGTTGTAGATGGTACTCCTGCTAAAACTGAATTAGTTGTTGTTAAGTAATTAACACACACTAAATATTTAAAAACCCTGATCGGAAACGGTCAGGGTTTTTTTGTGCGTTTTTTGTTTGATTTTTTTGTTTGTTTGCCATGGCGAATGGGATTCGTCGGATTAGAATGATTATTTAGATTGGTCTGTCTTAGAACGTTTCCGATTGAAAAATGAATTCTATACACCACAAAAGAATCTATTAAAGTAATGACCCTGGTAAGGGTCACATATGTATAGAAATATCACCACCCAATAATACTACGCGCAATACCGAAGGTATTATTCTTTTAGAATAATGGGGAATAGAACTCCCTTCGGGAGCGCGTGTTTTCTTTTGTTTTCTGATTTGCTATAAATATATGATCCCTACCGGGATCAGTTCTTTGATACGCTATATTCTTTTGAATGAACTTTCGCCTCAAAACCGGGACAAGTTATGATTTTTCGCAGGGGTGTGCTTTTCGGCCAACCATTTTCAGATCAATGAGCTGCATTTTGTCTGAATTGGGATTCATCGTATGATGGGATTATTTAGATCGGTCTGTCTTAAAACATTTCCGATTGAAAAATGAATCCTTCACATCACACAAAACTATTTAATTTATGACACTGGTAAGGGTTACATATTTATAGAAATATCACCACCCAATAATACTACGCGCAATACCGAAGGTATTTTTCTTTTAGAATAATGGGGAATAGAACTCCCTTCGGGAGCGCGTGTTTTCTTTTG
>NZ_CALMGQ010000049.1 GCF_937863595.1 uncultured Cytophaga sp.
CACCATCAAATTTTTTATAGTGGTGTTGGCCAAAAAAACCATCTGCTGGAAAGGTACCGAATAATAACACTCCTTTGTCCTTAAGTTCATTAATTACGGGGATTATTAAATTTTCTTCTTCTTTTCCAATCATACCATGTTCTCCAGCATGAGGATTCAATCCCAAGATAGCGATTTTAGGCTTTGTAATACCGAAGTCTTTTTTTAATGATTGATTTAATAAGTTTATCTTAGTTATCAATACTTCTTTAGTCAAGGTACTTGCAATCTGCGATACAGGTATATGCGCAGTTGCTAAAGCCACTTTCATAGTTGGACTTACCATCACCATTAAGTTATCTTTAACACCACAACGTTGTGCCAAATATTCTGTATGTCCAGCAAACTTAAAACCTTCTTGTTGAATATTTTTTTTATCAATAGGGGCCGTTACAATTGCATGTAAATTTCCCGCTAGGGCATCTTCAACTGCTTTTTCTAAGGATAAAAACGCTGCTTTCCCAGACTCCTTCGTAGGTGTACCGGGTGTTATTTCAAAATCATCTTCCCAAGTTGTGAAAAGATTTATTTTCTTAGAGTGTAATTCTTGGAAAGACTTTATAGAATGAAAATTAACGTCGTCATATTGTCCCAATATTTTTTTATACCGCGCAAATAATTTATAACTCCCATAAACTACAGGTATACAAATTTTCAATATTCTTGCATCAGATAAGCTCTTAAGGATTAATTCAGGGCCTACGCCATTAAAATCACCTAAAGTTATTCCTACTACTGGTCGGTCAAATGTATTTATTGAAGTCATAATTAGTATTATATTCCTAACAAAGGTAATGAAATTTGGAACAGTAACTTAGCCCTATTTCATTTATTCAAAAAATTGAAGATTTAATTCAATTTTTTTATGTTATCCATTGGTTACCTTTTGATTACACTATGTATTAACTATCAATACAACGATTTTATAATTCTTCTTTAACAATTCTTGCTCGTTTTGATTAAAGTTGTACGTTTCCTAAAAAGCCTCTTTCGCCGGAGGCTTTTTTCATATTTTTAAATATGCTTCTAATCCGATTGGATATGCCTATCAAAGTGTGTACTAATTATTTCGAATAAAAATTTTGTTATTAATTAGAAATCAAGTGAAACCTAGTATTCCCAAATCGTACATTATTGATATAATTTTAAGATATAGAAATGATGCTTAACCAACTCTTAATACAAAGAATATGTGATTACATAAAACATATTGTACCTTCGCATATTAATTACACGAGTTGAAACAGAGATGGATAAAGTTAGAGCAAAGAAGCATTTAGGTCAACATTTTTTAAATGATTTACAAATTGCACAAGATATTGTTGATGGCTTAACATTGTATGGATCCTATACAGAAGTATTAGAAATAGGTCCTGGTATGGGTGTATTAACACAGTTTTTATTAAAAAACCCAAATTATCATACACGAGTAGTTGATATAGATGGCGAATCCATACAATATTTAAAAAAAGCTTTTGCATTCGAAGATACGGATTTAATACATGCGGATTTTTTAAAATCTGATTTAAGAACATGGTATCCCAACAGCTTTGCCATAATCGGAAACTTCCCCTATAATATTTCTACTGAAATTTTATTCAAAGTATTAAAACATAAAGATCAAATACCAGAAGTGGTTGGAATGTTCCAAAAGGAAGTCGCGGAGCGTTTTGCCGCAAAACATGGTAATAAAACCTATGGAATTACAAGTGTATTGCTACAAGCATTTTATGATATTGAATATTTATTTACAGTACACGAAAATGTATTTACACCACCTCCAAAAGTAAAATCTGGAGTTATTCGATTGAAACGAAACACTAGAACCCAATTACCCTGTGACGAAACCGATTTTATTAAAGTTGTAAAAGCGGGTTTTGGCATGCGTCGAAAAACATTAAGAAACGCACTCAAATCAATGAATGTCTTAAACATTCCTATGGATTTACCTATCTTTGATAAAAGAGCAGAACAATTATCCGTTGAGAACTTCTTTGAATTAACAAACATAATGACTGGCAAGCAATAATTATGGCATTCGAACTTACAGAAGAATTTATTACCAATATAAAAGAATGCATTAATAGTGTAGGCAAAACAAGTCTAATACTTGATTTAATCGGCGATCTCGCCGAACAAGATATCTCTGCATTATTATATGAGTTAGATACAGAAGAAGCCGTTGAATTACTGAACATATTAACGACAGAAAAAAAAGCGCATGTTATCTCTGAATTGGATACAGACATTCGTTTAAAAATATTAAAATATTATAGTCCAGAAAATATCGCTGATTTAGTTGAATATATTGACTCAGATGATGCTGTAGATATTATAAATGAACTGTCTATAAAAACAGGGGAAGAAATTATTGCTTTTATAAAGAATCCTGTAACCGCCGATCATATTATAGATCTTTTACATTACGATGAAGACTGCGCAGGCGGGTTAATGGCTAAAGAATTAATTAAAGCAAATCTTAATTGGACAATTGATCGTTGCATTGAAGAAATTCGAGCACAATCAAAGAACGTAGATAAAATATTTTCTATATATGTTGTTGATGATAACATAAGATTGCTTGGAATATTATCATTAAAAAAATTACTTTTAGCGGACGAAAACTCCATTGTTGGGGATATTTACGAACCGAATATCCGTAGCATTGAATCTTATAAAAACGGAACGGAAGTTGCGGAGTTAATGCAAAAATATGATCTTGAAACAATTCCTGTTGTTAATGTACAGGGGAAATTATTAGGAAGAATTACAATTGATGACGTACTCGATTTAATTACCGAACAAGCTGATTTGGAACGCCAAATGATGTCTGGTATTTCAAATGATGCAGAAGAAGATGACTCTGTTTGGCTTTTATCTAAAAGTAGATTGCCTTGGTTAATTGTTGGTATGCTTGGGGGGATTTTGGGAGCACAATTTATTGGTTTATTTGAAAATGTAATTACACAAGTAACTGCAATGGCTTTCTTTATCCCTCTAATCACAGCTACTGGAGGAAATGTTGGCATACAATCTTCTTCAATGATTGTACAATCGTTAGCGCGGGATTCCAGTGATATTGGCTTAAGATTGGACAGATTTGGGAAAGGTTTTGTGGTATCCGTTATTAATGGTTTAGCAATCTCAACGTTAGTTTTTTTATTCAACATTGTATTAAAGCAAGAAATACATTTATCTATTACCGTTTCGATTGCATTGTTTTGTGTTGTACTCGTTTCTTCTTTTATGGGTACCATTACACCCTTGATTTTATATAGATTTGGTGTAAATCCCGCTTTAGCATCGGGTCCTTTTATTACTACAGCAAACGATTTATTGGGTTTGGGTATATACTTTTCAGTTGCTCATTTACTTTTCTCATTTTAGTCTATGGTATCCTTGAAATGCTTAATAGTTGATGATGTAGATCCCGTTCTTTTTGAATGGTTAAACAAGTCATCTATTTCTTATGATTACAAACCTGAATGGTCTGCTGAAGCTTGTATTAAAGAACTTCCAAGCTATGATGGAATCATTATTAGAAGTAAGTTCATTGTTGACAAAGCTATCATAGATACGTGTCCCAGATTGAAATTTATTGGTAGAGCAGGGGCGGGCTTGGATAATTTAGATACCGAGTATTTAGAACAAAAGAACATAGCTGTATTTCATGCATCTGAAGGAAATAAAGTAGCTGTAGCAGAACAAACAGTTGGATTTATATTGGCACTACTAAACAATACAGTACGTGCCAATACGGAAGTTAAAAATGGTATTTGGAAACGAGAAGAAAATAGAGGCTATGAATTAGCTAACCTAACTGTAGGCCTTATTGGTTATGGCAATATGGGCAAAGAAACGGCCAAACGATTATCTAGTTTTGGATGTAAAATAATTGCTTTTGATAAATTCAAACGGAATTACTCCTGTAAAGATGCTGAACAAGTAAGTTTAGAAACATTGCAATTAAAAGCAGATATAATCAGTTTACATATTCCCTTAAATGATTTTTCAAATGGGTGGATAGATAAAGCGTTTATTGATGCAGTAGCAAAGCCATTTTGGCTGGTTAATACTTCCAGAGGAAAAATTGTAAAACTGAAAGATTTAAATGATGCTTTAATCTCTGGAAAAGTAAAAGGAGCAGCTTTGGATGTATTAGAAAATGAAAAGTTATCCACGTTAACAGATGTACAAAAAACATGGTTTGCTGGATTATGTGAAAATAAGAATGTTATCTTGACACCACATATTGCTGGATGGACTGTTGAATCCTATAAAAAAATAAGCATCGTTTTAGGAGAAAAAATACTTTTTTGGGCAAATTCTCTTAAATCAAATTAAAAAAAACATAATAGTCTTGTTGGTTGAAGAATCGTAAAAGTATTCTTATCTTTGTTAAAACGGTACGCAATTGTGCACCGTTTTTTTATTTATATAGAATTCAGACCTAAACAAATTATGAGTAAATTATCTTATTACACAGAAGAAGGACTCGATAGATTAAAAACCGAACTTAATCATCTTAAAACGAAAGGTCGTTCTAGCATAGCTGCGCAAATTGCAGAAGCTCGTGATAAAGGTGATTTAAGTGAAAATGCAGAATACGATGCTGCTAAAGATGCTCAAGGTTTGTTGGAACTGAAGATTTCTAAATTGGATGAAATTGTAGCAAACGCTCGTGTAATCGATGAATCCACCATCGATACTTCAAAAGCATCTATCTTAACTAAAGTTAAAATTAAAAATAAAAAGACAGGTCATATTGTTGAGTACATGCTTGTTTCTGAAGAAGAAGCGGATTTAAAAGCAGGTAAAATCTCTTTAAAATCACCTATTGGAAATGCTTTATTAGGAAGAGTAATTGGAGATACAGTTTTAGTAGATGCGCCAGCAGGAAAGATTGAATTTGAAATTTTAGACATCAGTTTATAAATTATGCCAAGCATCTTTACTAAAATAATTAATAAAGAAATCCCTGGTTATATTATAGCAGAAACGGATACGTGTATTGCATTTCTGGATTTATTTCCTTTAGCAATGGGCCATGTATTAATTGTGCCGAAAGAAGAAATCGATTATATATTTGCAATGAAAGATTCACTCTTGTGTGAGATGATACTTTTTTCTAAAAAAATTTCCATTGCACTTGAGAAAGCAGTACCGTGTAAACGAATAGGAGTAGCAGTAATTGGATTAGAAGTACCTCATGCACATATTCATCTTTTGCCTCTACAAACAGTTCAAGACATCAACTTTTCGAGAGAGAAATTGAAACCGAGTAAGGAAGAATTAGAAAAAATAGCAGACTTAATAAAAAGTTATTTATAAAAAAAGTGAAGTTAATACTTCACTTTTTTTATTTAACAGGCAGAAATAATTTGACAGGCTTCAATAATTTCATTTTCAGCAATAATCAACGGAGGAGCAATTCGCATTGAATGATCGCAAAATAAAAACCAATCCGTTAATACTCCTTTTGATATTGCATTATCAATTATTTTTTTAAGAACAGCATAAGATTCAAATTCAACAGCCATCATAAGTCCTGCATGACGTATGTCTTTTATTCCAGGATGTTTTAAATGCTGAATAAAAGTCTGAGATTTTTTTTCAACAGATAGAATCAGATTTTCGTCTTCAATAATATCCATACAAGCAATTGCTGCGGCACAACTAACAGGGTGACCACCAAAAGTAGTAATATGGCCCAACACAGGATTAACACTCAAGGTTTGCATGATTTCTTTGGATGAAATAAATGCACCAATAGGCATTCCTCCACCCAAACCTTTTGCGGTAAGTAAAATATCAGGAATAATCTCATATTTTTCAAAGGCCCAAAAACTTCCCGTTCTTCCAAATCCACACTGAATCTCGTCTAAGATTAATAACGTTCCCGTATAATCACATCGATTTCGAAGTGCCTGCATATACTTTTTTTCTGCAATGCGAACACCTGCTTCTCCTTGAATGGTTTCAACGATAACAGCTGCGGTTTCTTCCGTTATGAGCTCTAAATCGTTTATGTTATTATAATGAATGTGTTTAATTCCTGGTAGCAGCGGCCTAAATGACTGTTTGAAATATTCATTTCCCATAACGCTTAATGCACCATGAGAAGATCCATGATATGCATTTACACATGAAATAATTTCTCTCCGTTTCGTATATCGTTTAGCTAATTTCAAAGCACCTTCTGTTGCTTCACTACCAGAGTTTACTAAATAAACAGCATCCAGGGTAGTCGGCAATGTCTTGCATAACCTCGTAGCCAAATCAACTTGAGGGGATTGAACGAACTCTCCATAAACCATCAAATGCATGTATTTAGCTGCTTGTTCCTGAACAGCTTTAACTACTTTAGGGTGACAATGGCCAACATTACTAACCCCAATACCCGAAATTAAATCTAAATAGCGCTCTTGATTTTTACCATACATATAAACACCATTTGCATGATCAATTTCTAATAATAGAGGAGTATCACTTGTTTGGGCATTATGGTTTAAAAAAAGCTGTCTTTGTGTTTGCATAATTAAAGCAAGGTACGATACAATATCTTGTTTTAATAAAAAATAGCATCAACTTTTAAAAAAACTTAGATATATCACTAGTTGATGTTTTATATTAAGAACATAAAAAAATCCTAATACGTAAAATCTATAAAAAAGTCATTAAAAGTGTAAACTAATAAATATAAAAGATGTAACTATCTATAATTTTATAATTAAAATACAACTAATTGTATTTATCCTTAAAATTATTAGTTAGTCGATATTATTGAAATATTATAAATACCTGAAAAACAATCATATAAAAAACACACAAATTTTTAAATAATATTTTTTACCAACAACACAATATATTACTATTTAATATAAATATATTACAATGTAATAATAATTATTCTTTTATACCGTTACAAATAATTATTTATATGAATTGGAAAAACCTACGCTCAATTTTAGCAGTACTTATTTTAATTATTTACTCAAATCAAAATGTATCCGCTCAACTTAATTTAGAATCAACTGAAGTGCAATGGGCTACTATTGACTTTATTTCAATTAAAAAAGCGGTACTAGCTGAAGCTACATATACAAATCAAGAAAAAGAATTGTATATGATTTTTTTAGAGAAAAAATTAATTGAAGCTCAATTCAACTTTTTTAATGTACCGTCAAAAGATTCCATTGATTTTAATGTTCAAAATTATTCACAGAACTTAGTAGCAGCAATTGTTTCAAATAATAATTCTTTTGACATTTTCAAAAAGGAATATGCTGCTCAACAAAATACTTTTTCAACTCTTTCATATAATGGACCGTGTGAAAATATTGATTTTGAATCGGGAACAACAGATGGATGGCAAGGGCTTACTGCTAAGGCATGTGAAAATGTTACACCTTGTAACATTACAAATGGATTTAGTACAACGCAACATGAGATTATGACAACAGCAATGGTTGATCCCTACATACCTACACTTCCTGTTGTTGCACCAGGCGGTAATTATTCCTTACGTTTAGAAAACTATGTAAATGGAGGAAACGCAACCATCGTAAGGCAAACCTTTTTGGTAACCCCAACAAATAATATTTTTACTTATCAATATGCAGCAGTACTTGAAGATCCAGGTGATCACCGAGATTTAGAAAGACCCTATTTTAAAGTACGCATGTATGCAGCAAATGGAAGTGAAATTAACTGTGCAACATATACTGCAATAGCAAAGCCTCCTATACGAAATTTTGTTTACGCAAAAGTTGCCAATCCAAAATACAATCCAGCAAATCCACGTGCAAACGGTCAATTTTTGGATTTATATTATAGAAATTGGACAACCATAACAATTCCTTTATTGGGATATGAAGGACAAAATGTTACTGTAGAGTTTATTGCTTCTGATTGTTCCAGAGGTGGTCATTTAGGATATGCATACATTGACGCCAGTTGTTCTTTCTTAGATACAAGTATCCCACCGACAATTTGTGGTGGGGAAAACGTAACACTTTATGGCCCACAAAATTTTGCTTCCTACTTATGGAGTGGTCCAGGTATTGTAGGATCGAAAACTTCTCAAAATGCTATTGCAAATAAGTCGGGAGTTTACAAACTAAAATTAACGCCATTGGCTGATAATCCATGTCCAGTAACTGTACAAACAATTGTTCCTGAAAGATGTGTACCAGTTCCCATTTCAGATGCAATGTGTGAGACAATAAAAGGAAGTGGTAAAAAGAATAACATAGATTTAACATCCTACAATACAGCAATTACAGCATATAGTAATATAGCCTCAGTTACAGAATGGCATTCCGCAAAGCCCGCCACTGTATCAAACCTAGTTTCAAATCCACAAAATGTTGTGGTTACTAATGGAGATAAATATTATGCAATCATTAAATATGCTACCGTTGGTAGCGACACGGCACAATTAAATTTTATTATACACAGCACTCCCAATATAATATTTGCAGATATTAATCCCATGTGCAAAAGTACGAACGTAGTACAAATTTCTAGCTTTAGTCCAACGGGTGGTACATTTTCTGGTATGAATATTACACCATCAGGAATTTTCTCTCCAATAACAGATGGAATAAACAAAATTAAATATCTGTATACAAACAGCAATGGTTGTACAGATTCTATAAATAAAACGATTGAGGTAAATCTTCCGGTTACTTTAACAATTGAAAATCCTCAAAACATATGTGCTAATGCAACTTCCATTGACCTTATTGCGACAGCGACAAATCAAACAACAGTAACATGGAGTGGTGGTACTGGTATTTTTGCGGATAACCAAAGCTTAGTAACACGTTATACTCCATCAACAACTGAATTAAATTCGAGCAGCATAGCACTATCCTTAAAAGTAAATGGGACAAGTCCATGTCCTTTCATTTCCAAAGATATTATCATTAATATCATTCCATTAGCGATTGTAAATGCAGGTCCAGACCAAGATATATGTTTGCCGATTAAGTCTCCAGTTATATTAATTGGTAGTAGTATTCATGCAAATGCAAACAACTGGACAGGTGCATCTGAAAACTTTTCAAATGCGAATGCATTACTTACGTCCTACAATCCAACATCTGATGATATCAAAGCCGGTTCAGTATTGTTAATTCTTACATCAACTGCGCAATCACCTTGCCCTATAATCAAAGATACTATTGAAATTCGTTTCAATAAACCTCCCATTGCAGATGCCGGTCCAGACAAGGTGGTATGTAACGGAGCTTCCGTTTCATTACAAACGGAACTAAGTGCTCAATTAATCTACACATGGGAAAGTATAAATCATTTTCCGATATCTTCCACAAATCAAGCAACAATCCTTGCTACTAAAGACAGCATTATTGTATTGAAATTAAAAGATCAATTCGGCTGCATTGGATTAGATACCATGTCAATCGATGCATTCAATCCGCCTGTCTATACTTTAGGAGGTCCATATTGCATAAGTAATTCATTAATCTTAAATGCCCAACCAATACTTGGTGATGTTCTTTTAAATAATCCAATTTGGTATAAAAATAATGTGGAATTAATTGGAGAAAATAAATCTACCCTAACAGTAACAAAAGAAGGCAAGTATACGATCTCTTACAAACAAGGTGAGTGTGAAACATCCGCTAATACAGATGTGTATGCCAATCCTGTTCTTATTTCACCAGACAAACTTACAGACTGCGAACAAAAAACTACGGTTTTAACAACAAGTACGATACCGTCGGCTACGTATGTATGGACAAAAAATGGACAAATTGCCGGTAGTAATTCATATACAATCTCAACAGATGTTACGAGAGGAATTAGTAAATATATTGTCTCTGTTGTTGATCAACATTCATGTATAGCAAAAGATAGTATTTTGGTTGAAGGTATACCAAATCCAATCGTACAATTAAAAGATACAAGTGTTTGTGCAGGCAATTCGGTTATATTAAATGGAACTCCTTTAAATATTGCTGCGTTTTCAAATTACCCTCTTACATACAAATGGTATTACAACAACACTGAAATAACAAAAAACAATGCGAATACAATTGAAGTAAAAAATAGTGGAAATTATTCCGTAGTCACTTCTGCATATCTATGCGCAAGTAAAACATCTATGAATCTAACCACGATTCAATTACCTAAGCTTAATTTACAAAGTCCCCGCAGGATTTGTCCTGAATCAGAAAAGGAAATAATATTAGATGCAGGATTGCAATCCTTTTATATATGGCAGCCTACAGGCGAAACAAAAAGAGAAATTGCTGTAAATGCAGGAGGTATTTATACGGTACAAGTATATAACGATTTTAATTGCACCACTACTGGATCAATAGAAGTTAAAGAAATTTGTCCACCTCGATTATTTGTTGGCACTGCATTTAGTCCTAATAAAGATGGTATAAATGATCTATTTAATGTGTATGGAGCACATATTGGAGCATATAAATTATTGATTTATAATCGTTGGGGAGAAATAATATTTGAAAGTTTAGATAAAGATCACTTTTGGGATGGTGTTTATAAGGGCGAGATGATGCCTATTGGGGTTTATCCTTGGACAATAATTTACGAAGGCGATAGCCAAGAGTATCTTGGCCCATATAAACTAGAAGGAAGTGTTACTATTGTAAAATAGAATTGTATTCTATTTTATCTATAATTAAAAGATATACATACAAAATATGTCTACTGTAAAAAAAATAATATTAGTAATAATTTGTTTCATTTATGTTAGTTCAGAGTTAATAGCTCAAGACATTCAATTTTCACAATTTTATGCGAATGTTTTGTATTTAAATCCTGCATTTGCAGGAAGCAGTCACCGTACCCGAGTTATTGGCCATCAACGCTTGCAATGGCCAGGCTTGGATGCAAAATATATTACATCAAGTTTTTCAATTGATCATTATTTCAATAAAGCCAATAGCGGAATTGGTCTTATGGTCATGAAAGACATACAGGGTAGTAATATTATTAGCTCGAATGAAATAACCTTACAATATTCCTATGAATTAATCCTTACGTCGAAATTAGCATTCAGGGCTGGTGCACAAGGAACCTACGCATCCAGATTTGTAAATTATTCCAATTTAAAGTTTCCAGATCAATATACTGTAAATGGTTCTACAGGCCAATCAAGCCAAGAACCCTTTGGAAATTCTAAAGTAAATTATTTTGATGTATCCTTAGGAGGTATTCTATACTCAAACCAATTCTGGGCAAGTTTATCCGTATATCATTTGAATACTCCCAATCAATCCTTTTATGGTGATGTAAGTAGTTTACCAATCAAAACAACGTTTTCCGGTGGTTATAAATTCTATCTATCTACAAGAGGAGATTTGTCAAAAAACCTAGATGATGAAATCTCAGTAACACCAACCTTTAATTATAAAGCACAAGGTAAATCAGATCAATTTGATTTTGGACTTTATGGGATGTATCATCATTTAATGGTGGGGATGTGGTATAGAGGTATTCCAATAAAACATTATAGTAAAGGTTTACAAAACAATGAATCCGTAGTTAGTTTAATTGGTTTTAAAATAAAATCTCTAAGATTGAGTTATAGTTATGATTTTACTGTTTCAAAATTAAATATTGGTAGGACAGGGGGGAGTCACGAAATTAATATTACATACGTATTTAATAGACCAACTAAAAGGACGAAACCAACGAAGAAAATTCCTTGTCCAGATTTTAAATAATTAGCTATTTTTCTATATCTTTTGCTACATTTGGTTTAGTTACAGCAACTTTATACTTATGTCGGTAGTAATTCAAATAATCGTATCCCTATTTTTATTTTCCATTATATCATCAGACTCCAATTCGTTTGGATGGACAACAGAACGTAAATTAACATGGTCTGATTTTAAAGGAAAACCAGACAAATCAAACCCAGCAGCAGCATTAACGTATACGGATATAAAAATGAATGCTTCTTTAAATAATGATGTAATAAGTATTTTAGTCGAAAATCTATTTAATCAAAACCTTTCGTGGTCAAAAAATAAAAATTCAGCGTCTTTATTGGCACATGAACAACTGCATTTCGATATAACTGAAATTTATACACGAAAAATACGATTAAAGATGAATGAAATAGCCTCTGCAAAAACGATACAAAATGGCACGTTAAATAAAGAATCATCTAAATTATTAAAAGAATGGAAACAATTTCAGAATAAATACGATGAAGAAACAAATCATGGAATATTAACGGATAAACAAAAAGAATGGCAATTAAAAGTTCAAAGCTTATTGAAAGAAATTAAGGATTAAATCTTTGAAATTAATATTAACAGATGAGACAAATAGTTAGAATTTTTATATTTATTTTTTATTCATTTCTAAATTTATTAGTTGCAACTCTCTGTTCCGAAGCTAGAGGACCTATTGTATTAGACAATTCAAAAGCTATCAAAATGTTGGATAGTAGTAATAGTTACTCCTTAAATCCGACAACAAACGATCAAACACATTTAAAAACACGCAACTTTAATAATACCAACCATAAAAAATCATATTGGTATACATTTAACGTCTCCAATCCTACCAATACATCCATTGATTATTTCTTAGTTTCCTATAACTACTCCATTGATGAAATAGATCTAATAAAAGTAAATAAAGACAAAGAAGACATTCAACTGTTTAGGGATACAACCAATATTTACCACAGAAATATTATTCATAAACAACCTGTTTTCAAAATACATTTAGAACCTTATGAAACGGCAACGTATAAGCTGCGATTAAAAAACGAATCTTCGTATTATTTTGAGTTTGCGTTTTATTCTCCAGAAAAATTCGCTTCTTCTTTCTTTTTTGAATACTTAATATTTGGAGTATTTTATGGTTTTATGCTATATGTATTCATTTATAATTTATTTTATTATTCGCTTTTTAAAGAAAAAGTCATTCTGTTTTATTGCTTGTTCATACTTTCTCAAGTTATTAATATGTTGTTTAGAGATGGTACGGGATTGTTTCTTTTACCAGATTATTCAGCCTATACAGAAATAATAAAAAACATTGCTCGGTGCACAATGGGAGTATTCTTAATGTTATTTACATACTCTTATTTCAAATCCATTATACCAAGAGCTGCATACAAATGGTTTATACTAATAATCATTGCACGTATTATTTATACCATAATCATGCAAAAAGAAACCACCTTATTTACATTTCATTTTGAATTATTTACGTTCCTTTTTTGTACGTTTTGGTCTATCTATTCGTATAAAAAAGAAAATTCGGATTCCAAATTTATGATTATTGGGATAATTATATTAACATCTTGTTATTTGTTATTTTACCTTTCAGTAGTAGTTTCAAGCACTTTAAGCGCAGTAGGTTTTTTTGGATTGTATTATGGCATCGCTTTGGAAAGTATTTTTATGACATTAGCAATTGGGGAGCGTATTAAAAGAATTAAAATAGAACACTCATTAACATTACAGTTGAATACTGATTTAGAACTACAAGTAAAAAATAGAACTTTATTGATTCAAGAAAAGAATAACCAGCTTGAAGACAAATCTGAAGAATTGAATTTGTTTTTATACAGTGCTTCTCATGATTTAAAAGGCCCGCTTAAAACCATAGAAGGTCTTTGTAATATTGGATTATATGAAAAAGATTCAGACATAGAAGAAGGTAAAGAATTATTCAAATTAATAAAAAAGAAACTTTTAAATTTAGAATCTAATATTGCAGATTTAAATACATACACTAAAATTCAAGATACTTCAACCGAGGTAACTGAAATAAATTTTGACACGTTACACAATGCGATACTAGAACGTTTTGTTGAAAACAATAATTATAATAATAGTACAATTCAATTTAAAAATGAATTACAAAAACCATTTATTTCAGATAGTTTTGCCGTTAAATCAATCTATCAAAATATTTTTGAAAATGCTCTAAAGTATAGTAGTACTGAAAGAGATCTGATATTAAATATCACCATTGAAGATTTAACTAGCCATATAAAAATCAATTTCAAGGACAATGGAGTAGGTATTCCAGAAGATGTTCAACCTAAAATATTTAATATGTTTTATAGGGGAAATATAAATTCAAAAAATGATACGGGCTTAGGCTTATATATTGTAAAGAAAGCCTTAACTAAAATTGGAGGTACGATAACCGTAGCAAGTAAAGAAAACATAGGCACAACCTTCGAAATTATACTTCCAAGAAAATAACTACAGATTAATTTCTTCCAAATAAATCAATCGTGCAGTTCCCAATGATTCAAATTCAATTGTTAAACAAGTGGTTTTATTAGAATTTCCATCACACTGGCTTCCCGGAGCTAAATAATAATAAAATATTTTTTTCCCTCTTGTACTATACGAAACGCGATTTGCCTTACCTAGACTTCTAAAGAAAAATGAATCAGTTTCGCCAAGTAGTTCATCTTTATGCGTTTTTAAAACAGGAATTAAGGACGACCTATAAACATCACATCCTTTATAATCTAATTTCCATTTACTTGTTTCAATCCATTTAATATTATTACTGTTACAGCTTGTACAGAATAAAACAATGGACAATATGATTAGCGCACAAAAGTTCTTAGTTTTCCACATGAGATAGATAGAAACGGTATATTTCAGTAAATTTAGTATTCGATTTAAGGTTTTCCCAAAGAAATGGCAAAAGATATTGATAAAAATTCATCCGAAGAACGGGCAGACAATAATAATATTCATGACGTGGTGCATGTTAATGGGTTATATGAAAACTGGTTCTTAGAATATGCCTCGTATGTAATCCTAGAAAGAGCAGTTCCACATATAAATGATGGTTTAAAACCTGTTCAACGAAGAATTTTACATGCAATGAAAGTTCTGGATGATGGTAGATACAATAAAATTGCGAATGTAATTGGTTCTACCATGCAATATCACCCACACGGTGATGCCTCCATTGGGGATGCAATTGTAAATATGGGTCAAAAAGATTTACTAATTGATCCACAAGGAAACTGGGGCGACGTCCGTACGGGAGATGGTGCTGCTGCACCTCGTTATATTGAAGGGCGTCTATCAAAATTTGCCTTAGACGTAGTTTTCAATGAAGATACAACCGAATGGCAAGCATCTTATGATGGTAGAAAAAAAGAACCCATTACCTTACCAGTTAAGTTTCCGCTTTTATTAGCGCAAGGTGTTGAAGGTATTGCAGTTGGTTTGTCAACTAAAGTTTTGCCGCATAATTTTTGTGAACTAATTGAAGCATCTATCGCAATATTAAAAAATAAGAAGTTCGAAATCTTCCCAGATTTTGCAACGGGTGGACAAGTAGATGTAACCAATTACAATGAAGGGCAAAAGGGAAGTAGGGTACGTGTAAGAGCCTTGATAGAAGAGTTGGATAAAAAAACATTGGCTATCAAAGAGATCCCTTTTGGAACTACGACTACATCCATCATTGATTCAATTGTTAAAGCCAATGATACGGGTAAAATTAAAGTAAAAAAGGTAATCGATAATACTGCTAAAAATGTAGAAATTCAAATTCAGTTATTACCTGGCATAGATTCCAGTATTACGATAGATGCATTATATGCATTTACAGACTGTGAAAATTCAATATCGCCCAATGCCTGTGTTATTGTAGATGACAAACCGCATTTTTTAAGTGTGCATGAAATTTTACGCATCTGCACAAGACAAACAGTAGATCTTTTAAAACAAGAACTTGAAATTCGCAGAAGTGAATTACAAGAAAAAATATTATTCTCTTCCCTTGAAAAGATTTTTATTGAAAATAGAATTTATCGAAAAATTGAAGAGTGTGAAACATGGGAAGATGTTATATCTACCATAGATAAAGGATTACAGCCATTCAAAAAACAATTTTACAGAACCATTACTACAGAGGATATTGTTCGCTTAACTGAAATTAGGATTAAACGGATTTCTAAATTTGACTCCTTTAAAGCAGATGAGTTAATGAAAGGATACTCCAATGAATTAACCAAAGTTGAACACAACTTGGCAAATATCATTGATTATTCCATCTCTTACTATGCCGATTTATTAAAAAAATATGGAAAAGGAAGAGAGCGTAAAACAGAAATAAAAACGTTTGATATAATTAATGCTACAGTAGTAGCTGCAAACAATCAAAAATTATACATTAACAGAGCGGAAGGTTTTATAGGCTTTGGATTGAAGAAAGACGAGTATATATGTGACTGTTCAGATATAGATGATGTGATTGTATTTAGAAGAGATGGCGTGTGTGTGGTCAAGAAGATTGGCGAGAAAGTATTTATGGGCAAAGACATACTATACGCAGGCATTTTCAGGAAAGGGGATGATAGAATGGTTTATAATATTATATCACTAGATGGATCCAGCGGTAATTCCATGATCAAACGATTTAACGTAATGGGAGTTACACGCGAAAAAGAATACCCACTAGTAAAACCAAACAAAGCGTCAAAAGTATTGTATTTTTCAGCAAATCCGAATGGTGAAGCTGAAACAGTAACGATAACACTATCTCCCACATCAAAAGCAAAGAATAAAGTATTTGAATTTGACTTTAGCGAGATTGAAATAAAAGGAAGAGATACCCAAGGGAATATTTTAACGAAACACGCAGTTAAAAAAATTGCATTTAAAAGTGCTGGGCAATCTACGTTATCAGGTTCGGAAATTTATTTTGACGATGCTGTTGGTAGGTTAAACACAGATAAGAAAGGATTATTCATAGGGAAATTTTCACCTGATGAAAAAATTATAGCAATCTATAAAGATGGGAACTACGAAATAACAGGTTTTGAATTAACCAATAGATTTGATGCAGAGCAAATACTTACTATTGAGAAATACAATCCAGATTGCATTATATCAACACTTTATATTGATGCACCATCCAAGACATATTATGTAAAACGCTTTAAACTAGAGACAACTACGGTTGGTAAACGTTTTTCCTTCATTCCAGAAGGTAAAGGCAATCATGTTTTATTTGTCTCTACAGACAAAAAACCGAAAATAAAAATAGATTTTGCCAAAGGGAAGTACGTTACTAACCCAACCATGATTATATCTATGGATGAATTTGCTGAAATAAAAGGGTGGAAAACAATAGGTAACGAACTTGGAAACAATAAAATCAATTCTATTTCTAGATTAGAAGTTAAAACTCCGATAGAACAGCCGAAAATTGATCCAAAAAATAAGAAAGATGATGGATATTCTGCAGGCTCAACAATAGAATTGAATTTTAATTAAACTATACTAATACATAACGCTTATTGAAAGTAACCGTATACAAGTATCAACAGAAGATAGAAGGGCATGAAGATAGAGGATAAAATCAAACAAAGATTAAATCAATTAGGCTACGTACCACAAACTGCAGCCATTGCATTTGATATTTTTCTAAAAAGTCTTAAATCCGATGAAACAATACTTTATTTTCTAGAAGGTTCTATCAAAAGTACCTTGGGGTTTATTGTAACTACCGATAAACGTGTGTACTATGTGGGTGTCAATAAATTTGGCATTCCATTTAGTGAAAGTATTCATTATGATGAAATTACAGGAATTAGTGTAAGAGAGTCATTATTGCCTTCAACAGAAATTACTGTTCATACAAATTCTAAATATAACGATATCATAGTAAAAGGTTGCGATTCTCATAGTGCAGCAGAATATAAAGAATTAATTGAATTGTTAACAAATAAGCCAAAAGATTAAGCTTTTTAATATTTTTATGCATACTTTTTTCATAATTTTATAAAGGTCTATTAAATTATAGATTCGACTGATTATTACATTAATGTTTGCTTTTTTACAATTTCTACATTTCTTAATTAGCACGTTTAACTCCTGCATTGTGGTTCAAACCATATGTAAACATAAAAAAGAATTTTCTTTTTTTATGTTTACATTATTTATATGTTCAACCAGTTTTGCTCAAACAATCACTCTGAAAGGATTTATATTAGATGAAGAATCAAAAGATTCAATTCCGTATGCAACAGTATATATAAAAGGTACAATATATGGGACCGAAACGGAATTCAATGGGTCATTTGAATTAGAAGTTCCAAACAATGAGGACTCCCTCTGGGTAAGTACAATTGGTTATGTCACAAAGACCGTAGCTATCCCTCATATTAGCTCTGTACAGTATTTAACTATATATATATCAGAAGATTATTCCACTCCTGAAATTGTTATTAGGCCAAAAGAAAACCCTGCGTTTCGAATAATGCGTGAAGTAGTAGCGCACAAATACATCAACGACAAACGCAATTTAAGTGGCTACCAATACGAGACATACAACCGCACATCCATTTTCGTAAATAATATCAGTGAAAAATTAAGAGAAAAGAAAATAATGCAACAAGTGGCAGGCGTACTTGATAGCATTAAAAATTTAAAGGACTCCGAAGGTAACCCAATGATACCCGTTTTAATGTCTGAAACAGTTACAGATTATTATTACCGGACAAACCCCAAAGCAACCAAAGAAATAATTAAAGGAGTTAAGGTTGAAGGGATTGGTATGGATGACGGAAGTATCCTTTCACAAATATTGGGTTCTACATTTTTTGAATATAATTTTTACGAAAATTATATGAATATCCTTGATAAAGATTTCATTTCACCTATTTCTGATAGTTGGAATATTTTTTATGAATATAGATTGGTCGACAGTTTATACAAAGATAATTTATGGTGCTATAAAATAGATTTTAAGCCTAAACAGCCCAAAGACTTGGCATTTCAAGGCAGCATGTATATTAGTGATACAACCTTTGCGTTAGTGCACATAGAAGGAAATATATTTGAAGAAGCTAATCTCAATTACATTGATAAAATAACAATTAATCAAGGCTTAACTCAAATAGAAGAAGGGGCATGGATACCTAAAACAACAAACATTTATCTTGATTTAGAAGACATAGGATCTTTACCAAGTATGGTTGCTACGTTCTATTCCAACATTCAAGATCCTATTGTAAATAAACCAAAGGATGCAAATTTCTTTGATCAGCGCATTGAATTATTAGAAGATGCACAAGAAAAACCAGCAACATTTTGGCAAGAAATCTATACAGATACAACTAGAAAAACAGACCCTTTAATGTATCAGATGATTGATACATTAAAGAATTTACCCATCGTAAAAAGCTATGTTGAAATACTCGATGTAGCCATTAATGGATATAAAAAAGTTGGCAAATTTGATATTGGGCCTTATTTATCTTTGTATTCTTTTAATAATATAGAAGGCAATAGAGTGCAAATGGGTTTTAGAACCAATAAAGATTTTAGTAGAAAAGTTATTTTAAAAGGTTTTGTTGGTTACGGTAGTAGAGATGATCGGTTAAAATATGGGGGAGCAGCAAATTTTATTTTATCTAGAAAACCGTGGACTCAAACGGGTGTTTATTATAAATACGATGTGGATCAAATAGGTGCACCTGCTGAAAAATTGAGCAGTAATAATTTATTTTTGGCTTTTACCCGTTGGGGAACTTTAAGGGGGCCATATTATTCAAGACAATACGGAGCTTTTTTTGAAAGAGATCTTACTAAGAATTTTATGCCAAAAGTTGTTTTCAGACATATGACTTTTGATCCTTTATATAATTTTGCAGCATATGAATCTGAACCTACTGCTACATTTACGCCTAATACCCTTCAACAATTCCAAACGACGGAGTTGATCGTATTAATGAAATTTTCATATGATGAGATTTTTTTACAAAATGGTAATGAACGAATTAGTTTAGGTGCAAAAAAATATCCGATTGCCTACTTTCAATATACCGCTGGTTTAAAAGGCGTATTAGGTAGTAATTATAATTATGATAAGCTTCAATTGACGATTGACCATTCAATACGTTTTGGCATTTTTGGCAGAACAAACTATCAATTTGTAATTGGCAAAATATACAAACCAGTACCATATCCATTATTAGAAAATCATATAGGGAATCAAACCTTCTTTTATACAACAGCTGCATTTAACTTGATGAATTTCTTTGAATATACAAGTGATCAATATGCATCCATAAAAATCAAACACGATTTAGATGGCTTAATTAGCAATCGTATTCCAGTTATACGTAAATTAAAATGGAGGTTCTTTTTAACAGGAAATGTATTGATGGGTAGCCTTTCTGATGCAAATAGAAACTTACTAGCACCAACAACAGTGAATGGAGGAAAAACCATTAACGTACAATCATTAGATCCAACTAAACCGTATATTGAACTAGGGTATGGTATTGATAACATATTTAAATCTGCACGAATTGATTTTATACATCGAGTAACGTACAGAGATGTACCCAATATTAGTAAATTTGGGATTAAACTTTCTTTCCGCTTTATCATATAAATACAATGCATTTCATAACCAAAAGTATATTTATTGCATTATTAATTGCATTCTTTTCTTGTGGTAGCAAAAAAGATAGTTCAAACAATATGCCTCCTCTGAATGAATTAACATATTCATCAGAATTGCAGCTTAGTGCTTTAAATGAGGCGATTGAAGCCGATCCAAATAATGATTATTTATACTTCAAAAGAGCTGATTATTTTTATGGTATTAATAATTTCAGAATTGCACAAAATGATATTGCAAAAGCATTACGTTTGGATGGAAGTGTTTCAGCATATTGGTTATTAAGTGCTAAAATTAATAATGAATTAGAAAATGTAGATTTAGCATTATCCGAAGCACAAAAGGCATTAGAACTTGGAAATTCGGAACCTATCTTATATGCATTATTGGCAAATTGTTTACTAGAAAAAAATGATACCATTTCTGCAAATAAATATATTTCAAAATTAAGTTCTATAGCTCCACAAATGGCCGAATTGACTTACATTGAAGCTAAAAAATCTTTATTAAGAAAAGATACTGCGCAAACATTCTTAAAATATAAATCATGCATTCAAAAAAATCCACAATACATTGAAGCGTATATTGATTTAATGTCTTTGTATTATGCAAAACATATGTACGATTCGATTATGCCCTTACTGATAAAAGCAAAACGTATGCGCCCTTGCACACCCGAATTGTTCCTATATGAGGGTAAGTTTTTTGAGTCTATCAAAAAGGGGAGCGTTGCATTGGCATCATACAAAGAGGGATTGCTATGCGACCCACAAGCGAGTGTTTTGTATAAACCCTTAAGTGAATATTATCAAGAAAATCAGAACTATAAAGAAGCAATGACCTACTTGAGTAAATGGTTGGAAAAAAATCCCTCTGATAGTAAAAGCATAATTAAAATGGGGGACTATTCTTTAAAATTAGAAGACAACAGAGGAGCAATCACATATTATAAAAATGCATTGTCACTAGACACATCTTCTGCCTTTGTTAAAAAAGAAATAGAACGAATCGAAAAAATAATTCAAGCAAAATCCGAAGTTAAATCCGAATAGTTTTATCCATTTAAAATGGAATAGATTATTATTTTGAAAAACTTTGTAAATTTGTAGGGATATAACACAATTATGATAAAAATTACCTTACCAGACGGTTCAATCCGCGAATACGAAAAAGGCATCACAAGTATGGGCATTGCCCTTAGTATTAGTGAAGGCTTAGCTCGTAATGTATTAGCAGCCAAAGTCAATGGTGACGTTTGGGATGCATCACGTGAGATAACTACAGATTCAACAGTGCAGTTATTAACGTGGAACGATACAGAAGGTAAATCGACATTTTGGCACTCTTCAGCCCATTTATTAGCGGAAGCACTAGAAGATCTTTATCCAGGTACGTTGTTTGGAATTGGCCCCGCAATTGAAACAGGTTTCTATTACGATGTTGATTTTGGCGATCGTTCATTTTCTCAAGATGATTTTGAAAACATCGAAAAGAAAATGATGGAATTAGCGAAACAAAAAAACGCCTACATTCGAAGTGACGTTTCCAAGAAAGATGCAATTAGTTATTTTACAGATAAACAAGATCCATATAAATTAGATTTGATAGAAGGTCTTACGGATGGCTCTATCACATTCTATAAGCAAGGTTCTTTTACCGATTTATGTAGAGGTCCACACATTCCAGATACAGGTTTCATCAAGGCTATAAAGTTGATGAGTGTAGCTGGTGCATATTGGAGAGGGGATGAAAAAAGCAAACAATTAACCCGTATTTATGGTGTAACTTTTCCTAAACAACAAGAGCTAAAAGACTACTTACATGTTTTGGAAGAAGCAAAAAAACGCGATCATAGAAAACTGGGTAAAGAGTTAGAATTATTTGCTTTCTCTGAAAAAGTAGGTATGGGATTGCCTTTATGGTTGCCTAAGGGTGCATTACTTAGAGAACGACTTGAAAACTTTTTAAAGAAAGCGCAAGTACGCGCAGGCTATCAACCAGTAGTTACACCACATATTGGTAATAAACAATTGTATGTAACCTCCGGACACTTTGAAAAATATGGCAAAGATTCTTTTCAACCAATCTATACACCACATGAAGGAGAGCAGTTCTTATTAAAACCAATGAACTGTCCGCACCATTGTGAGATATATAAAACAAAACCACGTTCATACAAAGACCTTCCAATTCGTTATGCTGAATTTGGAACTGTTTATCGTTATGAACAAAGTGGTGAGTTGCATGGTTTGACACGTGTTAGAGGCTTTACTCAAGATGATGCGCATATTTTCTGTAGACCAGATCAAGTAAAAGAAGAATTCTTAAAAGTAATTGATTTGGTGTTGTATGTATTTAAAGTATTAGGCTTTACTGATTTTACCGCACAGATTTCATTAAGAGATCCCAATAATAAAGAAAAATATATAGGTGAAGATGAGCAATGGTTTAAGGCTGAAAGTGCCATCATTGAAGCGTCTGCTGAAAAAGGATTGAGTACCGTTACAGAACTAGGAGAGGCTGCATTTTACGGTCCAAAACTAGATTTTATGGTTAAAGATGCATTAGGTAGAAAATGGCAGCTTGGTACGATACAAGTTGACTACCAATTACCAAATCGTTTTGAATTAGAATATACAGGTTCAGACAATCAAAAACACCGACCAGTAATGATTCACCGTGCGCCATTTGGTTCGCTTGAACGCTTCATTGCTGTATTAATTGAACACGTTGCTGGGAACTTTCCATTATGGTTATCTCCAGATCAAATTGCCATTTTACCTATATCCGATAAATTCAATGAATACGCTCAAGATGTATATGATAGACTCTTGGTAAAAGATATTAGAGGGTATGTAGATAATCGTGACGAAAAGATTGGTAAGAAAATTCGTGACACAGAGGTTAAAAAAGTGCCTTTTATGCTTGTAATAGGAGAAAAAGAAGTTAATGAAGGTAAAATTGCAATTCGCAAACATGGTGGCGAAGACCTTGGTAGTATGTTAGTTGAAGATTTTATTCAATATTTCGAATCAGAAATTGCGAAACAATTTGCTGTTTAATAGAAAAAAAACGAATACAGTTATTAGTATACGATAAAAATTGCGATATTTGCAACTCGTTTAAAAACAAAAACAAACAGGAATAAAACATAACGAATGGCATTAAGAAATCCCAGGCCTTTCCGGGCCCCAATAAGAGACAAGGACGAACACCGAATTAATGATTTTATCAAAGCTGCTAATGTACGTTTAGTAGGAGAAAATATTGAACCCAATGTTTATACTCTTCGCGAAGCATTAACACTTGCAAAAGAGCAAAATTTAGACCTTGTAGAGATTTCGCCAAATGCAGATCCTCCTGTTTGTAAAATAACAGATTATTCTAAGTTCAAATACGAACAAAAGAAGAAGCAGAAAGAGTTAAAAGCGAAACAACATAAGGTAATTGTCAAAGAAATTCGTTTCGGTCCAAATACAGATGAACACGATTACGAATTTAAATTGAAACACGCTTTTGAATTCTTGAAAGATGGCTTTAAAGTAAAAGCTTATGTACACTTTGTGGGGCGTACGATTGTTTACAAAGAACGTGGTGAAATCATGTTATTAAAGTTTGCACAAGCGCTTGAAGATTTAGCAAAAGTAGAAGAGATGCCAAGGTTAGAAGGTAAGAGAATGTTCTTAATGCTAACACCTAAAGCATCGCCAAAAAAGTAATTTCTTTACAAATTAAACAGATAAATTAAATGCCTAAAGTAAAAACCAAATCAGGAGCAAAGAAAAGGTTTAAACTTACAGGAAGTGGAAAAATCAAAAGAAAGTGTGCTTACCATAGCCACATTCTTACGAAAAAATCTACTAAACGTAAGCGTAACTTAGTACACGCACACCTGGTTAGTAAAGCAGATGAGTCCAACGTTAGGGCTATGCTAAAAATCTAATTCAATTTAGATTTAAACTGGTTAACAATGTTAAACCCAGTGTTTGGTTACCAAGAATTTGCTTAAGCAAATCACCAACTACTAAAAAACAAAAAAGAAATGCCTAGATCAGTACCATCTGTAGCTTCAAGAGAAAGAAGAAAAAAGATTTTGAAGTTAGCCAAAGGTTACTTTGGTAGAAGAAAAAATGTTTGGACCGTTGCAAAAAATGCGGTTGAACGAGGAAAAGTTTTCGCCTATATCGGCCGTAAACAAAAGAAAAGACACTTTCGTGGTCTTTGGATACAACGTATCAATGCAGGATCTAGACAATTCGGTTTGTCTTATTCTCAATTCATTGGTGCTTTGGATAAAGCGAACATCAAGTTAAACAGAAAAGTGTTAGCTGATTTAGCAATGAATCATCCAGAAGCTTTCAAAGCTGTTGTTGATAAAGTAAAAAAATAATTTCACTTTTTTGTGAAAGTAAAAACGCCCACATTAGTGGGCGTTTTTTTTTGCTCCCACTTAAAATAAATACATACTCTTGGAGAATAATTTAGACATAAAAAAAAGCTTCACATTTCTGTGAAGCTTTTGTAGCGAAATCGGGACTCGAACCCGAGACCTCAGGGTTATGAATCCTGTGCTCTAACCAGCTGAGCTACCTCGCCATTTGGGATTGCAAAACTACACATAATTATCAATATTGCACAACCATTATCAATTAATTATGCACTAAATGCGTAATTAATTAGTTATCAGTAAAAAATAATCATCGCATTTCGTTAACTTTCATTAATGGCAACCTTTTCCCTTAATTTTTGTTGAGGATAAGGAAGGATTTATTTCCTAAAATTAAACTATATGAAAAAAAGTATTTTAGCTCTATTTACAAGTACATTAAGTATAATGGTTTTAATGGCTTGTAATAACAATACCAACAAAACACAACAGATACAATCAACAAGTATGGACAATTCAATCAATAACACAACTCAATTAGATACAGCAACGTTTGGCAATGGTTGTTTTTGGTGCACAGAAGCTATTTTCCAAGACATAAAAGGTGTTGTTAAGGTTACATCAGGTTATAGTGGTGGACTTGTTAAAAACCCCACTTACAAACAAATTTGCACGGGCACAACAGGACATGCTGAAGCCTTACAGATTGTATTTAACCCTGCTATTGTTACTTATAGTGAGCTATTACAAATGTTTTGGTATTCTCATGACCCCACGACTCTTAATAAGCAAGGAAATGATGTAGGGACACAATATAGATCTGCAGTGTTTTATCATAATGAACAACAAAAAAAGGAAGCGGAGTATTATAAAAAGAAATTGGATGATGAAAAGCTATTTGCAAATCCTATAGTTACTGAAATAACAAAATTCGAAACATTTTACCCAGCGGAAGATTATCACCAAAATTATTATAAAGAAAACGGAGCGCAACCTTATTGCATGTACATTATACGTCCCAAATTAGAGAAATTCAAAAAGGTTTTTGGAGATAAAATGAAATAAGTTGGTTATTGAAGCTATATTTATTTGTAATTGAGGTAAGGAATTAAAGAAAGAATGCATTGATTTGTATTTCTTTCAATTGTTTCCAAGCAAACGTATTTCATAATTAGAAAATTTGTAGAATTTTTTCTTAATTGATTAATCTCATTCAATTAAGACATGTACAAATATATTCTAAACATGTCTTAATTGAATGAGATAGTATAAACATAATTAACCAAACCACATTAACATAAATAAATTTAAATTTTATTATGAAAAAGATCATTGTTTTTTTATCTGTCATTTGTTTCAGCATATTTTTTACACAGGCTCAAACAGATTTTGAAGGAATTATAAAATGGAAAATAACAATTGGGTCTACTGATAACGTATCTGAAAACAAAACGACTCTTAGTCCTCAGCAACAAGTAGACCTAAAAAAAAGTATTGCCGAATTAGAATCAAAAATGAATGATCCGCAAATGAAGGCAATGTTAGATAGCAATCCTGCTATGAAATCTATGATTGAACAACAACTTGCAACAATGAAAGCAAGTGGAGAAGTAAACATGAATGCCTTATTTCCTAAATCGTATACCATAAAATACAAAGCTGGAAATACCTATACACAGGTAGAAGGAGGAGTAACAGCAGCATTGGGAGATTTACTTTTTTTAAAATCAACAGATAAAACATATCTAATAAAACAAGCAGCTAAAACGTATTCAATTTATCCAAAGTCATCAAACAATGATTCTACAACCTATACAATTAAAGCTACGACTGAATCGATGAAAGTTTTAGGTTATACTTGCTATAAATATATTGTAACATATACGAAAAATGAGCATTCCAATACCATGTTTATATGGTCAACAAAAGAGTTGAAACAATACAATAAATCTTCTTTCAGAAGTAAAAGTATTTCCAATAATACATCAGAAAAGTATTTTGATAAAATTGAAGGCGTTCCATTAAAAATAGAAATAAACGAGAAAGGACAAAAAGTAGCACTCGAAGTAGAAGAATTTAAAACGACAATTCTACCAGCTAGTACCTTTGCAATTCCTTCAGATTACAAAGAAGTACCTTACAAGTAAGTAAACACAACCATTACGTTACCTTAATTACAATTAATGAAAAAATCTATATTCTTTTTATTCTTTTCGTTTTTATTCATTACATCATTTGCCCAAATCACAAAATTTGAAGGTGTATTTAACTGGAATATTGTGGTAGATGTAGTTGATACAGATGCTGTTAATCTCTACAAGAAAAACGTATTAAAAGAAGACAATTCGGAAATTGAAGAAATGATAAAAGAATTAGAGCAGCAATTGAATGACCCTGAAATGCAATATTTGCTTTTAGAAAATCCTACGATAAAAAGCACCATGCAAAAAAAGCTGAAAGAATTAAATGACATTCAAGCTTCAAAAGCAACGGAATTCAACAATGCTTTCTTTCCTACGAATCTTCAAATGTCATTTAAGAATAATAATTCCTTTACAAAAATTGAAGGTGGTAGTATTTCTAAATTAATCGGAAATATGCTGTACCTATCAGATGAAAAAACGACTTATTTTATTAAAGATGATACAAAAACATATTCAGCGATTACAGATTCTTCCATAATTAACACTGCTGATAGGTTTGTTAGCTTGACACAGTCAACAGATACAGCTATTATTTTAAATCATACCTGCATTAAGTATATTTTAGTTAAAAAGGAAAATGACAAAATACAAACGAGTTTTTTTTGGATTACTTCCGATTTACCTGCTTTAAATCCCAATTCATTTAGAGCATTGGGATTTGCTACAGGTAATATTCATCATGAAGCTTACAAAAAAGTAAACGGCATTCCACTTAGAGTAGAATATATTGAAAATGGATTTAAATTTAAAATGGAAGTATTTGAAATTATTCATAGGTCATTACCCGATACTTTTTTTGTATTACCATTAGATTTTAAAATTACAAATTTGGGATTTTAATGTATGTTAAAGATTCCATATTCAAATCAAACACATTGGCAATTTGAAACGCTAAATACGTATTTGAACCTTACACATTTAGTGACAGGTTCAAATCTACATATAAACAGAGGCAACATTCTCGGTTTAAATTATGGGTTAAATGTTTCGGATCAAGAAGAAATTGTTCAGAACAACAGATCAGAACTTTTAGTACAATTACATTTCAACCCTGCCACAACCGTTTTTCCAATTCAAACACATAGTAATAACGTTGCAATTGTAACAGACGATAATAAGCATTCTATTTTTCAAAATACAGATGCATTGATTACAAATACACCGTCCATTTTAATCGGCGTATTATCGGCAGATTGTGTACCCATTCTTTTATTTGATCCGAAAAAGCGAGTAGTGGCCGCCATTCATGCAGGTTGGAAAGGTACCGTTGCAGAAATTGTTAGCTGTACCATTAAAAAGATGATGCTAGAATTTAATTGCACTCCGGATACAATCATTGCAGCAATAGGTCCTTCAATTTCATCCGAAAATTTTGAGGTTGGAGAAGAGGTTTCTATTCAGTTTAAAGACGCTTGTAAACATATGGGGCCGAATGGTAAAATGCACATAGACATTTGCCTTGCCAATAAATTGCAACTGTTAGAAATTGGAGTTAAAGAAAGTAATATTTCTTTAAGTGGTTTATGTACATTTAAAAACAATGTAGATTTTTACTCAGCCAGAAGAGACGGATTTAACACAGGACGATTGGCGAGTGTAATTGGTTTAACTGTTTAACAAATCATCCCAACGAACAAGCGCTCCTTTTGATTTCGCTTTTAATAATTCGTACGTTGCTTGAATTTTTTTTCTGAAAGCCCAAACTGTATTTTTATTCAAGCCTAATAATTCAGACAGTTCTTCTAATGTTTTGGATTTACCAGACCGTATTGTATCATACACGATATAAAAAGCCTTGTCCATAGGTATTCGTATCCCATGAAATAACGTATCCGCTGTTACACTTTCAACATGTTTACAGGATGTGCATTTGCGACTAAAAGGAGATGTATGCGTTATATATCGTTCGTGTCCACATTTTTTACAAATAAACCCATTGCTCCATTTAATATTCTCAAGGTAGCGCATGCAACTGGTATCGTCAGGAAATAACTCTTTAAACTTTTCAGTACTTAATTCTTCATCAGAAAGTCGTGCTTTAACCTCTTCCTGTACTTTTTGTTTTAATTGCCAGTTATCAATATCCAATTTGATATTCATCTGGTTCAAATCTTCAATTAATTTTGAAAGATTAGAATTAAAGACACTTAATTCTTCAGACTTCTCTTGTAAATCTTTTGTTCGAATAGCAACTTTAGATTCCAATTCTTTATTCACTATTTCTTGAATCACTTCTTTTTCTTTTAACTCTACAATAAGTTTATTTTTCAAAGATTCATTTTCTATTAATTGAGCTAATGCTTGTTGTTGAAGGGTATCCAGCAATTTTCGCTCAATTCGAATTCGATCACCCAAGGCGATGGACAAAATAAATACTTCAATTAGAAATCCAATATTAAAACTATAAACAGCAAACAATCCAAAGCCATGAGGTACTAAATCGAATACACGGAATAAATAAATAATAAAACTTATAATGATCATTGTATATGCTAAAATGAAATATCGTGCAGATTTTTCTCCACCAAAATATATTTTAAAGGACGCGAGATAGATTAATAAAAAAGGAATTACAAAAATAAATTGATAAATACGTTGAGAGTCAAAAACAATCCGCTCTACTATGAAAACGAATAAATAGAGAAAGTAAAACCCAACTATAATATTGGAATATACAGTTGCTTTGTGTTTTAAATTTAAAAATGAAAAGGAATAGAATACAAAAGCTGTTAATAATAGGGCAGGAGTGAAAAAAGAGACAAACTGATTGACTATAGGATAATTAGGCCAAATGTATTGAAAACCCAATCCGTCTTCTGAAAAGGAGTTTAATGCGCAACAAAGTGTGTAAACTACATAATATAAATAAACCCGATCCTTTGTATTGAAATACAGAAAAAGATTATATATGGCCATAATAATAAGGACACCATAGTAGAACCCTAATAAAATATATTCTGTGAGTGCATAATTGGTAAAAGAAATCTCCTCCCGAACATAACTTGTAAAACCAGCATAATTTTTAGTATTCAACAAAACGTAGAATGTTCGTATACTATCTTTGGGTAAATAGGTCTTAAAAACGAAGTTTTTATGTTTAAACTCTTTTTTAGAAAAGGGATATGAAAAACCGACCGTTTTAACAGAATCCATTATTCCCAACTCATTAACCCTAAAAAAGTGAATTTCTGAAATATGGGGGTCAGGAAATTCAAACAGCCAATCTATAGAATTGGAAGTATTTTTAATGCGAAAACGTAACCAATAATTAGTATTCAGTTTTTCACTAAAAAACTTATTATCCGCAACTTTCTTAAACAATGAATCTAATGAGCCAGAAATTACGTTGATATTAGGTATTAAGTTGGTAGAATCTTCAAAAACATATAACTCGTTTGAAGATAAGGATATGGTCTCTTGATTACTCAAATGAATAATTTTCTGAGCATACAATTCTGTGTTTATTACAATAAAAACACAAATAAAAACAAAAAAACACTTAGTGGTACTCAAATAATAAATCACTATTAGCTATACGTTAAATACCTTGATAATCAATATATGAAAGTGGTAACAAAATACGAATAAGTTTCGTTTTTTTCAACCAAAATGATCAAAAAGTTGTTTAATTTACCAACCAATATGAACAAACAATTATAAAAAGAGGTATACTTGTTTAAATACGAAAAAATATGAAAAAAGCAGTTTTAATAATTACTATCTTATTAAGTAGCCTTTCAATATATGCACAAACTGGTGCAGGAGATGATTTTGAAAGTGGTTCATTATCTAATTGGGATATAGCAACCAACTCTTCTCAATATGCATGTAGCATAAATACAACTACAACTCCTGGTAATAAACAAATGTATGTTACCTATACTACTGCTGCCAATAATTACAGTGGATTTAGTTATATTTTTAACCCAATAAATATTGAAGATGCACCTGTTGTGTCTTTAAAAGTGCGAGCAAGCAGTGGTAAAAACTTCACAATGCGCATTGATTTAATAGACGAAAATGGTTTGAGAACCAATCAAGTTGACACGAAACAAAGCATTACAGGAGATAATACCTCTAAAGATTACTTATTTGATTTTACGGGCAAATTTCAACAATTATACCCAAGCAACAACGGAGTACCGTTTAATTTAGATGTCACCAAAATTGTACGAATGGAAATAATGATAAATCCTGGTGCAGCATCAACTTCAGGATGGCTTCTGTTGGACAGTGTAATGATTGGAACAAGAGCGAAATCTAACATAACTTCGGGAGCCAAAGGGATAAAAATAAACCAATTAGGTTTTTTTATTAATGGCCCTAAAAAAGCCGTTATAAATGGAGGAACTGCAAGCGCATTTTATATTGTAAACACAGCTAAGACGGATACCTTATATACGGGAGCACTTTCTGCATCAAAATTGTGGTCTTATTCGAGTGAAAGCGTTCGAATAGCAGACTTCTCAGATTTTAAAACTCCTGGAACATATAGAATGCTTGTACCTGGTATTCCATCTGCATCTTATCCATTTACGATCTCACAAACACCATTAAATACACTTTCAAAAGGAAGCATAAAGGGTTTTTATTATCAACGTGCATCAATGGCTTTAAAATCTCAATATGCGGGTGTATGGTCAAGAGCTGCTGGTCATCCAGACAATCAAGTAGTTATTCATAATTCAGCAGCATCACCAAACAGACCCACAGGTTCAAAAATATCTTCTCCTAGAGGCTGGTATGATGCAGGTGATTACAATAAATACATTGTCAATTCAGGTATATCAACCTATACCTTATTAGCTTGTTACGAACATTTCTCTACCTATTATGATACGCTTTCATTAAATATTCCAGAGAGTAGCAATACAGTGCCAGATGTTTTGGATGAAGCATTATATAATGTACGTTGGATGCTTAGCATGCAAGATCCGAATGATGGTGGTGTGTATCACAAATTAACGAATGCTAATTTTGATGGTGACGTTATGCCTAATCAAGCTACATCTACGCGTTATGTAGTCCAGAAAAGCACAGGTGCTACCTTAGACTTTGCTGCGGTTATGGCTCAATCTGCTCGTATTTATGCTCAGTTCCCAACTCAATTCCCTCAATTAGCAGACTCTTGTTTGCGTGCAGCAAAAAAAGCATATGAGTGGGCAATCCTCAATCCTTCAATAAAATATGTACAATCGACAATGACAAGCCCTGCAATCAATACAGGTGAGTATGGAGATTATAGTTTTACAGACGAATTCAATTGGGCAGCTTCTGAATTATTTACCACAACTCAATTAATGCAGTATTATGATGATATAAACCTTACAACTGGGGCTGATTTACAAGGCTGGCAGAATGTTAATACATTAGGCTGGATATCAATTGCTCATAATAGAGTTCTTCTGGGTGACAAAATAGATACTACTGCAATCAAGAATAAAATCATTGGTTTGGCAACTGCATATAGAAACGAAGCGATGACTAATTCTGCATATGGTGTTGCAATGGGAGCTTATTCATGGAATTTTGGCTGGGGAAGTAATTCTAGTGCAGCAAATCAAGCTATGATACTTATACAGGCATTTAATTATACGAAAGATAGTTCTTACTTAAAAGCAGCTACTTCGAATGTTGATTATTTACTGGGTAGGAATGCTGTAAATTACTCTTTTGTAACTGGATATGGTTTTTTATCTTCTAATCACCCACACCATAGAGTTTCACAAGCTGACGGGGTTAATCCTGCAGTACCAGGTTTATTAGTAGGAGGTCCCAATCCTGGTCAACAAGATAATTGCGCAGGTTATCCTTCAAGTCAGCCAGCACTTTCTTATGTAGATTCAGATTGTAGTTACTCTACGAATGAAATCGCTATAAATTGGAATGCCCCATTAGCGTACATTACAGGTGCTATCCAATCTATTTATTCTGGAATTGAACCTGTAGCAATAGATTACACAAATAATGTTCCGACTTCAACAATCAATTCAATTGTGAAAAATATAGTTGTTAAGGTATATCCAAACCCTACCAATTCTATCCTTAATGTAGAAAAGCCCTTTGAGCTTACGACAAAACCTACAATACTTGATTTGAATGGCAAAGAATTTGAAATAACTACTGATTGGTCATCAAATACATTTCAAATTAATACATCTCAATTAAGTGAGGGTATGTATTTGATTCGTTTACAAGGTGAAAACGGTGCTGCTGTACAAAAATTCACTATTATCAAATAATTTCTCATAGTCAATTTTATGCGTAAAAAGGGTCGATTCAAAAATGAATCGACCCTTTTTTTTACATTCTATTTTTTCAATTATTTTGTGGTTCAGATCTTCTCTCATATATTTAACGATTCTTTAACTTAATAAATTATTTTATGGCAGGCGGTGCTCCAGTAAATTTCACTACGACCAATACTTCATCTGATTCATCACAAAATTATACGCCAGCTATTATTTTAATGGCTACACTATTTTTCGTTATCGGGTTTATAACGGTATTGAATGATGTACTAATTCCTATAATGAAAAATATTTTCGCATTCAAGGATGATGAAAATTGGAAATTACTACTCATACAATTTAGTTTTTTTATGGCATACGGACTTATGTCTGTTCCCGCAGGAAATATTATTAAATCAATAGGCTATAAAAAAGGTACGATACTTTCTTTATGTATAGTAGCATTAGGTTTATTATTATTCTACCCAGCTTCAGAGTTTGCATCGTATGCATTATTTTTAATTGCATTGTTCATCGTTGGTACTGGTTTTGCCATTCTTCAAGTAGCCATAAATCCATATCTGATTGCATTAGGTAGCCCTGAAACAGGTGCTGCTCGTCTAAATTTAGGTGGCGCATTAAATTCAACAGCGACGGCAATCGGACCGATATTTGGATCTTTTTATTTATTGAATGAGTGTTTGATGACTCAAGCAGATACCCTAGCAACAACTAGAACCTTATATGTTGGCATTGCATTATTAATAATTTTAATTGCGGTGTTTATGTCATTCATGAAACTGCCCAAACTTTCTATTGAAAATGATAAGCACGAAGTACTAACAGGAAGTATATTTGAATTTAGACATTTGATTTTTGGAGCAGGAGCCATATTTTTCTACGTAGGTGCCGAAGTTGTTATTGGTAGCTTATTGGTGGTATATTTAAAATCCGATACCATGGGAAATATCCCTGAAAAGTTTGCGGCAAGTTTGGTTGCCTATTATTGGGCAGGAGCTATGATTGGTCGATTTATGGGAAGTAAAATCAC
>NZ_CALMGQ010000050.1 GCF_937863595.1 uncultured Cytophaga sp.
TAAATGCGTCCCAAACTAAGAAAAGTGAATTTAACCCTATTCCCCAACCATCGCCTGTTTGCGCTGCATGGATTAAATCTCTGCCACTTCCCCAAATAGGAATCAAGCCTTCAACAAAGCCCGCCTCGCCTACTGCATCTTCTTCTTGTTGTGCCTTCTCTAGTGCTTCCGTCCCTTCCTTTTGTGCAGACTGCATATCCGCTACTACATCGGGTGGCAAGGGTGCTTGTCCGGAGGTTATAAACTCTATCTTCCCTTGCCCAGCCGTACACTGTATGCAAGACTTCTTCAACAGCGCTTTCCCTCCGCCTACTTTTGCTTCATAGGTATCTTGCCACATGGTAGGTGCTGGCATACATGGCGTGGGCACACCATTTGCCATTTGTGTTAACTTCTGACAAATTACAAAAGATGGGATATTTAGAATTGGAACACAGTCTAATTCATTCCCTGCTTTAAAGCCTCCTATTTTTGTTGTTCTCGGAGTTGCTTGAAAAAGCATGGGGGCTGCACCTTGGCTGCACTTTAAATTATAAGATTACTAAATTGTATCAATCAAAAAAAATAATTTTTCATCTAAAAAAAAACGGATGCCTTTATAAAAAAGCATCGTTTGTAATAACATATATTATTGAATTAACTTCCGCAGGTCATAAAATATAAGGGCACTTCTTTATCTGCACTTTCTTTGTACAATAGAAACCCTTCAAAGAAATGAGCAGGTGTGTCAATCATTTTAGAAACAACTTCATTGTGTATATTGAAAAGTAATTCACCAGCAGTAAAGTGTTTTTTATTCTTAGCATGAAACACAATCATTGGTTCTATTTCATTATAATCCTCTTCTTCCTCATCAAATTCATTATACAAATATTGAATTTGCACAGTGGGTATATCGAGTACTACTTTATCAAAGTCAACATAATCCTCAACAGATAGATCGTCATAATATTTATTAACAGCTTTAACAAAGTCTGCAACAGTTGCGTATTGTTCATTTTCTGCAAATGACCAATATATGTTTCGCATCATTCTTTCAGGTAAATTCTTATTCATAAAAACGTTTTAAATCAAAACCCATTTCTTTAGACAATTCATAATACGATTTATTTGGATCTAGATTTAGCTCCTTATAAATTTTGTTTCGAATAGCAGGATGATACATTAAATCATACATTGCCATTGTTTTTTCCTTTTGATAATCCTCCTCCAACAAATCATTAAAACCTTGCATGTTTAAGCATATAAATGCGATGGAAACAATATCTATTTTAGCACCTACAACATTCATATCTTCATATTCTTTCATAGACATACTTATATTGAATTTTAGTTCACCCAAATTTAAATATACTGAACTCTCTAATGGAAATATATTTTCAGTAAAGGATACTTCTCGCACGTCCACATCCTCATTGGAAATCACCCCCCAATTGTATTTTTTCAAACCAGAAACTCCGCAAACGGCTCTTTTAATTAAGATATTTCTATTCAGATTACTTTCTGGTGTATCGTATACGCCTTCATACATTTCAATTACTATACAATCAGAATACCAACCTTTTAATTTATTTGAACTATTAATCAAGTCTGTTATCTGTAGGTTTTCTTGACTTTTGTATTGTTTATCAACATCAAAAAGAACCTTACCAAAAACAAATTTACCTTTCGCTGCTTCTATATAAAATAGATCGCCTACCTTTAATTTTTTTGTCGCCATTTGTGTTAACAGAGTTTATGTAAATCAAAATATTTTATAAATTTCTTTTCAGATATTGCATTCACCTTATTAAAGACATGTGCAAATTTATCGGTCAATTTAGGTATTTTAGTGTCATGTAGATTCATGAAATGCTGCTCCATTTCTGCTGTTTTATAAGGAGTCCAATGCCCCTGAGCCAAAGCTCGTGGTTCGAATCTTTCGATAGGCAATCCCTTTTCTTTAACATGTTGTGCAAATCGTTCAGCTATTCCTTGTTCTGTTTTTCCTACATAAATTATTTGGTTTGTTTTTGTATCAATAATCGCATAAATTTCAGTAAACACTTCGTCTAAAGATGCAAAGATAGATTCGTCTGCATTATGAACGAGTATATTGCATTCTCCAACAAAATAATTATGTAACTCTTCAACTTCAAAATTATACGTAGGCTGTAATTCTGTTGTTAAAACTTCAACGTCAGAAATTTCAATTCGCGTTTCGTTCGATAAAACAGTCATGCCTGCTCTTAATCGTTCGGCCTTTATCCAGGCTTGTTTTTCGGGTACCCAAAATCTATGTAATCGAGTAGCCTTAATTTGAATCGCATTTGTTAAGGTAATATTTATTAAAGTATCTGCAAAATTAGTGTACGTTTCGGTTACTTGTTTTAATACCTTTTCATTCCGTATCAAATCATACGCCCATACATAATCTCCTGTCTGAATGTTTTGTATTTCGATATACCCGTTATTATTTTGAATAAGGGTTCCAGCAGGAAAACAAGACAATTCTTTCCCAAGAGCATTGTACATTTTCTTCAATCCTGCCCTAACACACTTTGTCTTTGATGCATTATGCACTAAAGCTTTAATCCATCCCACAAAATACGAAGCAAATTCATCTACTTCCAAATTATAAACGATGGTATTTTCAACATCCTCAACACTGCCTACATCAAGTAATTCATGGGATTCATTTACATGTAAGACTTCTGCTTTCGCATATTCATGCGTAAACTTAATCGATTCTACTCTTGCTCTTTTGGAACTAAACAATTGAACCTGATCTTTTATTTCAAGCAATCCTGCTTCTTTCCAATTTCCTTCCACGAAAAAAGGATGTTCGGGTGTTGTGTAAATCGTTTCTCCGTCTAAGACAAGTTCAACCAATGCATGTACTTGCCTTTGCAATGTTGATTGTATTCTTTTCAACGCGACCTCACCACTTATTTCATCCCACACCCACACTTCATCACCCACTTGTATATCTTCAATATTTTTATAGCCACCTTTTGCTGCTACGGGTGTGCCAGCAGGGAAGCATGCCTTTAAAAAGTTATTGAATTATGACTAAAAAAAATTATATAGCTGCATGCAGAATTATATTAATTAAAAATTTGAATTTCGTCTCAGCTAAAAAAAACGGATGCCTTAATAAAAAAGCATCCGTTTAATGTAATATATAATTTAGAAAAATAGATACTATATTTGATCTCTATTTTTTGCACTTGCCAAAAGTTTTTCCAATAATTCTTCTCGAACTTTATCTTCTTTTAAATTTTCATATAAAAATTCAGTTCTAAAGTTTTGTTTTACATAATTAATAAAGCTAATATCAGCCATAAGCGATTTATTTGGTGAAATGTATAAATCATCTTCATTTTCCTTACCTACGATCTTCATCCAATAAAATTTAGGTAAAGCTATATTTAATTGAAAATTATCTTCAAAATATTCTCCTTCTGTCACCTCCATTTCATCAAACTGAAATCCTTTAAATTTTTGATTTTCTAATCCGTTCTTCAGATTCTCTGTAACAAAATAAACAGGGTAACATTTCATTAAATCATCTCCTAACCAATCCTCTAACTCAATATGTAATTTTTTAATTAATTTCGAACCTTGATCATATTTTGTGTTTAAACCAAGACCAGCAATTACTTCGGGTAAAATCTCATTATAGCTCTTCATATTTATTAAAATTTAATTGGTGGGTTAAATAAATGTCCATATTTATTATCTATATAGTTAACATAATCTAAAACATTTTTTTGTGAAGGTATAGTATCTTCAAATTTGGTGTAAAACTTATCCCATTCAATCCTTATATGACTTAAATGCGTTTTACTATTTATTTCTTTGGGTATACCTCTTAAATTTTCAATAGAATTCTTATATACTTCATCAAATAAACCTGGCCACCTACTATCGAATACTTGTCGTTCAATAGCATGATGAACAACAACCTTGCCTTTTAAAAGTGGATGAGCTTTAAAAAAAACTTTTTGCCAACATGATAAATTATGCACCAGCATCATCCACATACCTACAAAGTAGTTGTGCCAGTCTGCTACTTCAAAATTATAAACTTTTACAGGTTGGTCTTGTGGTTCTAAATCCAATGAAAAGATACTCTTATTTCTTTTATCAAGCAACCACAATTCATCATCCAAAGTTAAATCTTCTGCATTTTTCCAAGCACCATCTATAGACTCCCCAACTCTAAACGGGTGTTCAGGAGTAGCATATATCGTCTCAGAACCTGAAGTAATTTTTATAAGTGCATTGGATTCATTTTCCATGATTGCAATTACAGGCTTTAAACCTATATCTCCTGTTAGAGCATCCCATGACCAAACCAAATCGCCCACCCGTATATCTTCAATGTTTTTATAGCCCCCCTTTGCAGCAATTGGTGTACCCGCAGGAAAGCAAGCTTTCAATAATTTGCAGGCTACCCCTTGCGTAAAGTCAGCTATTTTAGGACCTAAACCTTTAAAAACCTTTGCAGATTTGGCTAATAGTTCAGCTCCTTGTTTTTTAGCTGCACTTAATACTACTTTACCTGCCGCTTTAAATGCTGTGCGTACACCTGCTTTAGCGCCCATCATTGCTGCCGTTGCTGCACCAAAACTAACTACTCCAGCAACAACACTAAATGCGTCCCAAACTAAGAAAAGTGAATTTAACCCTATTCCCCAACCATCGCCTGTTTGCGCTGCATGGATTAAATCTCTGCCACTTCCCCAAATAGGAATCAAGCCTTCAACAAAGCCCGCCTCGCCTACTGCATCTTCTTCTTGTTGTGCCTTCTCTAGTGCTTCCGTCCCTTCCTTTTGTGCAGACTGCATATCCGCTACTACATCGGGTGGCAAGGGTGCTTGTCCGGAGGTTATAAACTCTATCTTGCCTTGCCCAGTGGTGCATTGTATGCAAGACATTTTTAATAATGCTTTCCCACCTCCTACTTTTGCTTCATAGGTATCTTCCCACATGGTGGGTGCGGGTGTACATGGTGTGGGTACACCATTCGCCATTTGTGTTAACTTCTGACAAATGATAAACGATGGAACATTTTGAAGAGGAATAGAATCAAATTCATTCCCTGCTTTAAAGCCTCCTATTTTTGTTGTTCTCGGGCTCGACTTAAAAAGCATCGGTGCGGCACCTTGGCTGCACTTCATCAAGGCTCCTGTAGTTACGTATTCTTTCGGATGAGACATATTCAGAACTAAGGTTTAGTTATATGAATTCTGAATCACCAGAACTTGCTTTTATTTTACTTCCTGCAGTTATCGTAATAGAATCTTTAGAATCAAGCTTCATTACTTCTCCTGTAGAAGTTAATTTATTCTCACCTGCAATGTTAATTTCCTTCGACTTCACATCCGCTGTATCCTCCCCTTCTATCGTTACCGCTTTACCCATAACATCTACCGTATCCGTTGGGTGTTCGCCACCCAAGGAGCCAATCGTTATTTTCGGTGAAAGAATGTTGATGCTTTCGCTACCGTTGATGCTGATGTTTTTAGAGTTGATTGAAATGCTGCTTCCCGAAGAAATGGTAATGGCGCCGCTTTTCTCATTTACATGCACGGTGTTTCCTTTACTCGTCTGCAATCGAACCGTATGGTCGGTATCATTAAAGATCAAGGTACTGCCTGCTTTGGTGGTCATACTTTTGATTTCGTTCTTCTTGCCGCCACCTTCAGCGATGCTGCCGTGAAACAAAGAGCCAAATACAAAGGGTCTGCTCGGGTCGTTGTATCTAAAACCAATCAGTACTTGATCTCCAACTTCGGGTACAAATACCTGTCCGCGGTTTTTGCTTACATCCTTACCTTTACCACCACCTGCATCTGGCGTCATTACACGGATCCAATCTGTTTTTTGATTGGTGTCTTGTTGCCACAGCA
>NZ_CALMGQ010000051.1 GCF_937863595.1 uncultured Cytophaga sp.
AGATAATTTATAGTTTAAAAAATATTTTTACTTTTTATCATTATTAACATTAAACTTCCCCACACTTCCCGAGTAAATCAAAATAGCTACGTTCCTGACGGAAGTAGATGAAAAGATAAGCGCCTTAAAGAAAAAGAAAAGCCTGTTAGAACAGTACAAAAAAGGCGTGATGCAACAAATTTTCGCCCAAGAATTGAGGTTTAAAGCAGATGATGGAAGCGATTATCCGGATTGGGAAGAGAAGAAGTTTTCAGAATACATAAAATTATATAGAGGTAGCTCTCCAAGACCAATTATCAAATTTACTACTAAAGAATCAAATGGTGTGAATTGGATAAAAATTGGTGATACTAAAAATTCTAAAAATTATTTAATTGAAAGTGTCGAAGAAAAAATCACTATTGAAGGTTCTAAAAAGTCTAGAAAAGTTTTTATAGGAGAACTTATTTTGGCAAACTCTATGAGTTTTGGAAAAACTTATTTATTAAATATTGAAGGTTGTATTTATGATGGATGGTTTGTTTTACGAGAATTTGAAAAATTCTACAATAAAGATTTCATACATCAATTACTAAATTCCGATTTTTTGCAAAAACAATATAAAACACTATCAGCAGGAGGTGTTGTTCAAAATATTAGTAGTGAGGTTGTTTACAGTACAATATTACTTAAACCCACCCTACCCGAACAAACCAAAATCGCGAATTTTCTATCGGCAATAGATCAAAAAATAAATCACTGTGGGTCACAACTAGAAAAAACACAGGATTGGAAAAAAGGCTTGTTGCAACAATTGTTTGTGTAATCGGTAAACGAAAGAGGTATTATTATAGAACGTTCCAAAACAATAACACCACCGCAACCCCGAAGGGGTGATATTATTATAGAGGGTGACATTATTATGGGCAAATATTTATAAATTACAGAAAGATACTTTTAGCTTATGGCACACCAATCAGAAGCAGCATTAGAAAACACCCTCATCCAGCAATTGCAGGGCTTGGGATATGTTGCTATAACACTAACAGATGGCGAAGCCTTGGTACACAACCTAAAAAGTCAATTGGAGCTTTTTAATCAAACCACCTTTAGCACCAAAGAGTTTGAAGCCGTGTTGAATCATTTGGCAAAAGGCACAGTGTTTGAAAAAGCCAAAAGCCTGCGCGATCGTTTTCAATTAACAAAAGAAGATGGCACCTCGTTTTATGTTCGTTTTTTTGATAGCGAACATACCGCGGCCAATAAATATCAAGTAAGCAACCAAATTAGTTTAGAAGGTTCGTACAAAAACCGTTTTGATGTAACCCTATTGGTGAATGGTTTGCCCTTGGTACAAATAGAACTCAAACGTTCGGGCATCGAAATCAAAGAAGCCTTTAACCAAATCAACCGTTACCAAAACCATTCGTTTTGGAGCACACACGGCTTGTTTCAGTACGTGCAATTGTTTGTTATTAGCAACGGCGCCAACACCAAATATTTGGCCAACAACAAACTGCAATCGGTTAAACAAACCTTCTTTTGGGCAGATGCCCAGAATAAAAACATCACCGAATTAAAAGCCTTTGCGGCAGCGTTTTTAAACCCCAGCCATTTGGGCAAAATGATTGCGCAGTATATCGTCATCAATGAAACCCACAAGGTGCTGATGGTGCTGCGCCCCTACCAATATTTTGCAACCGAAGCCATTATACAGCAAGTAAAGCAAACAAGCGACAACGCGTATATTTGGCACACCACCGGTTCGGGAAAAACATTAACTTCGTTCAAAGCCAGTCAGATTTTGATGCGCTTGCCCGAGGTACACAAAGTTGTTTTTGTAGTCGATCGTAAAGATTTAGACTATCAGACAATGAACGAATTCAACGCATTCAAAAAAGACAGCGTTGATGTAACCGACAATACCCAGTCTTTGGTAAAGCAATTAACCGACAATACCAAACTGGTTTTAACAACCATACAAAAATTAAACAATGCCGTTTCGGATCGCTTCAAACACAGCATAGAAGCCCTACGCCATCAGAAAATTGTATTCATATTTGACGAATGCCATCGTTCGCAATTTGGCGAAACCCACGATCGCATCACCAAGTTTTTTGATAACAGTCAGCTGATCGGTTTTACCGGCACACCCATATTTGCCGAAAATGCTTCTAAAAACGCATTCGGGAAACGCACCACCAAAGATTTATTTGGCAATTGTTTGCATAAATATGTAATCACCGATGCTATACGAGACGAAAACGTGTTGCGTTTTGGGATTGAATATGTGGGGAAATACAAAAATAAAAGTAAGTCCTTTATTGATATTGAAGTAGAAGAAATCGACACACAAGAAGTGTTGGATTCGCCCCAACGCATCGAAAAAATTGTCGACTACATCATCGCTTACCACGATCAGAAAACGTTCAACAAACAGTATTCCGCTTTGTTGACAGTAAGCAGTATCGACAATGCAGTGCAGTATTACGATCTTTTTCAACAGAAAAAAGAAGCAAAACTACACGACTTGCGCATTGCCACCATTTTTACTTTTGGTACCAACGAAGATTCAGAAGAAGCACAAGATTTCATACCTGCCGATGTTGAATATGACCTCGCAGCCGAGCCTGCTATCCCCTATGGCTCCAAGCACAGTCGGGATAAATTAGAAACCTATATTGGGCATTACAACCAAATGTATGACGGTAGTTTTACTACCAAAGATTCCAAACTGTTTGAATTCTATTTTAAAGACATCAGTCGCCGGTTGAAAGAGCGCGAGAAAGAAAACTTTAATGATGCCAAAGACCGCTTGGATATTGTGATTGTAGTAAATATGATGCTAACCGGTTTTGATGCAAAAAAAGTAAACACCTTGTACGTTGACAAAAACTTGAAGCAACACGGTTTGATTCAAGCCTATTCAAGAACCAACCGAATACTAGGCGAGCAGAAATCCCAAGGAAATATTTTAGCGTTTAGAAACCTTAAAAAGGCGACCGACGAAGCCATCACCTTGTTCTCCAACAAAGATGCGATAGACGTGGTAACCCTACCCGACTATGAAAAAATTGCCGAAAAACTGGATGAAGCCTTAACAGCCTTACGCGAAATTACCCCCACCCACCAAAGCGTAGATGATTTAGAAAGCGAAACCGCCGAAGCCTTGTTTGTACAAGCGTTTCGGAAATTATTGCGTGCAATGAATGTATTGCAATCCTACACCGATTTTGATTGGGCAGATATCGCGATCGACGAGCAAGAATTTGAAGATTATAAATCCAAATATTTAGACCTTCACGATAAAGTAAGCCGCGATACACAAAAACAAAAAACTTCCATCTTAGATGATATTGATTTTGAATTGGAGTTGATACACCGCGATCAAATCAATGTGGCGTACATCTTAAAATTAATTTCGAATCTGAAAGGCGCCCATACCTCAGAAGCCAAAGCCCAGCGTAAAGCCATTATTGACTTGTTGGGTGGCGATATTGTATTGAGAAGCAAAAGAGAATTGATTCAGAAATTCATTGACGAAAACCTACCCTACATAAAAGATGGCGACGCCATTGAAGAAGAGTTCGAGAAATTTTGGCAAGATCAAAAAGTGTTGGCCTTAGGCAAACTCTGCGAAGACGAACACTTAGACACCCTCCAATTCAAAGCTTTAATAGATGCGTACATCTACAGCGGCCGAGAACCCATCAAAGACGAGGTTTTACTGTGCTTAGACAACAGACCAAGCATCTTGCAAGCCAGAGTTATTGGTGATCGCATCATCGCTAAAATGAAGGAATTTGTAAATGTGTTCGAAATAGGCATGATGGCGTAGGTTATCGAGGCTCTTATAATAATGTCACCCTATAATAATATCACCCTCTATAATAATGTCACCCTCTATAATAATGTCACCCCTTCGGGGTTGCTCTGGTGTTATTGAATGGATATCGTTCCTATAATAATTCCACCCTCTATAATAATATCACCCCTTCGGGGTTGCGTTGGTGTATCGGTTTACGTTTTGCATTCTATAATAATACCACCTCTATAATAATGCTACCCTCTATAATAATGTCACCCCTTCGGGGTTGCGTTGGTGTATCGGTTTACGTTTTGCATTCTATAATGATACCACCTCTATAATAATGCTACCCTATAATAATGTCACCCTCTAATAATACCACCTCTATAATAATGTCATCCCTCTATAATAATATCACCTCTATAATAATATCACCTCTATAATAATATCACCTCTATAATAATGTCACCCCTTCGGGGTTGGTGTTAAACACCAACGGCAACATATTATAACAAACATACCATCACCCCAACCCCGAAGGGGTGACATTATTATAGGGGCATTATTATAGGGGCATTATTGTAGGCGTGGTATTATAGAGGTCTCTGATCATTTCGTTGACGTCAACAAAATGATCCAACGTAACTATACGTTAAAACCGAAGCAAGGCAATCTCATCGTTTCAAATAGATCACTTCTAACGAATAAAAATCTTACAAACCAATAATGACGAGGCTTTAGACCATTTTGCTGACGTCAACAAAATGGTCTGAATTGGTTCAGCTGCTGAACGAACACAAGATGACATATTGCTTACCCGTTCTGCTTAATATTTGATTACCTAAAACTAATTATCAGTCGTTCGAGATTTAAAATTAAAATTCAATTATTTCAATAATCCGTTCCTTTTTTAGGTTCAAAAATCGTAGCTTTACAAGATCTAAGGAATTATTTTTCAATCAAAAAAAACTAGCACACACAGTGAGCTTTTATTTATAATTGGACGTATCGTAATTTTTGCTATTCTATGGTTGCTAATTTTATTTATCATGTATTTATTTTTACAAATCTCCACAGGTAGGTAATTACTTATACAAAACCGTTGACTAAATTTTAGTACGATAATACCTTTTAAATACGACTGATTTTAAACAATACAACCCATGCAAACCAGCAAAAAATACACCAGCACAACCTTTTGCTTTCAAAGCAAATACGAACCTGAACAGATATGGGAATTATTAATAGACCCGATACGAAACAACGGTTTTAAAAAGAATCAATGTTATTACAATGAAATCGATTCGTCTTTTAAACTAGAAAAGAATCATTCTTGGAAAGAAATACATACAGGTGAAAGCTGCAAAGGAGACATCGTAAAAAATACAATCAAAAAAATAACACCCTATAGTTATTTTAAAACAGTACGCTACCAAGCAGGAATAAAAAATACATCAATCTATACATTGGAAAAAAATGCAGCAGGTACGCTTATTGCCGAGCAACAAAAGTTTGTGTTTAGCTTAAGAAACTTTTCCCTCTCAGCGATCATACTTTGGATCATGCTCGTTACAGGCTTATTAACCAAACTTGGATTTAAACCCGAAGAGGATTTGTTTTGGTATGAAAATATGGAAGATGCGATTGAAAAATCCTTATTGAAAACATAGATCGTGTTACAGATTATTTGTTTGTGTAAATAATATTCCAAAATAAAAACACAAAAAAAGTCTCGCTTCATCTGCGAGACTTTTTTTGTTAATCTTCCTTACTTCCGTCATCGGCCATACGCACCATTTTGGGTGTAAACTTCGCAACCACATCAACCAGTTCTGTCTGAGCAGCCATCACCTTATGGATGTCTTTATAGGCCATTGGGGCTTCGTCGAGACCTGCACCAATCAGGCTTACATTATTCTCTGCTAAGATCGCTTTCATTTCTAGCGGCGTAATATTCTGTATAGCCTTTGTTCTGCTCATCTGACGACCGGCACCATGCGACGCAGAATTGATTGCATGTTCCTCCCCTTTTCCGCGTACAAGAAAACCTGGTGCCGTCATAGAGCCTGGAATGATGCCCATAACGCCTTTACCTGCAGGTGTTGCACCTTTACGGTGTACAATTACCTCTTCGCCTTTCCAGATCTCTTTCCACGCAAAGTTGTGGTGGTTTTCTACTTTAGCCAATACGTTTCCGCCAATTGCTTGTACAAGCTTGTTGTGAATCACTTCATGACAAGCAGAAGCATAATCGCCCGCTAAGTTCATTGCAATCCAGTATTCTTGTCCGGCTTCGGAGTTTAAATCCAAGTAGGCAAGATTCTTAGCTTCAAACGGCAGGTTGCACAGCGACTTGGCCAATTGCGTATAATGACCCGCAATTGTAGCACCGAAGCCACGTGAACCGGAGTGTGTCAGCAAGGCGAGATATCTACCTTTCTCGATATTCAATGCTGCATCACGTGCATCAAACTCAATAATCCCCCATTCCACAAAATGGTTTCCACCACCGGAAGATCCCAATTGCGAATACGCTTTATCGTGCAGTTGTTTTATAAAAGGGGTTGCATTAAAGTCCGAGCTATCCAACACTGCATGATCTGCCTTGTATTGTCCGTGGAAGCCATGCCCCGCGCCAAACTTGGTATGTTTAATCAAGGCTGTTTTGTACATGTCTTCGTTCGCGTAGAAATGTGCCTCCGGAATATCAAACACCGTCAAGGCCATTCTACAACCGATGTCCACGCCTACGCCATAAGGAATGATTGCATTTTTAGTAGCAAGCACCCCTCCGATTGGTAAACCGTAACCCTGATGTGCATCGGGCATCAAGGCACCAGCAACGGTTACAGGCAATCGCATGGCCACGTCCATCTGTGCTTTCGCTCCATCTTCAATATGTTCTATTCCGAAAATAGCATAAACAACAGGCTGTTCGTTTAACGCGATTACTTCTTTTACTGGGGCATTGGCTTCTTCGATCATAGCCGTAGCTAATTTGCCAAATACCTTATTATCTAGATATGCTGCAGGATTTTCCAATATACGTTTATAATGCACCAGCATATCCTCGCGGTTATAGCCTGTTCTCTTTTTATTAATCTTTAAGGCTGCCCCTAAAATCGCTCCTTCTTTATACCCAATCTCGATTAGGTCGTTTCCGTTAATTTGAGTGCTCATTGTTTTTCTCATTTAATTTATAATACAAAGGAAAAGCACATGTGCGCAACATATCTGCGTAGTGAATTTATTTTTCAAAATTCTTGAAATAAATTTCCTTTCGCATGGTTATCAGTATGTATTCAGCACTTTTTGTGTCTGGCAAGTCTTGTATGTTTGAATGTTGAAATACCTGTTCGATGGATTGAATCAAGGTTTCTGCTTTCGCAAGGATTTCTTCGTACGACCATACCCCCTTCTTAATAGACAACAATTCTTCTCGGTTATCTACACGCACATTCAGAATACCTGCTGCAAAGATCTGCTCTGTAGTTTGTAGCAATCTTATGGTATGCATCATGTTCTTTGAATCGTAATTTTGTCCGTGCTGCATATTTGTATGATAACGTGCATCATTTCGCAGCTCCATCCAGTCCCAATATTCTTTATATTGTTTGCAATAGCTTGAATAGGATTCTTGATTGAAAAACAAGTAGGCAACAGATTTTTCTTCCTTAGTAATACTCGAAAGACATACTTCGTTTGCATCTTCTTTTCGCATAATCCCTTTATAAGATCCAAGAGACGTGTAGAACAATGCATATACCCCTTTTGAATGGGGTATAGCAACCAAACCACAATTTTCTTGTTTGTAATTTTCTGTTACGAGCCAATGATTCAATGGAATCGAATCATTGCCATTCAAAATAAAACAGAAATCCAGAATATTTTTTCGTTCTTTTGGAACGGGATTTACCATTTTCTTATTTAAACCACGCGCCTTTTTTATCTGCGTAATGGCATAATTTGCAAAGCTATCTTTGCAGAGTTTAGAAAGAAAATCGTTCAACTGAAGTTGCTCCATGATTGGATGTTTGTATAGAATACAATCCTCTGGCGATGCCAGCAACTCCAGTATATTCGGATTATTCTTCAAAAGCAGTTCAACAAACCGTCCCAATTCATAGAAAACAATATCATTGGTTTCATTACTTACTTGTGCTGTATACTCAAGCCCAAAGAAGTGATCTTCGGGAAGATAAAATACGCCTTTGATATCAGTATCCGAAGTCGGTGTTGCTAAACCAAATGACCTACTCCCACTCACTGCTTCAAACAAAATCAGGTTTTGTTCGCGCAACATGTCTATCGTTAATGCATTCATAGTTGTTTATTTTTTTACTTCCTCTACAAAAAATGCTTCCAGTGCTGCGTGCATATTTTTACCCGCACGTAGTTTCGGTGCATGTTCTTTATTGTATTGAATCAAGGTTGTAAGGTAATCTGAAACACGAACATCTTTAGGATGCAAATACATTTCATTCTGTTCCATTTTTACTTCCAGCAGCTGTGTGATTCTTTTCTGAATAGCTGCTGGCGCCAAAGGCAAAAGCTCTGCAAAGGCCACAGGAGGAATTTCATTGTATACAACAATCCACTTTGCAGCCAGTGCAGCACGCAAGGCATAGAAATAACTCTTGAGTTTTACGTTTTCTTGCTGACAAGCTTCCACAAAATTTAGGCTTGTGCTAAGGTAATGATGCGCGGTAGCTACCGGAGAAAAACATTCTTTCGCTAAGAATTGCATCTGATTCAAAAACACATCATTTTGCAGATATACGTCTTTAGAAAAGAGCCATTCAAGCAACGAACCGTTTGACTTAGCAAGTAGTTTCAAAGTTTTTGCAAGATCCCATCCCGAACCATCTAGATCTTCGCTGGTCATAAATTCAATCACATCTGGTTTATCCCACAAATTTAAATAATGATCCGTAGGATGTTTGTATATAAATCGTATATCAAAATCACTATCCGGAGATGCAAAGCCCCAAGCCCTACTTCCTGATTCCACTGCATGCAGAACGATTACCTGTTGTTCGTGTTCTGTTTGCCTTAGCTTTTGTATAATTAAATCATTCATTTCTATAAATATTTAATACCCTATAAGCTAAATAAAATATGGCATATATTCTACTTGCTTATAGGGTGTTGCAACTATTTTATATTATCTCTTCTACTCTAATCTACCAGCAACTGTGTTACAGCAGCAGTATTCATTGCCCATGCAGCATCGTATACTTCATCTGCCTGTAAGATATCATCGACAAGAGTCAATCCTTGAGCTTCTGCTTTTACAGACAACAAGGCGCCTATGTTGAATCTGCTTTTCAGTTTTTTCAGCAAAGCCTGTACACCTTTGTAATCTAAGTTCTGAATAACTTGTCCGCCGAAGGTCATTTCCAACCAGATGATTTCATTCGCTTCTACATCCAGCACACCAAACACAAGCCCTTTGGCTGCGTTTTGTACAATACGTACTTCGTGCTGTACACAAGACGGATCATAGGCCACACCTGTTCTTTCAGAAATCTGCATCGGATGTTTGCTGTTCATCCAGCCTACAACCAAGTTGGGCGTAATCGTGCCGTTGCTGTATGCATTGCAGGTAAACGTTACATACTTCGCATTCTTTTGTTTCAATTCAGTCGTATTGATGTCGATATATTCAGCCGTACCAATTTTATCCGGAATGCTTCTGATGTCACCGCTATGCTTACAAGCTGTTGCTACTAAATTGCTATAGGAACAAATCTCAAGACGTTCTTCATACGCAATCATACAGCTCAAGTCCATATCCAAATGTTGCGTCGCTAGGCCTTTACCCCATTGCATATACAAACGAACGGTATTACCTTCTACTGGAAAACGTGTTCCCATCAATGCAACCGGTACATCCTGCAAGGTGTCACTTCGTACACCAATGGAAAGAGGCATATTGAATAAGAGCGGATCAATGTACATGGTTTTGCTATCGGTCTTTACCGTTGCAAAACGATTTCTCATCACAGCAATACACAAATCTTCGATCAGCACTTTCATTCCTTCTAGCTGCTGCGCATCATACATCGCAATCAATTGATTCGGCCCAATGCGCTTGGTTGTTCCGCCCAATGTTTTAATGCTACGTGTGGCATCTGCATCGAAATAATCGTTGGCATACATGTTCAATGTCAGTAGCAAACGTGCAGGCACTTTATCGGCTACTTCTTTAAATGCCGCAACTGTTTTTTCTGCACCAAACCACAGCATGTTTGCAAACAAGGAACGTGCAAACAATCCCGGTCTTTGCTTCAGCAAGGTAAATGTGTGCTCCGCATCTACACGTAGTCGGTAGCGGTTTACTTCCCCTTGCCATACGGTGTATGTCTGGTTGTAGAATACATCCAACAATGTTGCCAGTTTCTCAAATCCTTTTCGCTTGCTGTACTCCGCCAATCGCAAGGCGCGAATCATGCGTACCCACATGCCTCTTTTGGGATGCATGATCTCGCAGCATGTTTCAACATTCAGTTCAAGATTATTCAACCACGAAGCAACTGTTGCAGATTCACTTCTGCTGTATTTTAATTTCAATGCAGCCGCAGCATCTAGCTTTACCTTTGCGCCTGCATCTAATCCGATATTCAAATTCGTATGATTCTTAAGGGCTTTTTTAAGGATGGTTTTAGGCTCTACAATCTGCATAAAACCTGTATGCTTAAACCATAGGTAACGCAAAATATCGGCAGGTGTCTGAAAATACATCTGTGCTTTGGCGCCTTCTTTTACTGCCATCATCTGATCCACAACCAGCATGATTGTTTCTTTCATTTTGATTTCGACAACGGGTAAGGGCAACACATGCAGCAGTATTTTCAGGCTATCTACCTGTGTTGCATCTAGGGCGGTTTTCGATTTCAACAGATCTTCGTAGTAGGCTATCAACTCTTTTGTTGTCCACAAGTCCATTACGTTCAGCTTGCTACCTTGATTCATGTTTTCGATCTTCCCAAACGTAAAGGGTGTTCCGCAAAACGGACAGCCGTTATATCTTTCCAATGGAAATGTATCGTTCGGTATGGTATGTCCACAGGCTAATGTTGTACCGGTTTTAGATTTGAATACTGTAGCCCAGAGCGTAAGGATATGATCCAGCACCGTCTCATCTGTAGGAACATCCCAGCCTTTTACCAGCGGAGTCCAGTTCTTCTCAACACCTGCTAGCGTTTTTAAATAGTCCAGTATTTCCAGTTTATATACAGGACTTACACCATTTAAGGCATGCAGTAAGGGTTCCGAAAATGCAAAACCAAGCTGGGCAGCATTCGCCACTAAAGTTGCCGTTGTATCGGTCATGCCGATGGATGTGTTTACCACAATTGCATCCGCAACAAAAATTGCCTGCTGACGCACACTTACTTTTAGTAATTCCGTTTTCATTTTTTTTAATTTTAAATTCAGATAATTGTGTTTCTAGTTTTAAACAAGTTTGAAATAAGAAACACGTGACCTTATTTTATACCGGTAATTTTCAGACTACATAAAGGCAGGATTCGAACCTGCAGGTGCCAATTGAAATAAGTCTGAATGGACCGTTAGTGTGGAACAAGCCGGGATTGAACCGACGCACACGGATTTTCAGTCCGCTGCTCTACCAACTGAGCTATTGTTCCAGATAAACTGGTAATGGTGGACGTTTTTTTCATAAAGAGTGGAGCTCAGAAATAACGTACATTTGACCAGCATTGTGAGGCAGGCCGGATTCGAACCGGCGACCCAGATAACCAATGATGAAGTATGTATTACTTGACGCGGATAATTTTCAGACGATGCCGGATTTGAACCAGCTTGTTCCGAAGAACGTCGACCCGATTTGAAGTACGTCTGAATGGACCTGCGGTAATTGCAACACATTTTCTTGCTCTAACCACTGAGCTACTGCCTCATGTATTTTAATAAGCGGTAATGGCACACGTGTACGTTTTGGAATGTTAGAAGTAACGTTTGCTTGACCGCTTGTTTCAAAGAACTTATTTTGTTGCTTTTGATAAAACAAAATTGCAGGACAAGCATGCAGCCGAACTGCGCAGTAAAAATTATTTTCAATAAAATATATAAAAGACTACTGTTCAGTAAAATAATTTTCATTCTATTGCACGTATTACTATATCTGCGCAGATGTATTGCGTAGACAACAGATAGTTTTACCTTTACAATCAAACACGCTTGTTATGTCTGCCAATAAACTTGCTTTAATCCGCTATAAATCCATCGACGAATGTTTGAAAAACAGATTCCGTAAATGGACACTGGACGATTTGATTGAACACGTATCCAATGCGCTCTACGAATACGAAGGCATTGAAAGCGGTGTATCCAAGCGCACCATTCAGGCAGACATTCAGCTAATGCGCAGCGACAAGATTGGCTACAACGCGCCTATTGTTGTACAGGACAAGAAATACTATACCTACGAAGACGCAGCATACAGCATTTCCAATACGCCCATCAACAATGCGGATGTTGAAAAAATGAAAGAAGTAGTGGGTGTATTAAAGCATTTAAACGGCTTCAGTTATTTTGATGAGATGAGTGACCTCATCACCCGACTTGAAAACAATTTAAACAAGTCAACCAAGCAAAGTAAGAACTGCATACAATTCGAAACCAATAAATTATTGAAAGGGATTCAGCACATCAATCCTTTGTACCAGGCAATACTACACGAACGCGCCTTACTAATCGAATACAAATCGTTTAAGGCAAACGAAGCGAGTCAGCAGATCTATTATCCCTACCTGTTAAAAGAATACCGCAACCGATGGTTTCTGATCTGCAAGCCGAAGAAAAAACCACAGCTAATGACACTTGCGCTGGACAGAATCCTCGAGTTTCAGGAACTGTCCAATGAAAGGTTTGCAGAACATACGGGCGTAAATTTCGAACGCTACTTTGATGATCTAGTTGGTGTCACCAAATCTGAAAAAGACCGTCCCAGCAAGGTTATTTTACATGTAGACACCTACAATGCACCTTATGTATTGACGAAACCCATCCATCCTTCACAAGCGCTATTAAAGCAAGATGAAACGGGCATTCTGATCCGAATAGATGTGGTATTGAATTTTGAATTGGAACGCGAAATTCTTGGCTTCGGTGAAAGCATAAAAGTTATGAGTCCGAAAAAACTTTCGGGCAGCATCAAAAGAAGATTGAATAAAGCTGTGAAAAAATATTCGGAAGAAGTGTGAATGAATCAAGCCCAGAAAGGTGTTTTAAAATAGTTGTTAAATGTTTTGTCTAGGGCAATTATAGTAAGCTTTTCAAGAAAATGATTAATATAAGCTGGTGCATCAACAACAGGAAAGATCGGTAAAAGCAGGTCTCAGAACATTTCGTTGACGTCAACGAAATGTTCTGAGACCAATTAGGTACAAATGCTAAAGAAAACAATACTATATGTACGCAATATGTTTGCTATCGCATCAAAAAAATACAACGTATCAATCATTTGAGGACTTAAACCTTAATACAATTATTTTATTTATCAATTCTTTTTTAGTTTCAAAACATGTACCTTTAGACCAGCTAAAGGATTATTTTTCAACCAACAAAATTTTTAACACAAAACACCGCTATGGAAAAAGAGACAATCACCAAATTAAACAAACTATTTGAAGAATACGCATACGAGGAAGACGGCATCGATTATTGGCTCGCTCGGGAATTGCAAGAACTATTAGGTTATACCGATTGGCGTAATTTTAACAATGCCATTAACAAAGCAAAAGAAAGCTGCGAAACCACTAATGAAGCGGTCTCTGATCATTTCGTTGACGTCAACAAAATGATCGATTTAGGCAAAGGTGGCCAACGTGAAGTTGACGATATAATGCTCACCCGTTATGGTTGTTACTTGATCGCACAAAACGGAGATCCAAAGAAAGAACAAATTGCTTTTGCGCAAAGTTACTTTGCAATTCAAACACGTAAGCAGGAATTATTAGAAGAACGCATCCAATTGATGGAACGTTTACAGGCACGCCAAAAATTAGCTGCTACAGAAACGGAATTATCTAAAAACATTTTTGAACGTGGCGTAGATATGAAAGGCTTTGCCAATATTCGAAGCAAAGGCGATGGGGCTTTATTTGGTGGCTACAACACCACGGACATGAAACGTAAGTTGGGGATTAAAGAAAACAGGCCACTAGCAGATTTTTTACCCACGATTACCATTACAGCGAAACAATTGGCTACTGAAATCACCAATTTTAATGTAAAGAAAAATGAACTTAAAGGGGAAAGTAAAATTACCAAAGAACACATCAAAAACAATTCTGAAATTAGGAATCTGTTAGGCAAGAGTGGCATCAAACCAGAAGAATTACCCGCAGAAGAAGATATCAAGAAATTAGAACGCCGCGTAAAAAACGGAGAAAAAGAAATTACCAAGAAGAATTTAAAGGAGAAAAAATAGTTTGACTGCGAAATTAATGTTATAATTTATTTAAACAACTCACATAAAAATAACGATGCGTACAATCTTTTTCATCCCCCTATTTTTATTGTTTCTACTTGGTTGCGAAAAGAAAGCTGTTCAACAACAGGAAGTCACGCAAACTCAAATACCCGAAACTGCTGCAAGCACAGAATTGATTGAGGAAGTAGAACCGAAAATAATAATTCCTACCATCATTCGTAATGACACACTTGCTCCTTTTATACCTATAGGATACAACATCAACGAAGTAACTTATGGTGATTTAAACAAAGATGAATTAACGGATTGTATAATCACCATTAAAAAGGTTGATGCAGCGAATGTGATCGTTAACGATTATAATTGGACAGTAGATCGAAATCGTCGGGGAATCATCGTGCTTTTTAAACAAGCAGAAGGATATACCTTGGCAAGTAAAAACTACGATTGCTTTTCTTCGGAAAATGAAGATGGCGGCGTTTACTTCGCGCCTGAATTGTGGATGGAATCAAAAAACAATAATATAAGGATTCATTTCTCGCATGGTAGATATGGCTATTGGACGTATACTTTTCGATTTAATGGATTTGATTTTGAATTAATTGGCTATGATGCAAGTGATAATAGAGGTCCGGTAGTGAATAGAGAAGTGAGTATTAATTTCCTTAGTAAAAAGAAATTAGTACGAGTGAATATCAACCAACAAGCAGAAAGTGGAGAAGAAGTGTTTGAGGAAAAGTGGGAAGAGATACAACCAGCTGAAACCATTTTGCTTTCTGAGGTTGTGGATTTTGATGTAATAGATGCTGATCAAAGAGAATGATAAAATCTGTTCTTAACCTGTTTTACTATCTTCAAAGTACAACTGTATTAAAATCGAGAATATTTTGGTTTAAAACAGGAAAAGACTCACATATCTTCGTGCGTCTTTTCCTGTTTATAAACTCTTACTAATTGTTGTTTTTTATTGATAAGTACAAGCCGAATGCTTGCGCTAGTATACTTTTACTTTGTACTCCATAATAAGTACTTTATACCTACTATTTCTGACCACTGAAAACTTTAAAACTACTGCCCACTAACTTCTATCTTCTTCGTACGAAGTTTCATCAATGCTATAACTTCATCGCCAGAAGCATATTGGTTGTTAATGTTTACAAAATGATACTCCAGTTTATCATAGCGTTTTCTCATAAGATAAATGAATACTTCTAAGAAACCGATCCCATCAAATACAATGGAGTTGTTGGTGTTGTACTTTGGCAAATTATCTAAAAAATGATTTGGGTGTTCTGTCCAGTGCATGGTTGGTTTAACGTGGTGACTGATGTGGTAGCCATCGTTCCAACATTTTTTATTGTATTTAGTATTGATACAAGTAATACTATTTTTATAATGATTACCCGGATCAGCTGCATCTATGAATGAGTGTTGTGTCCAGTTGCCAAGCATCATAATAAAACGCGATATTATGAGTGGTAAAATAAATACAACAAGAGTAGCCGGCCAGTTTAGAAAACATAAGCCTACACACATAATAAAATACAATACTTCACCACGGATTATTTTAACCATTAATTTTTCACGATTTTTTCTACTGAAATACATAGAAACATCAAGCAACCCGCGATACATAAACGAACCAAAATATTTCAAGAAATCTCGAAAGCTATCGCGCTGATAGGCCATAGTACTGCTTTCATCTTCTTCCAGATTGTTTTCGATGTGGTGCATCCCAATATGGTGACTGAAATAAGTTTCTGGAGTTTGTCCGAAGAACAAACCTACAAACCAAGGTAAAACAAGGTTGAGTTTATCGTATTTAAATTTATACAATTTAATGTGGCAGGTGCAATGCAACATAAGTCCGAAGGGACCTTTAAAATACAGATTATTTAAAAAGAAATATACCGTTGCAACTGTCCACCAAAGCCACGTGGGCACACCAGGCACATATAAGAAAATCCCCAAGGGAATCATCGTTAAAAGGATGGTTACAGTAAGTTTTACAAAAGGCAAATCACGTTCATCCCGTATAAGACTGATGTAAAATCGTTCAATAAAATTGTATTGTTCTTTTTTTGAATAAAAAGAATCTTGAATACTTGAAAATGCTTTCATAAAATATTTTTCAACCTAATATAAATCAACGATTTAAAAAGAATTATATATATAAATGATAATGTATTGCCTTTTTTAGCACCACTAAATGTAAATCAAACAAACAGGTATCTTATCAATTATAATGTAATACAACATCAAATTTACTAAAAAAATGGAGTATCAAGCCAAAAAACTATACAACTGATACCATTTTTTTTCAATAATCACCTTAGTGAGGAATTTCCAAATCACGAAATGAAGATTTAAAATTACTTTAGAGACAATCAATTGTTGTTTTCAAAGTCTTAAGGGACATTTTATCAGGATTTCCCAACATAGTATTAATAAAATTATTTTAGACGTTTAGTGTATGCAACCTGATTCGATTTGCAAATTATGCTGATTCAAAATAGCAAAGTCAGAAATACATCTATCTTTTTTTCTGGTACAAGAAATTCAATATAAAGACAATTCACATAAATGAAATAAGCCAAGAGAACGTTATGTTCTAGTGGCTTATTTCCCTAGCTGGTTATGTTTTAAAAAGATTTTTAATAGTAGTACATACAATTTCTATTGAAAAGAAATAAAACTAATTATAATTATAAAATGCAACACATTGAACTACTTTCATGTTAGTAGTAAACCATAAAAGTTTTCACGTGAGAGCAACTGGTTGAAATGAGAGGATGATAAGTTTACAGATTATCATCCTATATTTGTTCGTATACAAGAAAAGAAAAACGATTCTGTAGTATTGTTTGAAATTACTAAGCTGGCAAAGTAACGGTTGCTTGTCTCGAGCACCATTTGCAAGGTACATATACTCATAATCGGCAAAACCTGTTAGAAATAATGTTATTGAATTTCTTTTCCTTGTATACTATATCTTAAATCAATTTAAATCAAAAGCCTTTTGCTTTTGAATAATACAAATGTACATGGATTAAACAGCAAACTATTGTACGATTTTAGACAATAGTTGTATAATTACGAGTACGTATATTTTTTGAAACAAACCCTAACCCTCATAAAAAAACCAGCTGATGGAATTCCTTCAACTGGTTTTTTTTTTATTAAATATTAACTCAATGTCGTTTAGTTAAGGGGGCTATTGTTGGTGTTTCCGCCAACGCTACTTTATTTTAATGCACAAATAAAACGCGGTGCACCAACAATTAGTCACTCAGTTGTTGGTGCACCGCGTTGTTATTAATCATTATCATTGATTTGATCTGGCGGAAACACCAACAACAGCTAGCCTGTGTAGTTAATTTGCTTAACTAAACGACATTAAATATTAACTTATGCTTTTTGATGCGCAGCCATTAAATTAATTGAAGCCTCTGCAACTTCAGTAAGCTTTTTATCAGCCCCTTTTTCTTCATTCAATGTCAAACCCAAAATCTTCTTAGCTTCACCCAATCCAAGTGTTTTAGAGAATTGGCATAGAGTACCATAGGAGGCTATTTCATAATGTTCCACTTTTTGTCCTGCAGAAATAATACCTGCATCTCTCATGGCACCTTTATCACAATCTTTCATTATTTCAGAAGCTTCTTCTATCAAACCTGCCATCGCTTCACATTTTTTAGCAGCAGGTTTCTTACCTAACAATCCAAAAACATTTTCTAATCTTGTAACATGAACAAGAGTTTCTTGTAAGTGAGATTCCAAAGCCGTTTTCAAGTCTGGAGATGTAGCATTTTTAACCATTTTGGGAATTGCTTTAGTCAGCGCTTTTTCAGCCCAATATATATCTTTTAGTTCATCCTCGAATAACTTCATTAATTGAGACTCTTGAATAGAGGAACTATCTATTTTATTTTTTGAAGTTTTTTTAGCAGCCTTTTTAGATGTAACTTTTGTAGTAGGAGATTTCTTAGCCATAATGTAACTCGTTTATATATATAGTATTTATTTCTTTCTTAATTTGAATACAACAAATAATATTAAAACAATAAATAATACAGATATGAAAATACCAACATTCACTCCTGCATTAAATATGCCTCCTACTACACTACATGAGTTTAATAATAAACAGGATAATAAAATGATGAAGTAATTTATCGTTAATTTCATAAATGTATTATTTAAAGTAATATTGGTTTATTTTTAATTGATGTATGCGAATTAAAATTAATGTTGTACGTCTTGAACATGATATTTTTTCCAATTATTTTGGAAGTAAGCTTCATCTTCATCATTGCGAGGATGAACTCCTACAACTACATTTCCTTTTTTAATTCCATCTTCATAAATGCGTGCACGTTCTTCAGGAATACCTGCCCCTACTAATGCACCAATAATACCACCTGTAACACCACCAGCACCTGCACCTGCTAAACCAGCAGCAAGAGGACCAGCAATTACTAAACCTAATCCTGGAATTACTAAACTAGTTCCAATAGCAGCAATGACGCCTGCAATAGCTCCTACAGTGCCACCAATTGCAGATCCCTTACCCAAACCTTCTGCGGCTTTAGTTCCGATTTCTGTATCGGTGTCTGCATACTGTTTTTTACGCGTGTCTTCAGACATTAATAAATGTATGTCTTCTTTTGAATACCCTCTTTCATGTAAATTATTGTAAGCAGATTCTGTGCTTTCACGATCAGAAAACATTCCCGTTAATAATTTACGATTTGATTTGTTGGAATTGTTTGTGTTTTGAGTTTCCATAATTTGTTAGCTTTAAGTTGAAATAATTTATATTTCAAAAATAAAGCATTGAAATTATCTAGGCTTACATATAATTAAAAAAATATTATAAAATTTCAATTTGTAAAATAAAAATAAATTAAACTCACATACCAGGGGGCATGGTGTCTTTATAAAATTTCTTTATTACAACTGGTGTATTGAATCGGTAGCCAATATCTAGTTTTATATAGTTGTAAACGCTTTTATATGCATAACTATTAAATGCAGCGTTACGTCCATCTACGTCATAATGTAAGGCTGCAAAAAATCGTTTCGCATTATAGCCAATGGAAATAGATCCATCCAATACCCACTGAAGACTCGTCTCCTTTTTAATTATATCATCCTTTCCATTCTCTAATTTATTTACATATAAATTCAAGGGAGAAAAGATAGATATAGATGCATATAAGTGTTTCTTAAAAACAAGGTTAGCGCCTACACCGGGCGATACCTTAATATTATAGCCTACAATTTTAGTAACATTATTAAACTCTGTAAAATATGGTCGTTGGGGAACACTTAATAAATTCGTGTCACCAAAAAATTGCTGATTGTAAACTCCTACTTTCATTAGAAATCCAGCTCGACTTTTAATCTGTCCTTCTGTATTGTCCATGGTAGCTAAATAGGAATACTTTTTCCAACTGAAATTATATATACCTTCTACCAGATATTCTTTAATTGTAATATCAGGTCTAGAAACATAGGAAGATTGCAATGGATTAATGGAATTAAAATCATTTACATCTGTCATTCCTTTAATTTTCATAAATTTAAAGGTAAGTATGTAAATGGGAGTTTTGTATTTTATAGTAGCTGTTCTGTAACGCGTTGAAATTAAATTTGGAGGATCACCAATAGGTGGAATCAAGCTTAAGGCAAAGCCTGCTGTAACGTGTCTATAACTAAAGGAAAAACCTGTTATGGTCTTAATATTGGTTTGAAATCTAGAAGAAGCTTGTGAAAAACCTACGGGCTGAAAATTAGCATAGACTTTAGGTATCAAAATTTGTGTACCAACAATCATCTGATTCCTTGGAAATACTTTTATGTAATTGGAATCTGAAGGTTTGTAGGTTATTTTTATATTTGGAAAGTATTTGGCATAAAACTTTTTGGGGTGTAGAAAAACATTTTCATGCTTCTCTTTTTTTTCTTGTGCGTTAACACCTAATCCAATGGATAAAAAAATAAGACAATAAATAGTCTTAATAAATAACCGTTTCCCAATACGCATACGAACTATAAATTGTTCAATAGATAAATATTAATTAATAAGATTATGCTTTATCATTCATTGAACGTATTAAGCCCATACCCGAAAGAAAGAACACGAAACCCAATACACCATATACAATCATAGGCTTAACCGGACTGCCAGTTCCAGAAAAAAGTACAGCTGTATAAATCAAGAAGCCAATCCCTAATAATGTCAATACTGCGCCAAAAATTCTTTTAATGTTCATATTCATGTATTTTATTATAATTATGATACAAATATCTAAATTATAAACGTATGAACACTACACCTTATGAGCAAATCCTTACATAATTCACATAACAATCTAATAAGAATGACAACAAAGCCTTTTTATTCTAAAATCTGAATTATTAGTTATTAAGCAACATGATGGAAAAGGCTACCATAACATATAAACCCAGGCTTATGCATGTAAAATTCACAATCTTCTCCAGAATATTTTTTTTCTTTCTAGTCTTCATAATTTTTATTTTATATTATAAAGTTCAATAAAAATGAATCAGAAGATATTATAGAGATTTCAATTATTCTTATAAGATTTCCATATAATTAAAATGCATTTAAATCAAATGTGTTGTAAGCAAAACGTGCTTTACCCTACCCATAGTAGAACAAAGCACGCCTTATAAATTAATTATTAAAGTCACTAGCGTTGCGTCTAAGTTAGTAAAAGTTCTTTGAAAGCCTTTTAAATAGTG